>DATJRE010000202.1:0-16331 GCA_035505095.1 Bryobacteraceae bacterium | reverse complement strand
CGGGGACCCGATTGCCGATATTGTTGGTCCCGGCGAGCAGCACGATCACCTTGGGATTGATGCCATCGAGCTCGCCGTTGTCGAGGCGCCAGAGAATGTTCTCCACGCGGTCGGCGCCCCAGCCGAAGTCGGCCGCGTTCCAACCGAAGAAGTTCTTCTTCCAGTTTTCCAGAAGCTGCGGGTAGTCGGTGGCGCCCCACCGCCGCGTGATGGAGTCGCCTTCGAAGTACAGGTCGATGCGGCCCTGTTTGGCCTTGGCGAGGAGTTGTTCGTGCGCCATCCGGGAGTTTTGGTCAGTGCGGGGAGCGGGCCGGTCGGCCTGGGCGGACAGCAGCCACGCGGCGGCGATGCCCGCCACCAGAAGCTTCATTGATTCTTCTCCGCGCCGGTCTCCTGGCCGGAGTGGCCCAGGAATTTGTCGGCCCACGGAATAAAGTATTTCCAGTTGGGAGCGTCGGTGTGGCCGCCATCGTGCTGCCGCCAGGCAAGCTGGCCGTTCAGCAGGCCGACGTTCACGGGCGGCATTTTGGCGGTGTGGTAGTCGTCGGGAACACCCAGGTCTTTGGCGCCAAGAAGGCGGAAAACCGGCTGGGCGGCGACCGCGGCCATGAAGCTGCCCTGGTGATCGAGCCACTTGGCGTCCCCCTTTTCCGGCACGCCGTAGCTGACGAAGGTAAGGCGTGGGGCGCAAAGGGCCAGCAGTTCGTGGGCATCCACCGGCAGGTCGCCAGGGGTTTTGCTTCCGAAGGTTGCCTCGGAGGCACCGTATTTCAGGAAGTTCCCCGCCATCCAGTGATACTCGCCGCTGCCGGTGAGGTTCTCGACGGCCTCGCCCCAGTTGCGGCGGCTGAGTTTGGCTCCGCCTTCGCCCGACGAACCGATCAGCACCACGGCGAAGCGGGTATCGAAGGCCATGGTGACCAGGGCGGCTTTGCCGTAACGCGACACGCCTTCGATGCCCACCTGCCTGGCATTGACGGCGGGATCGTGCTCCAGGTAGTCGAGGCCGCGCGAGGCGCCCCATCCCCAGGCGCGCAGGGCGCCCCAGTCATCGGGCTTGCGGGGCTGCCCCTTGTTGACCAGCCCGATGATACCCTTGGTGAGACCGGCGCCGTTATCGGCCTGGATACTGCCTGGACCGATGGTAGCGACGCCCCAGCCATCGGCGATCAATTGCTCCAACGCGGGCGGGTCGGCCTGGGGCGGGGGAGCCATGGGACCACGTCCGCCGGCGCCTGGACCGCGCGCACCGCGGCCGGGAAATACCGGGGCGGGAAAGGCGATCTCGGGAATGGTACGGCCGCCGAACATCATCATCACCGGGACGGGGCCTTTGACGCCGGCCGGGACCACCAGGGTCATCTGGATGTGCACCTGGATATCGGGGTCAGACGAATTATCCACGTTGCCGATGAGTTGTTTGCCAATGACGGCGTGTGAACCGACCTGCGCCTGGGCCGTCTTAGTCACTTCCCAGGTCACCTTGGGCACGTTTTTGGGGATGCGGCCATAGACCTCGCGGTCGAAGTCTTCGACGATCTGGGGCCGGCGCTGCTTCCACCACATCGCCGGTGTGGTGACCTTGCGGCCGTTCTTGAGGATCAGCGGGTCGGGGAGGTTGGGATACGGATTGGCGGTGGCCTCATCGTAGTTGGCGTGGTTGGGCGCGCTTTCGTTGCCGCTGGGGCCGGGACGGAGGGCCTTGATGCCAAGCTGCTGCATCATGTTCTGATGGTCGTCGGCAGCGGTCCAGTTTTTGGTGTCGATGGCGGTCTGGGCGTGGAGACCGGCCAATAAGGCGGTCGTGGCAAGAACCGGGAGGACGGGGAGAAATCCGGCTGCGCTCTTCATGCTTTATAAGAAAACACGTTTAGTTCGAAACTGCAACAAACGCCGGACCGAAGCAGGGGGCCGCGTGATACGCTCGGTTTTCTGAGGAGGGAAATGGAGATGCGGGCGCGAAGCTGGATTTGTTCGGCTCTACTACTTTCTGTGGCTGGCGGGCCTGCGGGCGCGCAATCCAAAGCCGTACCGGCAATCCCGCACCTGGAGAAACGCGGGGAGGCGACGCAGTTGATGGTGGACGGCCAACCGTTTCTCGCCCTGGCCGGTGAGTTGTACAACAACTCGGCCACCAGCCTGGAGTATCTGAGCGGGGTGTGGCCGCGCTTGACGGCGATGCACCTGAACACCGTGCTGGCGCCGGTTTCCTGGGCCCTGCTGGAGCCGACGGAGGGCCGGTTCGACTACACCCTGGTGGATGGCGTGATCCGGCAGGCCCGCGCCCATAACCTGCACTTGGTGTTGCTGTGGTTCGGAAGCTGGAAGAATACCTGGTCGAGCTATGCGCCCGACTGGGTGAAGCGGGATTTCGAGCGATTTCCGCGGGTGCAACTTAGAAACGGCTCCGGAACCGAGCGGCTGAGCCCGCTCAGCCAGGCGAACCGGGACGCGGACGCGCGCGCGTTTGCGGCGCTGATGCGGCGGGTCCGGGAAATTGACGGCGAGGCGCACACGGTGATTCTGATCCAGGTGGAAAACGAAGTGGGGGTGATACCCGATGCGCGCGATTACTCCGCACAGGCGAATGCCGCGTACGGGCAGCCGGTGCCCCGGGAGTTGATGGAGTATCTGGAACAGCACAAGGACACGCTGCATCCGGAGTTGCGCGCGAAGTGGCAGGCGGCTGGTTTCAAAACGTCCGGGAATTGGGAGACCGTGTTCGGAGCGGGCCTGGAAACCGACGACCTGTTCATGGCCTGGCAGTATGCGCGCTATATCGGGCAGGTGGCGGAGCGGGGGAAGGCCGAATATCCGCTGCCGATGTACGCCAACGCCGCGCTGATCCGGCCGAGTTACGCGCCGGGGCAATATAACAGCGGCGGACCGTTGGCGCACTCTATGGATATCTGGAAGGCGGGCGGGCCGCAACTGGACTTTCTGGCGCCGGACATCTATTTCGAATTGAAGAACTGGTGCACGGAATATGACCGGCCGGGGAACCCTTTATTTGTCCCCGAGGCGGCGGGCGGGACGGCCGGCGCGGCGAATGTTTTTTACGCCGTGGGACAACACCGGGCGTTGGGGTTTTCGCCATTCGGGATCGACGGGCCGGAGGGTGGAGGCGGAGGCGAGGCGCTGGCGCGGAGCTATGACGTCTTGTCGCAGTTGGCGCCGCTGATTCTGGAGAACCAGCCGAAGGGCCGCATGGCCGGCGTGCTGCTGGAGGAACTTACTCCGGCGCAGAAACTGCGGCTGGGAGGTTACACGCTGAGCGTGGCGGGAAGCGGCGGGCGGCGGCCGGTGGCGGGAGCCGGGGCTGGGGCGAGTGCCGTGTCTTCCGCCCCGGCGCCGCATGGGATTTTCATTGCGGCCGGACTGGACGAATTCTACATGGCCGGCGGCGGGTTGACGGTCACGTTTTCGCCGGATACGCCCGGGCCGCCGATTGTGGGATTGGCCACGGTGGAGGAAGGCCGGTTCGTGGAGGGTCGATGGGTTCGCGGACGGACGCTGGCAGGAGACGACACAGGGCAGGGAAATAACATTTCCCTGGATGCGGGGCGTAACGCGGGAATCCTGCGAGTTACTTTGTACCGGTACCGGTGAAGGGGGACACCTGCTCGTTTTCGGTCGCGTGCGGCAGGGGGGGATCTCACGCAAAGCCGCCAAGCCTGCCAAGAAAACCTGGGGGCGACTGTGTGAGCATGCCGTGGGACGTCGCGGGGCAAAGGGAGGGACATCTGCGGTTTCTTGGCCGGGCATCCCTTTCTTCGCGGATGGATGCTGGCGGGAGGGGGCACCGGTCGCGTGCGGCGGGGGGATCTCTCGCAAAGACGCCAAGCCCGCCAAGAAAACCTGGGGCGCGGCTGTGTGAGCGTGCCGTGGGACGTCGCGGGGCAAGGGAGGGACCGCTGGGGTTTCCTGGCGGGGCATCCCTTTCTTCGCGGATGGATGCTGGCGGGAGAGGGCACCGGTCGCGTGCGGCCGGGGGGATCTCTCGCAAAGACGCCAAGCCCGCCAAGAAAACCTGGGGGCGGCTGTGTGAGCGTGCCGTGGGACGTCGCGGGGCAAAGGGAGGGACACCTGCGGTTTCCTGGCGGGGCATCCCTTTCTTCGCGGAGGACGCTGGCGGGAGAGGGCACCGGTCGCGTCCGGCAGGGGGGATCTCTCGCAAAGACGCCAAGCCCGCCAAGAAAACCTGGGGCGCGGCTGTACCAGAGGGACACCCGCGGTTCCTACCGTGAGATCATTCCGGCGTCATTCCGGCATCCCATTGGCGATTCGCGTGATGCCGTCCTTAATGAGCGCCACGTTGAAGTTGATCAGCAGCCCCAAACGCTTGCCGCCCAGACGAAGGTACGTCAGAAGCTGTTTCTTGTGGACCGGCGCAACGGTCTCAACGGACTTGAGTTCCACGATCACCAGGCCGGCCACGATCAGGTCCGCCCTGAATCCCACCTCAATCCGAGTGCCCTGGTAGAGGATGGGGACAGGCTGTTGCCGCGCCACATGCAACCCCCGGGTCTCCAACTCGAAGGCCAAAGCCGCTTCGTAGGCTGATTCCAGCAGGCCCGGGCCCAGGCTCGTATGCACCGGTAGGCCGCATCCACGATCTGCTTCGCCACCTCGTTTTCGGTCGCGTCCGGCAAGGGGGATCTCTCGAAAAGCCGCCAAGCTCGCCAAGAAGACCTGCCGGGCGGTTGTACGAGCATCACGCATAGCTGGTTGTGGCGCAAGACCTAAGTACGGACCTGGTTATTGGACGCCGTATCGTTCCGGTCCATGGAGTTCCGGCGTTGGGAAAGCCCGGGCGTACCTCGACTGGATTATGCACCGGGGCACCGAACGCAAATACGCTCGCGCTCAGTTCCTCCGGATCTTTCCCTGAGAAACCCAGCCATGGCATCACTGTGAAGGACTGCGGCGTCGCGGGCGGAGGACCGTTGGCCTCGTCGGCTGGCCCAATTCCCGCAGCACGACGCGAAGTGCAATAGTGAAACTGCACCGTGGCCCGGGGGACGCCAAAGCATCTGGATGTTCACTCATTCTGGTGCTCAATTTTCCCGGCCTCCAGGCGGCAGACCGCCTGATTGCAGGGATAGAGCACCTCGCTTGCCTCCCAGTTCCCCGCACGAATCGCAGCCTTACCGTCCGTCGCTCCGCAACGCCGCGAGGCGTTGCTTGAGTTCATCGGACCAGTTCAACACCACCTGGAGTTCCCCCCGCGACTGGGCTCCGCCGACTGGTTGGATCATGATGAAATGGCGGCCATCAGGCTGGATGCCGTAGCCATGGTGGCTTAGCCGGTACGTGCCTTCAAACAGTTCGTGTGGCTTCCCTACGTCGAGGGCCGGCTTGAACTTCACGTCAACCCCCATCACCTTCGCGTCGTTGCGGAAGTAGAGCTCCGACCCGTCCGGCGCCCAAATCGGCTCCTCGCCACCATCCGTGGATACTTGCATTCTCTCGCCTGGAGCCGGGTAGGACTGCACGTACACCTGTATGCGTCCCGCTTGCGTAGAGACGTACGCGATCCAATGGCCATCGGGCGAAAACCGCGCGTCAGGGACGCGGGCGCTGCTTGGAAAAATGGAGATCGGCTGGCGGTCTCCTTCCAGCGGCAGAATCCACAACGCCGCGTCGTTCCGGGCCAGCGAGAACGTGCTGTACAACAGACGCCGGCCGTTGGGCGAGAAGGAGTCGGCCTCCGCCGCTGGCGCCGTCAACAGGGGTTCCGCCGGGCTGCTGCCATCGGAGGCTGCCGTGAATAGGCGTGCTTCCGGCGAGCTACAGCTATAGACGACGTGATTGCCCGATGGCGGCCACAGCGGGTCGCTGCAGTTTCCCGAATCGGTGAGGCGCGCTAGCACGTCGCGTCCCATGTCGTAGATCCAAACGTCGGCGCCGGCATTCTCCACTATGGTCGCAGCCAGGTGCTTGCCATCGGGCGAGATGCTCAAATCCTCAAATCCCCGCTGCCATTTGCCCAGTGGTTCGCCGGCGCCATGACGATCCACCTGCACAAGGCGGTAAGCCTTTTCGACTCCACCAGTAAGGTAGAGCAAGGCGCCTGTGGAGGACACCGCGAAGTCGGCGGCCCCGTTCCAGTCGTCGGCGGTGATCCCGTCAACTACGGGGATGGCCGGCCCGGTGATCCTCACGTCCTTCGCGTCAAACGGAGCCGCCATGAGCACTTTGTCTCGCGTGAACACGAGATAACCCGGAGCCAGGTATCGCGCGTTGGCGCCCTGGTCGACCAGCACCCTTCGCTGGCCGGTGTTGAACGAGTAGGCCTCGATTCGGTACTGCCTCGCCAGAAAGTCGACCCCAAAGGTTGTAAACAGCACCGTCGTTCCGCCCGGCAGGACTTGCGGCCACCGGAACCCCGCCACCCGTTCTCCGCTGCTGGCCCGTACGACGGCCTGCGGAGTGCCACCACCTTCGGCCACGCGCAGAATCTCCCCCACCCCGTTTGCCGCAAAATAGATGAACCCATTTTCCGCCCACGAGGCGCCCACGTTTCTCGTCACCTCGCACAGAACCAGGACTGGCCCGCCATCAGCCGAAACTTTTTTGAGCATGCCGTCCTGGAAAAACCCAATCCAGCGGCCGTCGGGCGAAAAAAAAGGCGCCTCGGCCCCGGCGCTGCCCGGTATTGAGGTTGGCGCAGCCCCGGCGAGCCGTTTCACCACCAACTGAGTCGGCTGGGCGACCACCAGGCTTCCGTTGGTTCCCGTTAGCCGGCTATCGGACAGGGAGACGTAGGCGATTCGAGTTCCGTCCGGCGAGATGGCCACTGCGCTCGCCGGCTCCGATTCCACGTGCCATGCCGGGGCCGGCAGCGTGAACCGGATGACGGAGACAAGCGGCCGGCGCAACCGTGCCGGGAGGAGCATCAACACTGCGCCGAGTGCAATGGCCAGCGTGGCAGCGAGCGCCCAAGGCAGAATCCTGCGCCAGGGGGGCGGGGCCGAGACCTGTGCCGGGAGAGTGACAAGGCTTGCGCCTGAATCGCCGCTCAAGGCTTCTTCCAGCGTAATGCGGGCCTCGCCGATGGCTTGCAACCGCTGGCGGATGTTCTTCGTCAGGCAGCGGCGCAGCAGTCTCTGAATATTCGCCGGCGTCCCGGCCGGCAGATCACTCCAGTCCGGCTCCTTGACCATTACCGCCGCCAGGACATCTGAGGTGGTTTCGCCTTGGAACGCCGGCTTGCCCGTCAGCATTTCGTACAGCACGCACCCAAACGCCCAGATGTCCGCCCTCCGGTCCACCGGAGTGCCCTTGGCCTGCTCCGGACTCATGTAAGCCATCGTGCCCAGAATCACTCCGGCCTGAGTGGCATGCATGGAGACCGTGGGCGATCCGCTGGAGCCATCCGCCGGAGAGGCCATCGATATTTCACTCTCCGCGGCGAGCGCCTTGGCCAAGCCAAAATCCAGCACTTTGACCGCACCCTGCGAGGTGATTTTCACATTGGCCGGTTTCAGGTCACGGTGAATCACGCCCCGCTCGTGGGCATACTCCAAGGCTTCGGCGATTTGCCGGGCAATCGGAATGGCTTCGTCGAGTGGAATGGGTCCGGGATGCCCGCTTGCGATGCGGGCCGCCAGTGTGGGACCGTCGATCAGCGCCAATATGAGCGCCCGCGCGCCGCCACTCTCCTCGACGCCATAAATGGCGCCGATATTGGGGTGGTCAAGCGAGGCCAACAACTGGGCTTCCCGCTCGAAGCGCGCCAGCCGGTCCGGGTCGTGCGCAACTGCTTCAGGAAGTACTTTGATCGCCACGTCGCGTCTGAGCCGCGTGTCGCGGGCGTGATACACCTCGCCCATGCCGCCCGCGCCGATCGGTGCAAGGATTTCGTACGGACCGAGTTTTGTGCCGGCAGAAAGCGCCATTTGAAATGGTCTAGCCCAGTTTACTCGATCAGAGAGCGGATAGAATCGTGAGTTACGCCTCCTCGTGTCGCCGGTAGTCATTAACTTCCGGATAGGACTGGGCCTGCCGCATCCGGGCGCTTCCAGTTAACTCGCAAGCCGCTTACTTCACCGCGCGGTAGCTGGCGTAGAGCAGCGGCCCGAGCAGCAAGATGGCCACGGTCCGCCGCGCCAGCGCCCTGACGCTTCGGGTTACCTTGGCCGCATCATCACGCCGCCTTTCCGGCCTGGCCCGCCTGCCGTTTATCTCCAGGTCGCCTCAGTCCGGATCGGGCGACCTCGGCGACGGTGATGGCCGCGAGGGACTTCAGTTGTCCGATGGAGAGCGGTCGCACCGGGTCGAGCGTGGCGGCCTCCCACCCGAGCGCGTGCCGAGCGTTGCTAGTAGCGCCTTCACCTGCCGGTTGATGTGCCGGAATTGAGCATCCCGATCCGCGTGCTGGGGCCCCTCCTTCGACTTACGATTGGCCTGCAAAGAGTACCCCATATCGTCCAAGCAACGCGCCACCGTCACCCACGAAACCGGGTGGCCCAAACGGGTCAACTCTTGCGCCATCGTGCGCGTCGATTTGCTGGTCCACCGCAACTGACTCATGGGATCCCCGGCAGTGGTTTCTTCCAGGATCTTTGCTAACAGTTCCCGCACGCCAGGGTCAACCCCCTCGACCTTCTTCGGCCCTCCGCCCACCCGCCGCACCCGGCCCTCGCCGGGACTCACCAGTTTTCTGCCGCTCTCCAACTCCTCGGCTGCTTTCGTAAGCGTTGTCCGTGACAGTCCCGTCAATGCCGACAGCCGAGTGATACCGCCACGCCCCAGATCCAGCGCTTTATCTGCAGCGAACAGCCTCGCCTGAAACTCATTCAAGGTGTGGAACACCTTCAGCCATCGCCTCGCTGCTCCCGAAACAGACCGCCGTCGCGTGGACTTGATCATCCGCGGCGCAAGACCGGTGAGGGGCGTTCCCTTAGAGGCTTTCGATTTTCCTGGCGGGCTGGGCGGCTTTGCGTGAGATCATTCCGGCGCGGGAAGGGGGAAGGGGGCGGACTTTCCACTGACCGTGCGATCTGTCACACTAACGGAGATGGCAACCGGCAAAGGCACCCGGCCGAAGGGGATCCTGGTATGGGCCGCGGTTCTGGCAGCAGTGGTTGTGGGCGGCGGGATCGTGTGGCGATCTATGCGGCCCCGCGCGATCCGCCTGTGGGTGGTGAGCGATTACTCGTTCCGCGAGCGGCACGATTGGGATACCGTGCTGGACGCGCGCTTCCGGGCGGTGAACCGGATCTTTCAAGGCACGGGAGTGGAATGGCAAGTGGTCAACGCGGAGCACCTGGACCCGGCCGCCAACATCGCCTCGCTGGACCAGCGGCGGCTCGAGCTGGAGCGGCGCGAGGATGCGCCCGTGGACGTGGTGATCTCGATGACGGGGCAGGGCGAAGGCGACCGCCTGGGGAGCATCAACCCGTTCTCGCACGCCGGCCTGGTAGTGGATTTTCCGCAGCAATCCGAGGAGCAGAACACGCTCAACCTGGCGCATGACCTGGCGCTGCTGTTCGCCGCGCCGGTGGAGCCGGCGGGATCGGGGACGGTGATGGCGCTTCCGCCGCGCGAGGCGCGGTTTGCGCCGCGGACGGCTGCGTTGATCCGGCAGCTTCGCGATTACGATTTCGCGGCCGGGATCGACTCGCTGAAGGACCGCTGGGAGCACCGGGCCGTGCAAGCGCTGGCGGACGCTTACACCACCCCCTCACCCAAGCCGCTGGCGCACGCCTACGTGACGGTGGCGCTGACCCTGGAAGCCGAGCGGCATTCGGCTGAAGCGGTTCCCGACGCGCGCGAGGCGGTGAAAGCCGATCCGCAGAGCGTGGATGCGCGCCTGGCGCTGGCCCATGCGCTGATGGACGATCTGCAGCCGCAGGCGGCCACGCGCGAGCTGAACGATGCCGTGCGGTTGTTCCCGAAGAATGCGTCGCTGCACGGCTTCCTGGGCACGGTGCTGGGCACGCAGGCGGACACCGACGAAGCGCTGCAGGAGCTGCGCACGGCGGTGGCGCTGGATCCCGGGAACGCGAATTTCCCGGTCGCCATCGGGTCGATTCTGGTGTCGCAGACGGCGCATCTGGACGAAGCCATGGCCGAGTTTCAGAAGGCGGCCCGGCTGGACCCGCACCTGGCCGTCGCGCAAGAATGGCTGCGCCGCATGGACACCCTGAGCGCGCAGGCGAAGGACGACCTGGCGGCCACGCTCAAGAAGGAGCGCGAGACCCCGCAGGACGCCGATGTGCACTACCGGCTGGGCGTGGATGAGGCGCGGCTGGGGCGCCTGGACGACGCGCGCCAGGAGCTGCAGAAGGCTGTCGCGCTGAATCCGCGGAACGGCCGGGCCTACGCCGACCTGGCGGCCATGGACTTTTACGGAAACGATTACGAAGCTGCGCGGCGGCACGTGAATGCGGCGCGCGCGGCCGGCTTCGAGCCGCCCTCGGCGCTGGTCATGGCGCTGGAGCGCAAGGAGAAGGAGAAGGGGCAGTCGCCGGTGGGGCGCGTGCCATAAGGGCTGATTTTCCGAGGGCCGCTCGTGTGGTCGATTACCAGGACTTCCGCGGGACCTTGGCCGGCTCCAGTTTCAGGCCGCGGCATTTTCAGGGCCGCGAAGATGCTCGGGCCCTTGGGTTCGGCGGCCTGGGGGACGGCGCCGGGATCGCCGCCGCCATCGGCGCGTCGGCCGCGGCACGCCAGCGCGAGGAGCCGTTTTTCCACGGCGGTCGGCGCTACATCCCCTGCAGGAAGTAATTGAAGCGTTTCTCGCGGCCGATGGTGGTGCTGGCGCCGTGGCCGGGAATCACCACGGTCTCCTCGGCCAGCGGCAGCAGCTTGTCGTGAATCGAGCGCAGGATCTGGCGCGCATCGCCGCCGGGCAGATCGGTGCGGCCGATGCTGTCGCGGAATAGCGTGTCGCCGGCCACCAGCTTGCCTTCGGAGGGAATCCACAGGCTGATGCTGCCCTGGGTGTGCCCCGGCGTATCCAACACGTGGAACTCGGTGGTCCCGATGACCAGGTGGTCGCCCTCCCTGGCGGGGGCTTCGATTTCCACCGGTTCCACCGGCTCCATGCCCAGCCAGGAGGCCTGCACGTCCAGCATTTTCTGCAGCTCGGTGTCCTTCTGGTTCATGTAGACGGGCGCGCCGGTAGCCTGTTTAAGCTTCTGCGCGCCGCCGATGTGGTCGATGTGGGCGTGGGTGATGACGATGCCCTTTACCTTCAGCGCATGGCGCGCCAGCACTTCCAGGATGCCGGCGATGTTGTCCCCAGGGTCCACCACCAGGGCTTCGCGGCTCTGCTCGTCGCCGAAGATGGAGCAGTTGCACGCCAGCACGCCGACCGGCAGGATCTCGTGGATCATAACCTGATTGTAAGGCCGGTCTGGGGTTTCCCCGCGGGCCGTCGAAGATTCCGCAAAGATTGCAGGCGATCGCGTCATCGCCGGGCGCCGTGCGATTGTATACTCAACCTATGGCCGAAGCGCTGAACGTGTTCATGCGGTGGCTGCACATATCCTCAGTAGTCACTCTGATTGGGGGAATGATCTTCGGGCGCGCGGTGTTGATTCCGGCGGCGGGCAAGCTGTCCGACGAGACGCGCACGGCCCTCGGCGAAAGGGCGGCGGCGGCCTTTCGTCCGCTGGTGGGCGCGGCCATCGCGGCGCTGCTGGTTTCGGGCACCTACAACATCGTCAGCAACCCCGGACACACGGTGAAATACCACATCCTGCTGGGGGTCAAACTGCTGCTGGTGATGCATGTGTTCGCGGTGTCGTGGCTGCTGGTGCAACCGAATTACGCGCACCGCTCGCGCGCCATGATGAGCGCCCTGATTTCGGGCCTGTGTATCATCCTGATCTCGGCTTACCTGCGGCGCATTTTCTAAAGACCCGGCGGGACCGTACACTGAACTTATGAGCCAAGGTTACCAGGCACTGCGCCACGGCGCCGCATGGCTGGATTTGCGCGCGCGGGGGAGGCTGGTGGCGCGCGGACGCGACCGCGCCCGATTCCTGCACAACGTGTCGTCGAACGAAGTGAAGAAGATGACCCCCGGGGCCGGCTGCTACGCCTTTCTGCTGACGCCCCAGGGGCGCATCCAGGCGGATGTGTGGCTGTTCTGCTTCGACGGCCATTTCCTGATCGATACCGAGGCAGACCTGCGCGAGAAGGCGCGCCAGCAGATCCTGCGCTACAAGGTGGCCGACCAGGTGGAAGTGGAGGATGTTACCGGCGAGACGGCGGCGATTGGGGTGGAGGGTCCCACGGCCGGGGCGGTGCTGGCGTCTCTGGGCGCGCCGCTGCCGGGCACGGCCTATGCGCATCTGCCGTGGGAGGGAGCCACGGTTGCCGCGGTGACGCTGACCGGCCAGCCCGGCTTCCGGATTTATTCCGACGCCGGCGCCGCGGACGGGATCATCCGCCGCCTGGAAGAGGCCGGGGCGCCAGCCGCCGCGGAGGACGATGCCCGCGTGGTGCGGATCGAAAACGGCATCCCGCGCTACGGCGACGACATTCGCGAGAATAGCCTGCCGCAGGAGACGCGCCTGATGCACGCCATCAGCTTTACGAAGGGCTGCTACCTGGGCCAGGAGATTGTGGAGCGCATCCGCGCGCAGGGCCATGTGAACAAGCTGCTGTCGCGCGTGGAACTGGACACCGCCGAGCCGCCCGCGCCGGGGACGAAGCTGGCTGCCGACGGCGCGGAGGTGGGCGAGATCACGTCGGCGGTGTACTCGCCCGAGGCGGGCAAGGCGGTAGCGCTGGCTTACCTGCGGACGGCCTTCGCCGAGTCCGGGCGGGTGCTGAGCGCGGGCGGGGTGTCGGCGCGGGTGCGGTGAGGGAGGCAGGTTCTCACAGGAGGATAACGCCCAACCGCGCGATTAAGCGGGAACGTACGTCAACCTAATCACATCCTCGCCAACGAGACCGCTGGTCACCAGGCGGAGCGGCGGCCGAGGGCCGGAGAAGAATGGCTTGCCGCGACCAAGTACGATGGGGTGGAGGTAAAGTCGATACTCATCGATAAGACCAAGGTTGGTCAGGCTTCCTGCCAAGTCTGGTCCGGCAACGTCAATCTCCCCAACCGGCAGTGCCTTCAGCCCACGTATCACCGCCTCAATGTCATTCCCGACAAGTGTGGCGTTGGGTCCGACCGACTTCAACGTGCGCGACACAACCCACTTCGGCTGGCTCCGCCACGCCACCGCGAAGTCGTGTTGCTCCGCGCCCCAATCCGGGCAGTCTTCGTCCCAATAACGCATTACCTCGTACATGCGGCGACCGTAAACACTGCCCGTCAGGTCGCGCACTCGCTCTATGAAGTGACGAAAAAGCGCCGGGCTTGGCCTAAATTCCAGATGGTCGACGTAGCCATCCAAGGACTGGTTCATTCCATAGACGAGCTTGGCCATGGTACAAAATCTCCACCCCGGGTTCTTCCGAATAGCTTGAGCCGACGTTCCGCAGAAATGAGATTAAGCACTGCGGTCATTCACAATTTTACCGGATTGGACCATGTTCCGCTGACAGATAAAGTCGTGGCCTTCGCAAAGGAGCGGTGGTCACGGTTTCTTTCGTTGCCGATAGGGCGTCTGCCGCGTAACATCCCGTTCGCTGCACAGATCGTGGACGACGTTGACGGGATGGCGGAGGCCGCGGCCCATATCGGTCGAGCTTCCAGACGATCAGGGTGTCCCCCGACACAGGGCCTTTAAGGCAGCGTTGATCCCGGGACCGGCGTCGAGGCCGGAGGCGCGGTCCTCATAGAGCCGGCGCGTGGCCCCCGCCGGCGGCCCGTAGGGCATTCGGCCCCACCATAAATTTGGGTGCTCAACCTCTCTAAACAAAAATTCCACCCACCTGTCGATTCCGGTCACCCTGATTCGACGTATTGGCAGAGATCAAGCTGGAACGTATCAGACTGGCGCGCCAGTTATGCTCAAGAATCTAAGGAAACAAGGAGAAGCCATCTCCAACCCGAAAGGACAAACAATGCGATTCATGGTTATCGTCAAAGCCACCAAAGACTCCGAAAAAGAAGGCGCACTCCCCGATCCGCAGGGCGTGACGGAAATGAACGAATTCATCGATGAGCTCATAAAAGCCGGAGTCATGCTAGCCTACGAAGGCCTCCATCCCTCTTCGAAAGGCGCTCGCGTCCACTTCTCCGGCACGAACCGCACCGTCATCGACGGTCCCTTCGCGGAAACCAAGGAACTCGTCGCCGGCTTCATGCTCTGGCAGGTCAAGTCCCTCGAAGAGGCCATCGAGTGGGTCAAGCGCAGCCCCAACTGCCACGCAGGCGAATCCGAAGTCGAGATCCGCCAGGTCTTCGAGCCGGAAGACTTTGCATACGCCTTCTCCGAAGACGATATTCAGCAGGAAAAAGAAATCCGCGCTCAACTGGCGGATAAGGCAGCAAAGAAATAGCCCCACTTGCACTGACGCATCCAAAACTGGTGTGATCGGTAGCAGTGTCCGCTACCGATCTACACCGCACCATCGAAGCCGTCTGGCGCATCGAGTCCGCCCGCGTCATCGCCGGCCTCACCCGCCTCACTCGCGACGTCGGCCTCGCCGAAGACCTCGCGCAGGAAGCCCTGCTCGCCGCCCTGGAACAGTGGCCGCGAACCGAGGTCCCCGAAAACCCCGGCGCATGGCTCACCGCCACCGCCAAACGCCGCGCCATCGATCTCTTCCGCCGCAACGCCGTCGCCAAGCGTAAATACGAAGACCTGGCACGCGACCTCGCCACACTCGAACAAACCGTGCCTGACCTCGCCTCCACCCTCGATGACCCCATCGGAGACGACCTCCTCCGCCTCGTGTTCATCTCCTGTCACCCCATCCTCTCCACCGAGTCCCGCGCCGCCCTCACCCTCCGTCTCCTCGGCGGCCTCACCACCGCTGAGATCGCCCGCGCCTTCCTCACCCCCGAACCCACCATCGCTCAGCGCATCGTCCGCGCCAAACGCACCCTCGCCGATAAACACATCCCCTTCGAAGTCCCTCGCGGCCCCGAGCTCGCCGCCCGCCTCTCTTCCGTCCTCGAAGTCATCTACCTCATCTTCAACGAGGGCTACTCCGCCACCGCCGGAGACGACCTCATCCGCCCCACCCTCTGCGAAGACGCCTTCCGCCTCGGCCGCATCCTTGCCGAACTCACCCCGCAGGAACCCGAAGTCCACGGCCTGGTCGCGCTCATGGAGATCCAGGCCTCCCGCACCCGAGCCCGCATCGGCCCTACCGGCGAACCAATCCTGCTCCTCGATCAAAACCGAGCCCACTGGGACCTCCTTCTCATCCGCAGAGGCCTCGCCGCAATCGACCGAGCCACCAACATCCTCAATGCAAACAGCACCACAAACAGAAGTCCTACAGACATAAGCCCGGCCCCAAAAAGCACCCCAACCCGCGGCCCCTACCTCCTTCAGGCCGAAATCGCCGCCTGCCACGCCCGAGCCCACACCCCCGAGGCAACCGACTGGCCCCGCATCGTATCCCTCTACACCGAACTAGCTCACCTAACCCCATCCCCAGTCATCGAGCTCAATCGCGCCGTAGCCGTCTCCATGGCCAACGGCCCCCAGGCCGCGCTCGACCTCGTAGAAGTTCTCGCCACCGACCCCTCCCTCGACCGCTACCACCTCCTCCCCAGCGTCCGCGCCGACCTCCTCTTCAAACTAGGCCGCTATCACGAAGCCCGAACTCAATTCGAACTCGCCGCCTCCCTCACCCAAAACACGCGCGAACGCGCCCTCCTCCTATCCCGCGCCGCCTCCTGCCAAACTCCACCAAGATAGTCACTCTTCCACCAACCTCAACCGCCCGGGTGCCAGTCGACGCCCGAATGCTGGAAATGGACGGTTTCGCCGTCCCTCCACGGGTCAAGCCCGGTTGGCCCGAGGGAGTTAGCTGGAACTCTTTATCGCCTTGTGAATCCGGACTCGACAGTGGCGCCGAACGGGAGGATATCGTCGGAGCCAAAACCTCCAGCCGTCGCCGCATAGTTCGAGTTGAACCTTCGCGCCGTGGACAAGAGAGGGGCTTGCCGTTCATTAATGGCGGTAGATGGCGCCACAAATTCTAGTAATGGACGCGAAAAGCCCACTTGTCATTCCAAACACGCCAGAGCAGTCCGCAAAATTATTGATTACACTGAACCTGTGGTGTAGGCATGTGACGCCGGTCTTAGGGGGTTGCTAGTCGGAATTTGCCGGCGGCGCAAGGGAGGGGAGTGATGTTCAAGAGGATGACCACAACCAGCCTGGTGTTGTTCGTCCTGGGTGGCTTGTCCTACAGCCAGACTGCCGGTAAGACACTCACCTTCGATGCAGCGTCCGTGA
>DATJRE010000201.1:0-2250 GCA_035505095.1 Bryobacteraceae bacterium | reverse complement strand
ATCCCCGACGCCGTCTTGGGACGCCTGCTGGATGCCGCCCATCATGCGCCTTCGGTGGGGTTCATGCAGCCGTGGGATTTCATCGTGATTCGCCAGGAATCCATACGCCGCGCCGTCCACGAGTGTTTTCTCGAAGCCAACCTCGAAGCGGCCCGCGCCTACTGTGGCGAGCAGCGCGCGCTCTACGACAGCCTCAAACTGGCCGGCATTCTGGACGCGCCTGTGAACCTCTGCATCACCTGCGACCGCGCGCGCAGCCTGGGCGCGGGCCTGGGCCGCCACAGCGACCCCGCTACCGATCTGTATTCCACCGCCTGCGCGGTGCAGAATCTTTGGCTGGCGGCGCGCGCCGAATCGCTGGGCGTGGGCTGGGTGAGCATTCTGGATTTCGACCGTCTGCGCGCGGTGCTGGAAATTCCCGAGTCCATCGTCCCGGTGGCTTACCTGTGCGTCGGCTATGTCTCTGAATTTCCGGCTAAGCCCCAGTTGGAAACCGCCGGTTGGGAGCACCGCGAAAAACTGGGCCAACTGATTCACTTCGACCGCTGGGGCTGCCAGGACAAGCAACGCAACGCGGCGCTGCTCGCGGCCACCGGCGAAGTATGAGCGCGCGGGCACTCATGATCCTGGGCACGGCGTCGCACGTCGGCAAGTCCATCCTCACCGCGGCGCTTTGCCGCATTCTGGCGGACGAAGGCTACCGCGTGGCGCCGTTCAAGGCGCAAAACATGTCGCTCAATTCGGCCGCCACTCCGGACGGCTGCGAGATCGGGCGCGCGCAGGCGCTTCAGGCCGAAGCCTGCCGGATTCCTCCGTCGGCCGCCATGAATCCGGTTCTGATCAAGCCCTCCAGCGACCGCGCCGCGCAGGTGGTGGTGATGGGCAGGGTGTGGGATCAGATTTCCGCCGCGGATTATCACCAGCGGCGCGTCGAGGAACTGTTCCCCATCGTGGTGGATGCCTACCGCGGGCTGGCCGCCGCATACGATGTCATCCTGCTCGAGGGCGCCGGATCGCCCGCCGAGATCAATCTGAAGGAGCACGACATCGTCAACATGCGCATGGCCCGGGCTGCCGGCGCGGCCTGCCTGCTGGTGGCCGATATCGACCGCGGCGGCGTCTTCGCGTCGCTATTGGGAACCGTCGAGCTGCTTGACCCCGCGGAGCGTGCCCTGCTGCGCGGTTTCGTGATCAACAAATTCCGCGGCGATCTTGGCCTGCTGCGGCCAGGGGTGGAGACCATCGCCCGCCGTATCCGGCTTCCCTCGGCTGGCGTGGTGCCCTTTCTGCCGGACCTCGGCCTGGACGAGGAGGATAGTGTGGCGCTCGAAGACCGGCCCACCCCCCGGCGCGCCTGGGATGGCGCGGGCAACAGTGCGGGCCGGCCTTTGCGCATCGGCGTAATCGCGTTTCCGTACCTCGCCAACTTCACCGATTTCGATGCCCTGGCCGCGGAGCCTTCGGTGTCGCTGGTGTATCTTGACGAACCTTCCGATGTGCGCCGGGCCGACCTGCTCATTCTGCCCGGCTCCAAGCAGACCTTGGACGATCTGGCCTGGCTGCGCCGCTCGGGGTTCGAACCGGAGATCCGCAATTTCGCCGGCCGCGCCGGTGTCCTTGGAATCTGCGGCGGCATGCAGATGCTGGGAGGTTCGATTGACGATCCGGGCGGAGCGGAGAGCAGCGGCGCCGGGCGTTTCGCGTGCGGCCTCGGCCTTCTGCCTATCCGCACGGTGCTGCAGGCGGAGAAAGTCACCCGCGTGGCGCGGGGGCGCGTGCTTTCTACGACCCTGTTTGGCGAACCGCTCGCCGCGCCGGCCTTCCGCGGCTACGAAATTCATTTGGGAGAAACCGCGTATCAAGATGGCGCGCAGCCATTCGCCGAAATCCAGCGCGCGGGCGAATCCGCGGTTCGCCTCGATGGCGCTGTGAGCCGAGGTGTCCTGGGCACCTATATGCACGGCTTGTTCCAGGAAGACGCCTTCCGGCACTCGTTCCTGGCCGCCGCCCGCACGGCCTGCGGTCTGGCTGCAATGGACCGGCCTGCCTTCGTCGCCGCCGACCGGGACAGGCGCATCAGCCGCCTCGCGGACCATGTTCGCCGTGCTCTCGATATGGACCTGATCTGGAATTGCCTGGAGATCCCGCGATGATGGCGCCTTTACCTCCGGCCCGATTCCTAGCCGCGTATTGCCTGGATTGGCTGGCCGGCGACCCACCCGCCATGCCCCATCCCGTGCGCCTCATCGG
>DATJRE010000200.1:0-8547 GCA_035505095.1 Bryobacteraceae bacterium | reverse complement strand
GTTGAACCTTCCCAAGGCCTACGGCTCCTACGAAGAGCTGCTGGCCGACCCGCAGATTGACGCCATCTACAACCCGCTGCCGAACCATCTGCACGTGCCCTGGTCGATTCGCGCCGCCGAAGCCGGCAAACACGTGCTCTGTGAGAAGCCCCTGGGGATGAACACCGGCGAAGTGCGCGAGCTGATGGCCGCGCGCGACCGCACCGGCGTGACCATCGGCGAGGCGTTCATGGTGCAGGTGCATCCGCAATGGGTGCGCACGGTGGAACTGGTGCGCGAAGGGCGCATCGGGCCGCTGCGCTTCGCCATGGTGAGCTACGGCTACTTCAACGCCAAGCCGGAGAATATCCGCAACATTCCGGAGTACGGCGGCGGCGGGCTCATGGATATCGGCTGCTACCCGATCAAAGTTTCGCGCATGGTCTTCGGCGAGGAGCCGGTGCGCGTGGCGGCCACCATGCGGCGTGACCTCAAGATGGGCACCGATATCGTGACCGCGGCGATTCTCGATTATCCCTCCGGCCCCTGCCATTTCTCCTGCGGCACGCAGGTGGTGCCGCACCAGACGGTGCAGTTCTTCGGGGCCAAGGGCCGCATCGAGCTGGAGATTCCCTTCAACGCCATTCCCAACGAGCGGTCGCGGATCATCGTGGACGACGGCCGCGATGTGACGGGCACCGGCATCGAGTTCGAGAAATTCGCTCCGTGCGACCAGTACACCCTGCAAGGCGATGCCTTCGCGCGCGCGGTGCGCGAGAGGACGCCGCCGCCGGTGCCGCTGGAGGATTCGCTGCGCAACATGGCGGTGATCGACGCGGTGGTGCGCGCGGCGCAGAGCGGGAAGTGGGAAGCGCCGGAGGTTTGAGCGGGGCGGGAAAAACCGGACGCGGAGGCGCGGAGAGGAATCTAAAAGTCTTCTCCGCGAGTTTCTCCGCGCCTCCGCGTCTCCGCGTCCAATTCCCGCCCCGCAGATTCTACAATGGAAGAACACCATGTCCTCTTCGGCGATTGAATTGGCCTCGCCTGAAAGCATTGCGCGCTACGAGCCGGTGATCGGGCTGGAGGTGCACGTGCAGCTCGCGACGGCCACCAAGATTTTCTGCGGCTGCCCTACCAGCTTCGGCGCGCCGCCCAATACCAATGTCTGCCCGGTGTGCCTGGGGCTGCCCGGAGCGCTGCCGGTGCTGAACCGCGCGGCGGTGGAATTGGCCCTCAAGGCCGCTCTGGCGCTGGAGTGCGAGATCCGCGGGCAATCGCGGTTCGCGCGCAAGAACTACTTCTATCCGGACCTGCCCAAGGGCTACCAGATTTCGCAATACGACGAGCCGCTGGCCGAGCATGGCCATGTCGATATCGTGCTCAACGGCGCTGTGCGGCGCATCGGTGTGACGCGCGTGCACATGGAAGACGACGCCGGCAAGAGCATCCACGAAGGCTTCCGCGATTCCGGCCGCTACTCCTACGTGGACCTCAACCGCTCCGGCACGCCGCTGATCGAGATCGTCAGCGATCCCGACATGCGCAGTTCCGACGAAGCCTACGCGTACCTGACGGAGATCAAACAGACGCTGCAGTTCGTGGAAGTTTCCACCTGCGACATGGAGAAGGGCCACCTGCGCTGCGATGCCAACGTTTCGGTGCGGCCGCGCGGCGCGGAGAAGTTCGGGGTGAAGGCGGAGGTGAAGAACCTCAATTCGTTCCGGTTCCTGAAGCAGGCCCTGGATTACGAGATCGCGCGGCAGGTGGCGGTGATCGAAAGCGGCGGCCGGGTGGTGCAGGAGACGCGCCTGTACGACTCCGATTTGGGCGAGACCTTCGCCATGCGCAGCAAGGAAGACGCGCACGATTACCGCTACTTCCCCGAACCAGACTTGGTGCCGCTGCACATCGGCGACCAATGGCTGCAGGAAGTGCGCGCGGGCATGCCGGAGCTGCCGGGGCACAAGCGGGCCCGGTTTATCGGCGAGTTCGGGCTGCGGGAGTACGATGCCGAGGTGCTCACGGCCACCCGCGCGGCCAGCGAATATTTCGAAACCGCGGCGCGCCTTTCGAGCGATCCCAAGACCACCGCCAATTGGGTAATGGGCGATTTGATGGGCCTGCTGAAGGCCGAGGGCAAAGAGATCGGCGAATCGCCGGTGAGCGCGGAGAGCCTGGGCGACCTGGTGAAGCGCATCGCCACGGGCGAAATTTCGGGCAAACTGGCCAAGGAGATTTTTCCCAAGATGTTTACCTCGGGCGAAACCGCGGGCGCCATTATCGAGCGTGAAGGCCTGCGGCAGATCAGCGATACGGAGGCTCTGGATAAGGTGATCGTCGAAATCGTGGCGAATTTTCCCAAACAGGTGGCGCAGTACCGGGCCGGCAAAACCACGGTGCTGAATTTTCTGGTGGGCCAGGCTATGCGCGCCACCCGCGGGCAGGCCAATGTGACGGTGGTGACGGAGTTGTTGAAGCGCACCCTGGCGGGAGGCGAGAAATGCTGAAGGAAGGCGACGAGGCTCCCGACATTCATCTGCGCACCGATTCAGGCGAGGAGTTTCAGCTTGCCGATTTGAAGGGCAAGCGCGTGGTGCTGTATTTCTACCCCAAGGCCGATACGCCCGGCTGCACCACCGAGGCCTGCGAGTTCCGCGACGACATCCACGGCTTCGGAAAGAAGGGCGCGGTAGTAGTAGGCATTTCTCCCGACAAGCCCGCCGCCCAGGCGAAATTCAAGACCAGGTACCAACTGCCGTTCCCGCTGCTGGCCGATGAGGACAAGGCCGCGGCCCAGGCCTATGGCGTGTGGAAAGAGAAGAACATGTACGGCAAGAAGGTGATGGGCATTGAGCGCACCACCTTCGTGATCGGTCCGGACGGGCGGATCGAGAAGATCTACGGCAAGGTGAAGGCCAAGGGACACGCCGCCGAGGTGCTGGAGAATTTGTAGCGGGGAGTTGCCGGCGCAGCCGGGTTGGCGTCGCGGCCCTGGGTGCGCGCGCATCGCGTGGTATAACCGTTCATGCGCAAGATTCTGGCTTTCCTGGTGCTGGCCGGGGTGGCCCTGGCGGCCGGATCGCGGCCTAAAGTGCGCGCCATTACGGCGTTCATCAACATCGATGCGCAGCATTACGAAGCGCAGTACGCCGAGACCATGCGCTTCCTGGATAGCGCCCGCGCGGCCTACCAGGCGGCCGGATTCGAAGTCCAGGGCGTCCGCATTGCCACCCAGCCGTTTCCGCGCTACATCGGCGGGATGAAGCCGGAGGAGGCGCTGGCCTTCCTGCACAAGCTGGATGAGCTGGCCACGCGGTTGAAATTCGCGCCCAATATCGGCGCCGCAATGGTTGCGGACGACGATTCCACCGCCACCTTGGATACCCTGGCCCATGCCTTGGCTACCACGCGGCTGAATGCCAGCCTGGTGATTGCGGGCGAGGACGGCATTCACTGGCGGGCGCTGGGTGAAGCCGCCCGGCTGATCAAGAAGGTCGCCGCGCTCAGCCCGCACGGACGCGGCAACCTGAATTTCGCCGCCACCGCCATGGTGAAGCCGTACGGGCCGTTTTATCCCGGCGCCTACCACCTTGGCGCCGGCCGCACATTCGCGATCGGCCTGGAGGGCGCGGGGGTGGTGGCCGAAGTATTCGCCCAATACCACGAGCCGCGCGAGGCCCAGAAGCAGCTTACGGCGGTGCTGGCGGGCCATCTGCGCGACGTGGAAGCCGTTGCCACCAAGATCGCCGCGCGCAGCGGATGGAGCTATGCCGGCATTGATCCGACGCCTGCGCCGCTGGGCGAGGTTTCGATCGGCCGGGCCATCGAGTCGCTGATCGGCGCGCCGTTCGGGTCGAGCGGCACGCTGACGGCGGCGCGCATCATTACGGCATCGGTGCAGGCGGCGCCGGTCAAGCGAACTGGCTATTCGGGGCTGATGGTGCCGATCCTGGAAGACCACGTGCTCGCCTGGCGCTGGGCGGAAGGCACCTTCAATCTCGATTCCCTGCTGGCCTATTCGGCGGTCTGCGCCGGCGGCCTGGATACCGTACCGCTGCCCGGCGACATCAGCGAGGAGCGGTTGGCGCGCATCCTGGGAGACGTTGCCAGCCTGGCGTACAAGTGGAACAAACCGCTGGCCGCGCGGCTCTTGCCCGTGCCCGGCGGCAAGCCCGGCGACCGCACCGATTTCGGCGACCCGCGCATGAGCGACACCATAATCCGCTGAGCCGGCGGCAGCCGGAAGGGCTACTCTAAAGAGGAAGGAGCGCGTATGAGCATCTCACGTCGCGAGTTTTTGGAGACGGCCGCTGCCGGCACGCTGGCGGCCGGTTCCCTGATGGCGGATGGCAGCAGCGCCGGTATGCCCACGCGGGTCTTGGGGAAGACCGGCGCGCGGGTGTCGATCCTGGCGATGGGCGGCGGCAGCCGTTTTCTGCAGTACTCCGAGGATCAGGCCGCCGAGGCCGTCCACAAAGCGCTCGACCTGGGCGTCAGTTACATCGATACCTGCGACGATTACGGCAAGGACCACCTGTCCGAGCGGCGCATCGGGGCTGCCATCAAGGGCCGCCGGGATCGCATTTTCCTGGCCACCAAGGTGACTACGCGCGTGCCGGAAGACGTGCCGCGGGTGGTCGAATTGAGCCTCAAGTGCCTGCAGGTGGATCACGTCGATCTGCTGCACATCCACTCCCTCAGCGAAGAGGACGACCTGGCGCGGGTGGAGACCAAGGGCGGCGTGCTGGACCAGGTGCGGAAATTGCGCGACCAGAAAGTGACGCGCTTCATCGGGGTGACCAGCCACACCAATCCCGCGGTGTTGGCCCGGGCGCTGGAGCGGCACGATTTCGATTGCACCCAGATGGCCCTGAACGCCGGCACGGTGGCCATGATGGGCGGGGCGGGCGGCAAAATGGTGCCGAACCCGGCCATGAAGGCCAGTTTCGAAACGGTGGCCTTGCCCGTCGCCATCCGCAAGAAGATGGGGGTTCTGGGGATGAAGGTGTTTGCCCAGGATGCCCTGATCGGGCAGGCCAGCCCCGACAAGCTGCTGTATTACACCCTATCCCTGCCCGTCACGGCGGCGGTGGTGAGCATGCCCAAGTTCGAACACATTGAGCAGAACACCCGGCTGGCGAAGGCTTTCCGGCCCCTATCGCCCGCCGAGATGCGAGACCTTTCGACCCGGCTTTCAGAGAAAAACAAGGAAGCCCTAGAGCGCTTCTTCCGCCACCACGTGGACGCGTAAAGGAGGCCAATGGGCCGTTTCACCGCGGAGCCTCCACGCCGACGGGCGGGGCCGTTTATGGAACCAGAAGCTGGCGTGGGGGAACTGCCCTTGTCTTCTCCGCGAATTTCTCCGCGTCTCCGCTCCGCGTCAGGGGAGGGCCGCGGAGAACACGGAGATTACGCGGAGCAGCCCCAGCGGGCGGAAGACCACCGCTGGGGCTAATAGCGTAGGCCGCGGGACGGCTGTAGTGGCTGCCGCGCGCGCCCGGCCCGCTCCACCCGCGGAGAACTACGCAGAGTTACCCGAAGTGGAAGGGGAGGCCTCGGGCCCATAATGACGGTCGTCACCTCCAGGTACGGCCTCGTAACGCTACTTCGCCGGCGGCGGACCGGTGATAAATACCTTTTCGTCGGGATGCACCAGCTTCAGTTCCTGGCGGATTACCTGCTCCTGTACCTTTGAGTCGCCCCCCAAACGGTGGATGTAGTCCCGCTTCTGTTCGTTGTCCCGGCTCAGCTTCGTGTTGATGTTTTCCATCTCCGCGATGCTGGCCTCTTTCTGCAATAATGCGCGCAAGCCCCTGGGACCCTGCAACGTCACATATGCATAACTTGCCACCGCAAGTATCGCCGCTGCATAACAGAGGCGAACTAAGGAGGTTTTCATGCCATCGTGCCTGGAACATAATGGTAACATCGTTGCCGGTTTCGCGAATTCCCTTTTTTCCAATGACCGACAAGATTGTGATCCTCTGCACTTGCTCCGGAGCGGACGAGGCCGAGCGGCTCGGCCGCAGCCTGGTCGAGGCGCGCCTGGCCGCCTGCGTCAATGTAATTCCGCAGGTCCGCAGTTACTACCGCTGGCAGGGCGCGCTGGAATCCGCCGAGGAGTGGCTGCTGGTGATCAAATCGTCCCGCGCGCTGTTCGAGGCCGTGCGCGGCCACCTGGCCAAACTGCACTCTTATGAGGTTCCGGAAATCCTGGCGCTACCGGTGGTGGCAGGGTCGGATGCGTACCTAAACTGGCTGGACGCCAATCTGGCGAGCCCGGAGGAGACCGCCTAGTGGCGCCCTCGGACGGTCTTCACGCTCCTGGCTCCGGGCTGGCTTTCATCTTCGACATGGATGGCGTGATGATCGATTCGAACGCCGCCCACCGGCTGGCCTGGGAAGCCTACAACCGCCGCTTCGGCCTGGAAACCACTGAGAACATGCACCAGCGCATGTACGGCAAGCGTAACGACGAAATCGTGCGCGATTTCTTCGGCGACCTCCCTCCCGGCGAAATTGCCGCCCGCGGCGCCGCCAAGGAAACCCTCTACCGCGAAATGATCGGTGAACGGATTGAGAGCATGCTGGTGCCCGGCTTGCGCCAGTTTCTGGAGCGCTACGCGGTGGTTCCCAAAGCCGTCGCCAGCAATGCTGAACCCGCCAATATCCAATTTCTTCTGGAGCGCGCCGGGCTGCGGCCCTACTTTCGAGTGGTCGTGGACGGGCACCAGGTACGCCATCCCAAACCCGACCCCGAGGTGTACCTTCGCGCCGCCGCTTTGCTGGGTGTCCCAGCAGCCGCTTGCATCGTTTTTGAGGATTCTTACCCTGGCGTGGCGGCGGGAATGGCCGCCGGAATGCGGGTAGTCGGAATACTTACTACCCATACCCACTTGCCGGGGGCTACCCTGAGCGTCCATAATTTCCTGAGCGGGGATTTACAGCAATGGCTTCGGGCCCAGGACTGGCCAGAATGAAGCGCGCCTCTGTTTGGGCGCTGGCGGGAGCATGTCTATGCATGCCCGCGAGAGCACAAACACGTCTGTCCCTCTCGGAGGTCGCGGCCCGCAAGGCCCCGGACTACGCCGCCGTCCACCTGGACGAGCCCGTCACCGTGAACGGCGTGGTGGATGCGCCGGCTTTTCATTTCCCCGAATACACCGTCCTGGCCATCGAAGACGGTCCGGGGGGCGGCGTTTTGGAGCTGCTGCGGAACGATGCCAGCCTGGACGCCTTCCACCCCGGCGATGAGATCGAAGCCACCGGAACCGTAGCCATGCTGGCCGGTATGGTGGTGGTGCAGCCGTCCGCCGTCAGAGCCACGGGCCATCGCGATCCGCCCGCTCCGGTCGAATTGCCCCTGGCCCGCATCCAGAACTTCGCCGGTCTGGGCCGCCTGGTGCGCACCGAAGGCCGTCTCCTCGAAATCGGCGACACCAGCGCGGGCGACTCCCTGGTGATCGGCCAGGGGCGCATCCGCGAGCATGTTTTCGTGCCGCGGAACGGCCGCCAGCCCGTCGCCGACTTCGCCTCAACTCTCAGCGAAGGCGACCTGGTGCGCGTCACCGGCGTGGCCTACCAGTACTCCCCGCGGCCCCCCTACAATGGCAACTTCGAGCTGCTGGTGGGGCAGCCGGCCGATATCGTGCGCCTGGAGCACGGCTGGTTCCTCTCGCCGATAGCGCTCGGCGTGTCCCTGGGCCTGCTGGCAATCGCCTCGATTCTTCTGTGGTTGCGCGAGCGCAACGCCCGCAAACAGCGGATCACCCTGCGCAAGACCTACCAGCTTGGCGAAGACATCCTCAGCTCGCCCACCCCGGAGGCCGCGGCCCAGCGCATTACCGAAGCGTTGCCGGCCATTCTGGGTATTACCCGGGTGCGCCTTTTTGTCCACAACCGCGGCGTGGGCACTTTGGATGAAGTGCCCGCCCGCGATGGCAAGGTGGTCACCATCCCGCTCGCGCCGTCGCCCGATACTACCCAGTTGGGCGCCGCGGCCTGTTTTCACTACCGCACCCCCCTGGTGGTCCCGGATACCGCACGCAGTCCTTTTCCAGTGGTTGCCGGACCCTCCGAGAAACCTCCCAAGGCCCAGCTCTTCGTGCCCATGGTGGCACAGGACGGCTTGGTGGGCGTACTCCAGTTCGACCAGGACGACCGCCCCCGCGTCTTCAACCCCGATGAGCAGGCCCTGGCACAACACCTGGCCAACCAGATGGCCGTGGCGCTCAAATTGCTGGACCAGCGCTCGGTGCAGGAACAGCTTTTCCGCACTGAGAAGCTGGCGGCGGTGGGCCGGCTGATTTCAAGCGTGGTGAACGAATTGCAAACTCCGCTGGCGTCGATTTCGGATCTCGCCACGCGCGCCTCCCGCGCCATCCACGACGGGGCCCCCGGCAAGGACCTGTCGGCCATTGCCGCCGAGGCGCACAAAGCCTCCGCCATGGTGGCCCGACTGGTTTCGTTCGCCGCCGCCGCTCCCGGCGAGTCCCAGCCGGTTTCCATCGGCGCCCTCCTGCGCAACCTGGTGGATTTCCGCGAGCGCGACTGGAAGGCCTCCGGCAT
>DATJRE010000199.1:0-15006 GCA_035505095.1 Bryobacteraceae bacterium | reverse complement strand
GTACGGCCCGCCGCCCGAAACCGGCCCTTGCGCCGAATTGGGAATGTAATACAGGCCCGGATGGAGCGATGCCGTGAGGCTCTTCAGCCCGGACTCGATGGGTTCCGGCGGGTTGCCCTCATTGCGGCCCACGTAAAGTCCCACGGACGGGTGATTGCGGATTTTCAGGATGTAGTCCTCGGCGTTCTTGAGGAACATATCGGCGTCGTCGGGATTGGGCCCATCCGCCGGATTGGCCAGCCAGAAGTCCTGCCACACCACGATGCCGTACTTGTCGCAGGCATCGTAGAAGGCGTCGTCGCCGGTCTGCCCCACCCAGTTGCGGATCATGGTGAAGTTCATGTCCTTGTGGTAGCGGACGGCCACATCGTATTCGCGCGCGCGGTACCGCAGCATAGATTCGGGGAAGCCCCAGTTGCCGCCACGGGCAATGAAGCGCCGGCCGTTGATCCAGATGCGCAGCGGGCCGCCCTCTTCGCTGTAGGTATATTGCTTGACGCCGGCCTGGAAGCTCTTGCTGTCGGAGACCTTGCCCGCCACCACGAACGACAATTCCACGGGATACAGGTTTTGCTCGCCATATCCATTGGGCCACCAAAGTTTGGGGTGGTCCAGGCGCAGCGCGGGGGTGGTGGAAGGATCGAGCTTGACGGTTTTGGACGCCCCCGCCTCAATGGTCACCGGCGTTTCGAAGGCCACCTCGCCGAAATGCCCGCGCAGAGTGCCCGAAACGGCTTCCGCCCCGCTGTTGCGCAGGGCGGTCTCCAGGGCGATATCGGCATGGCCCGTATCCGGCAGCGGCAGCGTGCTGGTGACGAGTGGATTTTCGATGGTCACCGCGCCGGTGGTGACCAGCGAAACATCCGCCCAGATGCCGATGTCGCGCCCGCGGACGGTAGGAATCCAGTCCCAACCGGCGGTGGCGTGGTAAGTGGGGTTGTCTGCTCCCAGCGCGCCGCCATTCAGGTCGGGGCTGGCGAAGGTCTTCTCTTTCACGCTGCCCGGCGTGGCGTTCTTGATAATGCGAACGGCGAGCGCGTTCCTGCGGCCGGGAAGGATCAGGCCGGTCACGTCGAAGCCGGCGCGCATAAATCCGCCTTCGATGCGGCCCAGCGGTTTGCCGTTCAGGAAAACCTCGGCCTTCCAGTTGATACCGTTGAAATGCAGCCAGGCGCGTTGGCCCGCGGCAAGGGGAGGTGCGACGAACTCATCGCGGTACCAGAAATCGGCGTAGAAGAACGAATCCGAAATGGCCAGTTGGTTGTTCCCGTAATTCGGATCAGGCAGCGCGCCATCGTCCCAATAACTGGAGAGCACGGTGCCCGGAACGGTGGCGGGCAGCCAGTCCCGATCGGCAAAACCCACCTGCGAAAGCGCCGTTCCCTCGGCCGAAACCAGCGAATCGCGCTGGAGCCGCCAGGCCCCCGCCGAAAGCTGCAAATGGCCATTCACCGCAGCCGGAGCCGGCTTGGGGCGCGGCACCGGCCCTCCGCGGCCATACACTTCCAGCTCGCTCAGGATGAAGTTGTCGGGGTCGGCGGGCCGGCTCATCAGCACTCGCACATAGCGCCCGTGCTGCGGCTGGGCCAGTTTGAAATCGTCAGTTAGCGAGCCGGATGCGGTGAGCGTCTGCACGGTTTTCCAGTTGGCCGCATCGTTGGACACCTGGAGGGACGCCTCGGCCGGGTGGCGGATCCAATAGAGCGCCACGCGGTCGAAAGTGCAGGCGGCGCCCAGGTCCACGTAGACCCACTCATCGCCAGTGGCCGCGCTCATCCAGGCGCTGGTGAAATGATACGGACCGCCGGCTTCCACGCGCTCGCCTTTGTCGCGCAGGATCACATCGCCGAAGCTCCAGCGGGAAACGCTGGGGCCCGACAGCTCCACGCGGATACGCCGGTGGCGCGCCGGCGCGGTGAAGGCCACTGCGAAGGCCGGCGGCGGGCCGGCCGCACCACCTCCGAATCCACGGAACCCGGCGGGCGGACGATCGGTCAGAACCGTGCGGCCCAATTCGCTCCAAGTCTGGCCATCGTCCGATCCGGTCACCACCATCTGCCAGCCGGCCGGTTTCTGCGGGTCGGCCGCCGCGCGCAGCCCCATCAGTTCCACGCTGTCGATTTCCAGCGGACCGTCGCCGCCCGCCATGTCGATTTCGATCCAGCCATCGGGGCCGGGCAGCGCCACCGTAGTGGTGTTGTTGTGGTCCAGCGCATGCTCCCGAATCTGCTTTCTGAGCACGCCCGCGTCGCTGGTGGAAACCGCGACCCACCGCGGCAGGACAGTGTCCTTAATGCCGTCAGTAACCAGTTGGGCCGTGAGGTTGTAATCGTAGGCGCTGGATTGGTAAGCCGGCCGGTGCAGGGCCAGGTTGCGGTAAGTCTGCGCATCCGGAACCATGGTGGCGGCGAAGTCCTCCCTGGGATCGCCCGGATAAACCCCGACGCCGCGGGTGTAAGTTTGGGCATGCAGCCCGAAGATTGCCGATAGGATGCAAAGAACGCTTCGTAACATGAGTTACCTTTAAATGCAGATCGCCGGCGGCGCGGCTAGTTCTTAGGCAGCGGATCGCCCCGGCCGATCACATACGGGTCGCTATAAGCCGTCTTCAGCGCGTCCGCCTGCCGGTCCACCATGCCGCCCCACAGCATGAACCACACCCACCTGGGCTGCGCCTTGAGAACCTCGGCCGAGGGCGGCCGGCCCACTTCGCCCAGTGCGATGGGTTTGCCATCGGCGATGTCCAGAAGCTCGTGGTAATAGCGGTCGTTCAGCTCGCGGTAGTTATCGTAACTGACCACGTCCACAAACTGCTGGCCGGGGAAGAACTTAAAGAACTCGCCGGAGGGCGCGGGGCCATTCTGGTTCCACACCCATATCAGGTTGTCCAGATGGTGCACATACACCATGCGGGCGTACAACTCGCGATAAAGCTGCGCCGTACCGGATGGCCCGGGACGCCCACCCCACCAGAAGAAGCTTCCGTTGTTTTCGTGCATCGGCCGCCACAGCACCGGGATGTGGGCGTCCTGAAGCTGCTTCAGGTAGCCGGCCGCGGTATCGATGTACTTTTCCCAACGCAGGTGCAGCGGCGTATCGGGGGTAATCAGCTCCTGCCACTGGTCGTCGGTAAGCGACGCCTGCACGCTGCCTCTCCAGCTTGGGCTGGGACGGCCGTTCTCCCCGGCGTGGCCCGGTTCGTCTTCGGTGGGCCGCAGCATATGCCAGCATAAATAAATGATAGAGCCGGCGGCGGCCTGTTTCTTGGCCTCCTCAATCATCAGGTCGCGGTGGATGATGGAGTCTTTGTCCTCGCCGTCGGTAAATCCGAAATCCGAGCCCCAGATGGCCGGGTATTTTCCGGTGATGCCGAATACCTTGTCGGTATCCAGGTTGCGCTGGTTGGGAAAGTTGTGCTGGCCGGCAAGAATCCCCTTGCCGGAAAGGGCGCAGAGGCTTTTCAGCAGGGCCCGGGCTTCGGGGGTGGCGTTGGGATTGACGGGGTCGCAATTGTACAGGGACGGCGCAATTGGGGGAGCGACCGGCGGCGCGGTCTGGGCAAAAGCGGCGGCCGCGAACGCAGCCACCAGCAGAACAACGGGTAAACGTGTCCGCATCGATTCGATACCTGCTCGGTACCGAATATGATAGCCCCCTTCACCGGCCGAGTCCCGCCATTTCACGGTGGTACACGGTGAGACACCCGCACGGGAATCCTGGCACAGGGCGGGCGGCCGCCCGGGCGTTCACAGAAAATCGGAAATCGATTTCCAGGCGGCTCAATGGTTTGCAGACTTGGCTGTCCGGAACCCGTCAACCTGCGTGCTACTTTGAAATTGAAAAAAAGCTGCTCGCTCGCCGAGCGCAGCCCGTTTCGACAATGCGATGCCGTGCCCACTGCAGGGGATAGAAAGTCGGCTACCAGACGCATTCAACGTTCGGAAGGCGGCCATCGTGGCATGTTCCCCTCTGGGGAGCGCTCCTCTTCGGAGGAGTACGGAACCGGTTCCAATGTCCCGGCGTGAATCACGCCGCAAGGAAGAAAAAAGGAAGAAAGCAGCGGAAAGCAAGTTCGAAAGGGCCTTTTTCAGCGTCCCGCGGCGGCGTGGGCGGCCTCAGCCGCGCCACACATTCCGCGGATGTCGCGCGCACTCCCGCCTTATTGCCCGGTCACGGTAATTGCAATCAGGTTACCCGCCAGGTCCCACGTGTAAGTCACTATCCGTCCGTCTCCCAATTTCACCTGTGTCAGGCGATTCAGGCCATCATAAGTGTAACTGGCCGTGCTATTGGCAGTGAATCCCGACCCGATCACCGAGAGCAGACCGCTGGCCGCGGCTTGGGAATTGCCGGCCGCATCCGTGGCGGTCACCCGCACTACGGCGGTCCGGCTGGGCGCTATGCCGGCTGGAACAATCCAGGTGTACGATTGTTGTGTGCCCGGAAGCCCGGCCGCAATCGATGTCGGGAAGGTCTTGCCGCCATCCGTCGAAAGGTCCACCGCCTGGCTGTTGACCCCCACGTTATCGTCCGACTGCCACTGAATCTGGTAAGTGGTGCCGCCCGGAATGACTTCCCCTCCCATCGGCTTCAGCAAGGTAACCACCGGCGGCTCGGTATCGGTGGCCGGGCAGGCATTGGTGTCGTCCTGCAGGGACACCCGGTAGCTTCCCAGGTTGGCGTTGAGGTCGCGGACCAGCAGCGTATAAGTGCCGCTGGCCGGTACAAGGTACTGTAAGTCTCCGCCGGCGCCCGAGGCCCGCAGGGTTCCCGAAGGGTCATACAATTCGCCGTAGGGCGTGTAATTTCCGGAGCGCTGGATCAGGTGGATGTCCGCCTCATTCGCCTTCGTCCCCGCAAAGGTGTACGTATCCATCTGGCCGGGCAGAGTCACCAGGCGTAAGGTGGTCTGGCCGCAGGTGAGCGAGGTAGGGGTGCAGGGGTCGTTGGGGCGCTGGTAGGCCACCGTGAACGATCCGGTCTGCCCGATCGAACTGGAGGGACCCACAATCACCAGGTAATTGCCGGTGGCCGATGCCGTCTGGCTGATGCTGGGAGCCGCCGCCAGGCGCACTCCGGCGCTGTTGTACAGTTCGATCGAGGGCGAGAAGTTACTCGATAGCGGCGTGAAGATCATGCGCATCAGGTCGCCTGAGTTAGCCGCCGCCAGGTAATAGTGGAACTGGTTATCGGCGCTAAGCGAAGCCGTGGTCGATCCGCCGCAGGTGAGGGGCGCGGTCCCCGCCGGATTGTCCAGCAGTTGCCAGGAAAGCGAATACGCCCCGCCCGTGCGCGGCGCTGAAGGCCCCACGATCACGGTGTAATTGCCGCTGGTGGTGACGCTGCGCGAAAGCGAATAAGTGCTGGCGTTCAGGCGCGTGCCGGTGGGATCGTAAATCTCCATCAGGGCGGTAAACCCGGCATTGAACGCGGCGCTGCGGACCAGCAGGGAATCGCCGCTGGAGGCCGGAATGGTATAGGAAAGGAACGGCGACGCGGCGCTGACTACGCCCTGCGCGGTCTGGCCCTGGGGCGGCGAAGCGCCGCAGGCGTTCACCGTGCGTAGCAGATCCAGATCGAAAGGACCGCCCACCGGGTTAGGGCTGTTGTCGGTAGCCACCACCGTGTACGCTCCGCCGGCGGGTTGTGGCACATCCACACCGGTGAAGTTCGCGCTGATTGCCGTGCCCACCGGATTTCCCGAAGGATCGTAAATCGCCAGCGCGGGCTGTAGCTTGCCGGTAAGGTCCAGCATGCGGATGCTGAACGACTCTCCGGGGTTGGCGGTATAGGTGTACACCGCGGTGGTCAGCGGCTGCGAAAAAACGGCATTGGAAAGCGCCCCGCAGCTCAGGGTTCCGGCGCCGCAGGGCCGGTTCAATCGCGCCAGGGCCAGCGCGTAGGCGCCGGTTTGCGAATTATCATAGCCGTCACTCACCACCAGGGTGTAAGTGCCGGTGGAGGCGGTGCTGAAATTGATCTGCCCGATGTTCGCAGTGGTCAGAAATTGCACCGAATTGCCCGAGGGGTCGTAGATATCCACCCGCGGGTGGAAAAGACTGGCGGTATTCTGATCGGTGCGCAGCAGGCGCAGTAAGTAGAGATCGCCCGCCGAAGCGGAAAGCGAATAGAGGTTAGTGGCCAAAAGCCCGGTGATCGAGCCATTGATCAGCGAAGAGCACGATAGCCCCGTCTCCGTGCTGCACGGGCGGTTCAGCCGGCTGAAACCGAGCATGTAGCTGCCGGTATTTAAGCCGGTGAACACATCGCTTACGAAGACCAGGTACGAGCCGGCCAGTTTGGCGGTGAAAGTGCCGCTGGAAGAGGCGTGCCCGCTGGCGGTATTGGCCTGGATGGCAGTAACGTAGTTACCCTGCGGATCGTAAACCGCGGCCCGCGGCACAAAGGTGCCGTCCGTGCCCACGCTGGCCACCCGCAGATTGATCACATCCCCGGCCGCCGCCGCAATCCCATAAGCATCCACCTGCAGGGGGCTGACAATGGTGCCCTGCGCCAGCGAGCCGCAGGTTAGATTTTGGGTGTTGGTGCACGGGCCGTTGAGGCGGGTCACCGAGACGGCATAATTGCCGGTCAGGTTATTCTGATCGAAGACGATGATCGTTACGATGCCGGCGGTGGGCACCACAAACGCCATATTGGTGAATTGCCCCGGGGCTATGTTGACGGCGGCCGGCGTCATCCCATCGGTCTGGAGAAGGATCTGGCCATTGGGACCGTAAGCGAACATGGCCGGCAGAAATCCCGAGGCATAGGGCGCGAATTCGCCCACCAGGCCTTCCAGAATATCGCCCGCGTTGGCCTGGAACTGATAGCTGGCCAATTGCAGCGGAGCGGTGATCTGCCCCAGCGCGGCGGTGCCGCAGGAAAGCGGGGCCGCATTGCACGGGCGGTTCAGGTTAGTGTAGACAATCGCAAAGTTGCCGGTGGTGGATCCTTTTACCTGCACCGTGTAAGTGCCGGTAAGCGGCATATTGAATTGGCCGGCGAACGTGGCGCCCGCGAGGAACGAATCCGGTTGCGGCACCACTACGTTGTTATTCAAATCGGTGATGCCGACCTGGGTCAGTTGGAAGTTCGTGTTCGAGTCAGTATCCAGCAACCGCAGCAGAATCGCGTCGCCCGACTGCACCGACAGGCCAAAAAACGCCGAGCCGGTGGCGGGAATGGAGGAATTGGTCACCACCCCGCAACTGAGCGGCGCACCCTGCACTTGCTGGGCCATCGCCGCCGGAACCAGAGCCGCCGCAACGGCCACACAGGCCGCCAGCCAGAGCACTCGAATCCCCCGCCTCACTGGCTCCTCCCGCCTGCCGGGAACGCGCAATTCGTTATCCCTTCGGTAAAGCAGGCGCCCGCACCTCGAAAATGCGGCGTCAATTCCGGCGCGGGCGGCCAAAGCTGCACCAGCCCGGGCAGCGCCAGGCGCACATCCGGAAACAGGTACCGGCGGCCGGTAAAGAGCAAGCCGTTGCCATCGTCCACCCAGCCGCGCCGGCCCTGCGCGTGAAACAGGTTCGGCACGGTCTCACTGGAGGACACCAGGCGCCCCAGCGGATCGTAGCGGTACGTATTCACCACCCCGGCGGTGGGATTCGAAACCGCCACCACGTTGCCATCGCCATCGAAATGATAGAAGTAAGTGGTTCCGCTGGCGGTCACTTCCCAGGCCAGGCCCAGACCGTAGACATACCAGGCCACCGGGTTGTTGGAGCTATCTACTTGCGCCACCACGCGGGGCTCGCGGCCGGAGGGGTCGTAAACCAGGTTGGATCCCGAGACCGTTACCCGCAGTCCTTCGGAATCGTAGGCATAGGTGGTGGTAGCGTTCCCGCTCACCCCGGACAAGCGGCCGAACGGGTCGTAAGCCAGCATAAGATTGCCCGATCCGCCAATGGCGGTCAGGTCGCCATCGGAGTTGTATTGGTAAGTCTGCCCGTCGCTACGGCTCAGCGGATGATTAGCCGGGTCGTAACTGATGGTGTAAGCCGGCAGAGTGGGCAGAGTGGCGACCGGCTCCAGCGCGCTCACCGCCGTCCGATTGCCCGAGGCATCCAGCGTGTAGCGATATCCGGCAATGGGCGTGCCGTCCGGACCCGTGCTGACGACTGCGCGCAAGCGGTGGGCAGCGTCGTATTGGTAGATGGTGACGGGCCCGCCGGTGACGTTTACGCTCAGCGGCCAGCCGGCGGCATCGTAACTATAGACGGCCGTGTCGCCCTGCCAGTCGGCCACCTGGGCCAGGCGGTTGGCCTGATCGTACTGATAGGTCACCGTTTTGGCGCCCGGCAGGGTAATCCCGGCCAGCAATCCCGCGCTGTTGTAGGTGTAACTCACCTGGTTGCCGAAAGAATCGGTGTATTGCACCAGGCGTCCGAGCGGATCGCGCACGCTGCCGGAGAAACTGTAAGTCAACTGCGTGGAGCCGTTGGCGACCGTCGCGGGATGCAGCCCCACGTTATAAGTGGCGGCCAAGGTGGCGCCGGCGGGATCGGTGCGCGATTGGACGCGCGCCGCGCTATCGTATTGATACGCCCAGTTGCCGCCCAGCGCATCCACAAAAGCGGAGAGCATTCCATCCGAGCCGTATTGATAAGTGGTGGCAGCGCCGAGCGCATTGGTGAGGCTGGCGATCTGTTCCGCCGACGTGCGCGTGGCGGTGAGGCCGCCCGAGAGCGGATTGGTTACCGAGAGCAGGTTGCCCGAAGCATCATACGCAAACGTGTAGACGTTCCCGTTGGGATCGGTGACGGTTGCCAGGGAGTTGGCGGCGTAAGTGGCGGTCCATTTGTCACCCGCGGCGTCGGTGGCGGAGAGCAGGTTGCCGTTGGCGTCATAGGCGAAGGTTTCGGTGTCGCCCATCGCATCTACGGATTGCGTGCGATGGCCCAAGGCATCGTAAGCGTAGGTGCGGGTGTCGTTGTAAGCGTCGGTCACCGAGAGCAGCAGGCCGTTGGCACTGGAGGTATAGAGAACGGAGTTCCCGGTGCAAGCGCCGCCGCTGGCCGGACTTGGTGCGTTGCAGTAGGTCACCTGGATCTGCGTAGGGCTTTGCGGCACGCCGTACATCCGCATTCCTTCGGGCGTAGTCACGCTGGCCACCGAGGTAAACGGCGTGTCCAGCAGCCAGGCAATCGCCAGGTTGCCGCCGGGGTAAGCGATGCCGGTCAGATTGCCGTTGCCATCGTATTGATACGCGACGGTCTGCCCGTCCACGTCGGTCTGCTGCGCCAGGTGGCCATCGCCGGTGTAAGTGAAACTCGCGCTGCGCCCCGCTGCATCGGTAAGAGAAGTAAGATGGCCGTTGCCGTCGTTGGTGAAATTCACCGTGCGGCCGCGGTAAATGGCCGCCGTCAGGTTACCGTTGGCATCGTAAGTGAGGGAAACCGTGGTCACCCCGGAATACTGAATGGCCATCAGCAGCCCCTGGGCGCTGAAGATGCGGGTGGTTTGCGATCCCGGAGTGGCCAGCGTAAAAGTGCCGTTACTGTTGGGCGTCAGCGTGTCGCTGGTCGCCGTCACGGCGAAATATCCCGATCCGGAGGCCGTCGCCGAAAAGCCAGGCGCGAAAACATCGGTCACACCCGAGCCGCGCACCAGCACCAACGTGCCATCGCTTTCAATGGTCAACCGGTCGCCCAAATTGAACGACCAGCCGACACCGAACGGCCCGGCCTGCTGATTATCTGAATTATACGACCGCTCCAGCTTAAAGGGCCCCTGCGGACCGCCCAGCAACAGATCCGTGACTTCAATATAGGCGGTCAGGGTGGCAAGATTGACTGCTAACTTAGGATAACCCGGGGCGCCGCACCCTTGGCTGCCGCAGAAGGTGTCGAAGGCCGTGTAACGAAATTGGTTAGGCCCTCCGAAGGCCATTTGCGCGCAGTTGCGGCAAGCGCCGGGCGCCGTGGCACGCATAATCGCGAACAGAAAGGTACCGTACAGCCAGAGTCTCCGGGTAATAGCGCACCACCTACAAGTACAGAGTGTAGCAAATCAGGTCAAATCCGGGGTTCAAAAAACGCTCCGAACCCAGCTATGGGCCCTGGAAGCTACAATGGAACGTACCGGAACCACCCTTCCGCATGCCCAAGCGAATCGCCATCGTCGAGGACGAGCAGGAACTCGCCGCACTCATTGAATACAACCTGTCGCTTCAGGGATTCCAGTCGCAGATCCTGAATGGCTCCTCCGGCACCCTGCGAACCCTGGAACAGGCGCGCCCCGACCTGATTCTGCTGGACGTGATGCTGCCCGAAATCGACGGCTTCGAGTTGTGCCGCCAGATTCGCCAGTCTGAGATTCTGGGCCGCACGCCGGTTCTGTTTCTGACCGCCCGTTCGGAGGAGGTGGACCGCGTGCTGGGCCTGGAGATCGGCGGGGACGACTACATGACCAAGCCCTTCAGCCCGCGCGAGCTGATTGCGCGCGTGAAGGCCCACCTGCGGCGCGAGCAGCGCGACTCCGAACCTGCCGTGGTGGAGATCGGCCCGTTTCGCCTGGACCGCGCCGCGCATCGCGTCTTCCAGTCCGGCCGCGAGCTCAACTTCACTTCCACCGAATTCAACCTGCTGGAGTTTTTCCTCATGCATCCCGGCCGGGCCTATAACCGCGAGCAGCTTCTGGATTCGGTGTGGGGCGAGCAGCGCTTCGTCACGCCCCGCACCGTGGACGTGCATATCCGCCGCTTACGCGAGCAGATTGAGGAACACCCCGATAATCCCCGCCACATCACCACCGTGCGCGGCTTCGGCTATCGTTTTGAGGACGGAGAGTGACGCGGCTGCCGCCGGCGCCGCACCTTAATCCGCAATTCACGGGTTCTTAACCGTTTGGTAACCGCCCGCTGTTAAGTTGAGTCTGGAATCGACGGACGCCATGAAAAAAATCGTTCTGATCGAAGACGACGCCGACCTGTTCGCCCTGCTGAAATACAACCTGGAAAAGGAAGGCTTTACCATGACCGGCCTGCAGACCGGCAAGGGCGCGGTGGAATTTTGCCGCCAGGCGCGGCCCGATCTCGTGCTGCTGGATATCATGCTGCCCGATTCCGACGGGCTGGACATCTGCAAGGGCATCCGCAAGGACCCGGACCTGGCCGCCACTCCGGTGATCTTCCTCACCGCCCGCGCCTCGGAAACCGACCGCATCGTGGGCCTGGAAATCGGCGCCAACGATTACGTGGTGAAGCCGTTCTTCGTACGCGAGCTGATTGCCCGCATCAAGCTGCAATTCCGCGGACCGGCCGGAGCGCAGAACCAGCCGGCGCGGGTGCTGGAATCGGGAGGCCTGGAGCTGGATTCGTCCAGCCGCCAGGTGCGCCTGCGCGGCACACCGCTGGCTTTGACGGCCACCGAATTCCGGCTGCTGGAGTTCATGATGACCCGCCCCGGCGTGGTGTTCAGCCGCGAGCAGTTGCTCAACGCCGTCTGGGGCCAGGATCGCGCCATCACCGACCGCGCCGTGGACGTGTACGTCCTGCGCCTGCGCCAGAAGATCGAGAGCGACCCCGGCAGCCCCGTCCTGATCCACTCCGTCCGCGGTTTCGGCTACACCTTCGAGCCGCGCCGCGCGCTGGCAGGGGTGTAGGCAAACGGCCGAGGGGAAATCGACGCGGAGACGCGGAGGCGCGGAGGAAAAACGCGGAGAAGACTTCTTCGGCCCGCTTGTTCCGGAACCGCGCCGCGCGCTGGCGGGGTGTAGGAAACCGTCCGCGGGGAAATCGACGCGAAGGCGCGGAGGCGCGGAGGAAAAACGCGGAGAAGACTTCTTCGGCCCAGCTTGTTTCGGAACCGCGCCGCGCGCTGGCGGGTGTAGGCAAACGGCCGCGGGACCCTCGAAGCGGAGAAGACCTCTTCCTCTCCTCTCTCTCCTGACTCCGCGTCTCCGCGTCTCCGCGTCGATCCTTACTCTCCCCCGCTCACTTCCGCACGATCCACATCACCAGGGTCAGCAGCAGGCTCAGCAGGATGCAGGTGGTGATCGGAAAATAGAAGCTGCTATTCTTGCCGTGGAAGTATAAGTCGCCGGGCAGCCGGCCCAGCCGCAGCGGCAGGCGGCCACTGAATGAGAACAGCACTCCGGCGGCGATCAGCACCAGCCCAAGGACAATCAGCGTGCGGCCGAGGGGCATGCTTCCAGTATCGCGCCGGCTTTCGGCCGCGGGCTATCCGATCGAGTACGTTCGCCCGCGGTGCACGCCCAGCAGGATCTGCACCAGGCGGTGGGCAATCAGCTCGTGCAGCGTCAGCAGTTCGCGGTTGGCGCGCGTGATAGCGTCGGCATCGCGCGGGTCGGCGCTGGTCGCCACCTGGCCGCCCGCCTTCAACGCCGCGGTGGCCTCTTTGATAATCGCGTCTTCCAGCACCTCTCCGGCCATTTCCCACAGCGTGATGAAGCGGTCTACGGCGGTGGGGAAGCTCACCTCGAAGACGCCGAAATTGCTGGTGGTGCGCGGCGGTTTGAAATCCAGGTTGAACGGGCCGTTGTAGCCGTGGCTGCGCAGCAGCACCAGCACGTTGAGCCAGTCCAGCGGATTCACCAGGCCCACCCCGATATCCACATCGTGCTTCAGCCGGTAGCCATCGTTGATGTCGAAGTGGAAGAGCTTTCCGGCCAGCAGCGCCCGGGCCAGGGCGGCACGCGGCGCGGCGCCCCACATCAGCTCGTGCAGATATTCCGGGTTCAGCCCCACCATCTCGGGATGCGTCAAGAGGCCGGAGGCGATGAAGGCCAACATGGCATCGCTGGTGGGCAGCAGAATCTCGGCCTGCGGCTCGAATGGCTTGGCCTCCAGGCAATGCTTGAGCGAAGCGCGGCCCTTGGCGGCGGCCACTTTCAGATCGTGGTCGCAGGCCGCGTTGAGGGCATCGGCATACCAGCGCAGCGTGTCGGTCTCTTCGATGGCGCCCTGCACGTAATAGCCCAGTGACCCCGGCCAGTAGACCGCGAAGGACGCGCCCAGCTCGTGGCCGATATCCACCGTGTTCTTCACGCGGAAATTGGCGTACTCGCGCACGTCCGGCGATTCGGCCGCCGGGCTGCCCGCCCACACCGCGTTATAAAAAGTTTCGGTGGTGACCATGGAACAGCGCAGGCCGTTATCGGCGAGCGCCTTGCCGATCCGCGCCACGATTTCGGCCTGCTGGTCGCGGCCCAGGGCCTCGGTCGGAATCACGTCGGTATCGTGCGTGGTCCAGTAACCGATGCCGATTTCGGCGTAGTGGCGGATGACTTCTTCGAAGCCCACCGGTTCGCGCGTGGGAGCATGGAACAGCGCCTGCCCCTGGTACGCCGCCGCCCACTGCGGTCCGGAGATGTAGAATTTGCGCCGCGTCTCGGGACTGTATGCCCCGCCGCACGCCTGCATGAGTCGCGCTACCAGCGCCTGCTGCTGATTTTCGGGAATGGACACTTAGTTCGGCTCCAAAATTAAAACCGATTCTACCACCGCCCCGCGCCCTCGTACAGATGGTTTTTGGCACTGCCAATAAATGTTTTTGGCGCCCGCGGGAAGGGCGCGGCGGCCCGGCGCAGGGCCGGACCTCGGCGTGCGGTCTAGCGGTTCAACGGCGTCTCGTTGATCCAGTGGAAGCCGCGGCTGAGCAGCAGAAACTTGCTGGTGTCGATACGGCGCAGGCGCACGGTGGCCGGCGCGTCATAGAGCGTGCCTTCGAGGACCACGTGATCGGGGTCGGGGCGGGACCACGTCAGGCGGTCCTTCTTATTGAGCGTGACGGCGTCCGTATCCTTATTATATTGGGCGGCGAATGAAAGCACCTTGTCCTCCGTGGTTCGCACGTTGATGGCGGTTGGAAAGGAGACGGCCACCTTGCGCCAGTTGGCGGGGCCGGATTCCACGTCGTAGAGGCCATAGAGCGGCGGCCGCTGCGGCGCGATGTAGACGCTCCGGTAAGATTGCCAGCCGCCCTTGATCTGATCGAACAGACCGTACCCCACGAACAACACCCAGAAGGCGGTGGCGGCGATGCGCAGGCGGCGGCGTGCGAAGCGCGGGCCGGGAAGGTCGGCCGGAGCGGCGGCGCGATTCAGCACCAGCACGTTGGCCAGGCGGCGCAGGTCCGGAGCGGCCAGAAATACCGCCATCAGCAGCAGGTTGGTGGAGTAGAGTTTCACCGGGACGTCGTAGCAGAAGTTGAGCACGGCCACGTTCAGCAGGACCGCGAACGAAACCATGGCTCCCAGGCTGGTGGTGCGGCGGAAGAGCAGCAGCAGGCCTCCGGTCACTTCTGCGGCGCCGGCGAACATGGTGTAGGCGAGCGAGGCGCCCATGAAACTCCACAGCACGCCCATGGGCGAGAATTCGCCGTAAGGCTCCATCAGCCGATTGAGGAACGGCGGCTGGAATTGCAGCGGAAACACCTTGGCGAAGCCGTAGCTGAAGAGCGTGAAGGCCAGGGTATAGCGGACGAACAGGCGCAGCCAGCCACTCAGCGTGCGATAGTCCGCGCGGCGGCGGTCGAGGATGGACCAGACCAGCGCAACCGCCAGCGAGACCACTATGTAGATCAGGTTGTGAATGTATTGCAGTGTGGTGTCGCCGCTGCCGGTGCGGAAATAGGTCGCGGCGCGCCCGGTGACGTGGAAGACATGCACCGCGACCCACGGGACGATGGCGTGCCACAAATTCACATACGGCTGGAACAGCAATCCGGCCCCGGGGAAGACGTAGACGACGCTGACGCGCCCGCTATCGGGCAATCCATACAACAGCCAGTAGCAGAAGAGAAAACGGAACAGGGCGCGGTGGGCCAGAGACCAGCGGGGACCGGTTTCCGCCGGTTTGGCCAGGATGGGGGCGGCAACTTCGGACATGGCGGACATTCTAACGAGGCTCTGCCTCAGACCGACGAGATGTATTTCCGGTCGGGTCTGAGGAAGAGGCATAATCGGAGAGATGGCTCCGGTCGACAGTGGAGAACTGCAAGCAGTTCTCGCCAATGATTTAGGCCGCCGAAGCGGCGG
>DATJRE010000198.1:0-8559 GCA_035505095.1 Bryobacteraceae bacterium | reverse complement strand
GGCTCCCCGGCATGGATTCGAACCACGATTCACGGCTCCAAAGGCCGCTGTCCTACCATTAGACGACCGGGGAATGTACTTTACCAACCAGTGTACCGTCTGAACTTCATTTTCTGCAACGCGGGCTGAATGCCCCTGAATCCCCTTCGATTTCCGCGCCATCCCTCCGGGAAAACGCTCGCCAAAGGACGAAGCCATCGGTTGAGTGCGCGGGTGGTCATCTCTGGTCTGGGAGGCAGCGGTCTCGGATGCGGCAGCAGTGCGTCGCTGGCGCGCGGCGCCATGGGGGTGGAGTCCGCAGCGTCCGCATCATCAGGCCCACACCGACAGCCCGTTTGCGGTACACTTTCCCCTAGCTGGCATTTTCCAACCTCGGGCGCCGCTGCATTCCGGGACGCTCCACCAACTCCTGTTTTCCATCGTTCTCTGTAGGCGCTTCGCAATTCCGGACGCCGACTCGCCCACTGGGAATTGCTATGCCCGACGAAGAAGACGAAATGCTCCGCATGTCCTTTATGGAGCACCTGGCGGAATTGCGCTCCCGCATCTTTCGCGCACTGGCCGGTTTGGGAGTGGCATTTGCGCTGAGCATGATCTTTATGAACCCGCTCTGGCACGTGGTCAGCCGTCCCGCCGAAGGCGCCCTGCGCCAATTGGGCTTGCCCTCCAGGCTGGTCTACACCACACCCACCGAGGCCTTCTCCACGGTATGGGTGAAACTGCCGCTGCTGGCGTCCCTGTTTCTGGCCTCCCCGTGGGTTCTGTACCAGCTTTGGGCCTTCATCTCGCCCGGCCTGTATGTCCGCGAGCGGCGCTGGGCGGTGCCGTTCGTGGTGTCCACGGCCGCCCTGTTCGTGGGCGGCGGCCTGTTCGCCTACTTCGTGGTTTTCCGGTACAGCCTGGTGTTTCTGCTGGGCGTGGGCCGCGACCTCAACGTGCAATCCATGGTCTCGATGAGCGAGTACTTCAACCTCTTTATGGACGTCACCGTGGGCGTCGGCATGGTCTTCGAATTGCCCGTGCTGCTGTTTCTGCTCACCGCGCTGCACGTGGTGTCGCCGGGATTCTTGCTCCGCCAAAGCCGCTACTTCATCCTCGGCATTACGATTGTCGCCGCCATCATCACCCCCACGCAGGATGCGGTGAACCTGGGGCTCCTGGTGGTCCCGCTGTGCGTGCTGTTTTTTGTGGGGGTGCTGGCCAGTTGGCTGCTGCAGCGCTATCGGCGGCGCGCGTCACTGCGGGCGGAGCGCCCGTAACTTTCGCACGGCGTCCACGATGCGCCCGGCCGCGTAATCCACTTCGTCGGCGGTGGTCCAGCGGCCCAGGCCGAAGCGTAGCGCCCCGCGGGCCCGCTCCTCGCCCACCCCCAGCGCGCGTAGTACGTGGCTGGGTTCCACGGTGGCCGAACTGCAAGCTGAGCCGGTGGAAAGCGCCAGGTCGGGCAATGTCATCAGCAGCGCATCGCCCTCCACGCCGGCGAAGCTGAGATTGAGATTGCCGGGAAGGCGCCGTTCGAGCGAGCCGTTCACGGCCACCCCATCCAGTTGCGCTTCGAGGCGCTCGCGCAGGCGGTCGCGCAGCCCGGCGATGCGCGTGGATTCCTCGGCCATCTCCGCGCCGGCAAGCGCGCAGGCCTCGCCGAAACCCACGATGGCCGGCACGTTCAGCGTCCCCGATCGCATGCCCGCCTCGTGGCCTCCGCCATCCATCTGGGCAGCCAGCGGCACGCGCGGATGGCGCCGCCGCACGTAGAGCGCGCCCACGCCTTTGGGCCCGTAGAGCTTGTGGGCGGTAATTGAAAGCAGGTCGATGTTGTCGCGCTCCACATCCAGCGGGATCTTGCCGAAGGCCTGCGCGGCATCCGAATGAAACAGGACACCGCGCTCGCGGCAAATCGCGCCAATCTCGCGCACCGGTTGCAGGACGCCGATCTCGTTATTAGCGGCCATCACGCTGACCAGGATGGTATCGGGCGCGAGCGCCGCGCGCAGCCGGTCAAGCGACAAGAGGCCGTCCGGTTCCGGGGGGAGCACCGTTACCCGGAAGCCCTGGCGTTCCAGGTGGCGTGCCGGGTCGAGCACGGCTTGGTGCTCGGTGGCCATGGTCACCAGGTGGTTGCCGCGGGTCCGGCAGGCTTCCATGACGCCCTTCAGCGCCAGGTTATTGGATTCCGTGGCGCCGCTGGTGAAGACAATCTCGCGTGGCGTGGCGCCGGCCAGCGCGGCAATCCGGCGGCGCGCCAGTTCTACCGCCTTCTCCGCCTCCCAGCCAAAGCTGTGGCTGCGGCTGGCGGCATTGCCGAAGCGCTCGCCGAAATAGGGCAGCATGCGTTCCAGCACGCGCGGGTCCACCGGGGTGGTGGCGTGGTTATCGAGGTAGACGGGCTTTTTCATGGGCCGCGCGGGGGCGCTTTCATTATCCGCCCGCCAGCCAGGGCCGTTCCGCTCGCCCGCGCGGCGGACGCGGTCCACCCCTGGCTCAAATCCGCCCAGGCGTCACGGTAGGGCCACCCGCACGGTGCACTTCACCCCTCCCAGTGGCGCGCTCGATCCACCCGAACGGCGCGCTTGCATGATACTCTGTCCTTCGGAGTAATATGCCTCTCATCCGCGAGAAAGCGCAGCTCATGAGCGCGTCGGAAATCGATCGCACGCTCGTACGGCTGGCGCATGAAATCCTGGAGAAGACTCAGGACCTGGATCGCCTGGCTTTCATTGGTATCCGCCGCCGCGGCGTTCCCCTGGCGCAGCGGCTCTCGAGGAAGATCGAGAGTCTGGAAAACCGCAAAATCCCAGTGGGGATCCTGGACATTAATCTATACCGCGACGACCTCAGCACCGTGGACATCAAGCCGGTGGTGAGCGCCACCGAGATTCCCTTCGAAGTAGGCGGCAAAGACATCATCCTGATGGACGACGTGCTCTACACCGGGCGCACCATCCGCGCCGCGCTGGACGCGCTCTTCGATCACGGCCGCCCCTCGCGCGTGGCGCTGCTGGTGCTGATCGACCGCGGCCACCGGGAATTGCCCATCGAGGCCCGCTACATCGGGCGCGTGGTGCAGACCAGCGACAGCGAAATCATCGAAGTAAAGTTCCAGGAGATCGACAACACCGAAAAGGTGCTCCTGGTGGAAAGAGCCGCCAGCAGCGAGGCCTGACGCCAATGCCCGCCGGACTGCTCGGAATCGAAGAGCTGGAGCGCGCCGACATCGAAGCGATTCTGGCGCGGGCCAAGGATTTTCAGCCGTTGCAGAGCCAGTCGTTGAAGAAGCTGGACACCCTGCGCGGCAAGATGATCGTAAACCTGTTTTACGAAGCTTCCACGCGCACGCGCACCAGTTTCGAAATTGCCGCCAAGCGGATGGGCGCGGACGCTGTCTCCATCACCGCATCCGGTTCGAGCGTCACGAAAGGCGAGAGCCTGGTGGATACGCTGAACACCCTGGCGGCCATGCGGCCGGACGCCATCGTAATGCGCCACGCGGCTTCCGGCGCGCCGCACTTCCTGGCCCGCCATCTGCCCACGCCGATCATCAATGCCGGCGATGGCACGCACGAACATCCCACCCAGGCGCTGCTCGACGCGCGCACCATTCTGGACCGCCGCAGCACCCTCGAAGGCCTGCGGGTGGCCATCATCGGCGACATTGCCCACAGCCGCGTGGCGCGCTCTAACGTCCACCTGCTGTCGAAGTTCGGGTCGGAAATTGTGCTGTGCGGCCCGGCGTCGCTGCTGCCCGTAGAACTGGCTCAACTGGCCCCGGGAGTGCGGCTCACCACGGATATCCGCGAGGCCATTCAAGACGCCGGCGTGATCATGATGCTGCGCGTGCAGTTGGAACGGCAGGGCCCCTCGGGCGCGGCCTTCCCCGCCAGCGAATATTTCCGCTTCTACGGCCTGCGCCTGGAGCACCTGGACCTGGCGCGGCCGGACGCCATCGTCATGCATCCGGGTCCCATCAACCGCGGGCGCGAGCTTTCGAGCGAGGTAGCCGATTTCCAGCGCTCGGTGATTCTCAACCAGGTGGAAAACGGCATCGCCGTGCGCATGGCGGTGCTGGAGCGAATCATCGGTTAAGCCATGCCCATCGTGATCAAGAACGGGCGCGTGATCGACCCGGCCTCGGAAACCGACCGCATCGCCGACGTGCTGATTGTGGACGGCCGCATTGCCGGCGTGGCGCCCCACCTGTCTTCGCCGCGCGCCGAAGTGTTCGACGCCGCCGGAATGATCGTGGCGCCCGGATTTATCGACATGCACGTGCACCTGCGCGAGCCGGGCTTCGAGCACGCCGAAACCATCGAGAGCGGCTCGCGGGCCGCCGCGGCGGGCGGATTCACCTCCATTTGCTGCATGCCCAACACCAAGCCGGTGAACGACAGCGCCATGGTGACCAGCTATATTGTGGAGCGCGCTCGCCGCCAGGCGGCGGTCAACGTGTTTCCCATCGGCGCCATTACCAAGGGCAGCGGGGGCGAAGAACTGGCCGCCATCGGCGCCATGCGAGATGCCGGGGCGGTGGCCATTTCCGATGATGGCCTGCCGGTGATGAACGCGCGCGTGATGCGGCGCGCCATGGAATTTGCCAGGTCGTACGGGCTGCCGGTGATCCAGCACTGCGAGGATTTGAACCTGAGCGCCGGCGGCGATATGCACGAAGGCGTGCCCTCGGTGCGCTGGGGATTGCGCGGGATTCCGGCGGCTTCCGAAGATGTCATGGTGGCGCGCGACCTGCTGCTGGCGCAGTTGACCGGCGTGCGCTATCACGTGGCCCACATCTCCACAGCCAACGCCGTCGGCATGGTGGAGTTCGCGCGCGCCAAGGGTTTGCCGGTGACCTGCGAAGCCACCCCGCACCACTTCACGCTTACCGACTCCGTAATGGCGCCCTACGACAGCAACTACAAGATGAAACCGCCGCTGCGTTCGCCCTGCCATCGCGAGGCCGTGGTGGAAGGCATCGTCTCGGGCGCCGTGCAGGCCATCGCCACCGATCATGCGCCCCACCCGGGCAGCGAGAAAATGCAGGAATTCGAGCGCTGCCCGTTCGGTATTATCGGACTGGAGACCGCCATGGCGCTGGCCATCGAGGAACTGCTCGACCCCGGCCGCATCAACCTGCGCCGCCTGGTGGAGTTGTTCACCACGGGACCGGAATCGGTGATGCGCCTGGGCCGCGGCACGCTGGAGCCGGGCGCGCCGGGCGATGTGACCATCTTCAGCACCGAAGTGAACTGGACCTACGACGTAAACCAGTCCTGTTCGCGCAGCCGCAACTCTCCCTTCCACGGCCGCAGCTTCCGCGGCGGGCCGATGGCCACGGTGGTGAACGGCGAAATCGTGTGGAAAAGGGCGTGACCGGGCGCGTCGAAGGCCTCGATGATGATGGCTCGCGTTAGGCCGCCGACCGCCTGATTCGGTTTCGCGCACTTGCTTCCGCGCGCCTCCGCATCGAAAGGGAGCCGCGAACGCAAGAAGCGGACCTTCCGGTCGGAGACCTACCGGATTTCCTGGGCAATGGCGCGCAGATCGGCCGACGTGGTTTCTCCGGCGCGCACAGTGACCTTGGCGGCCTGGTTCAGCAGCGTGTCATCCAGCCTGGCCCGGTACCACGGGTTGGGACCATCCCCGGCGATCGCCAGCACGTAATAATCCCCCGGCCGCAGAGCGTCGATTTCATAGTGGCTGGAGCCGGCGGACGCCCCGGAACCGGCCAACGCCCCCGCTCCATCACAGCCTGTGGAATGCTGGAATCCCGGGCGCCGCAAGGCGGGGTCCTGGGGTAGCACCACTACGCCGCCCGAAGCGCAGTTCTCGATCGCGCCCCGCACGGCGCCGCCGTTGGTCTTGTAGACCAGCGTGAGGGAGGCCGCGCCCGAGGAAATCTCCACCTCCTCCGTGGATACTTCCGCGTCTCCCATGCGAATGGAATCCAGGTAATATCCCGGCGGCGCATTGAGCGGAATGATCCGGTAGGCGCCGGGGTACACATCCGGCACACTGAAATTGCCATCGGCATCGGGACGGGCGTTGGGACTGCCGGGCGTGGCACCTACCAGGATTCCGTTATCTCCCAACAGTTCCCGGACGGCGCCGCTCACCTTCATGCCAAGGACCAGTCCAGGCGGCCTGGGCGCCGGCGTCCCTGGCAAGGCCTGCATGGTTACCTTGCCGCGTATGGTGAATGGTGCCGCGAGGCGCAGTTTCAGGCCCTGCCTCTCGTGCCCGGCCATTTCGAACCACTCGGAGGCGCGCAGTTTCACGCTCGCGGAGACGGAGCGCGTCTCCACTTCGGCGGTACATTGCCACTCGCCATCCACCACGGCAGGAAATTCGAACGCGCCATCGGCGTCCGATTCCGTGCGCAGTTGCTCCAGGTCCGCGCCCAGGGCAATGGCGACCTTGGGCGCCGGCGTGCCATCGGGATGGAGCAGCACGCCGCGAACCGCGTGGGCGGGGACGGCCAGCAGTTTCAACTCCAGGTCTGTGACCTCGCTGCCGGGAAGCAGGGAGATTTTGGAAGCCGCTTCGAGAGTGGTGACTCCGGGGTAGTAAGTGCGCGTCCAGTTCAGGACGCGGTCGGGTTCCGGGTCGGGCGGCCGGAGGCCCGCAGGGGGAGCCACCGAAAGGGAGTAAGCGCCCGGCAGCATGAATTTGTGCAGATCGAACTTTCCGTCTTTGTCGGCGGGTAAAGTGGTCGCCGCGTTGGGACTGACTACCGATACCAGCGCGCCTGGAACGGGCTTGCCTCTGCCATCCACTACGCGGCCCGATATACGGGCCAGCGGCGTCATGCGGGCTTCCAGTTCAACCGGATTTCCGCCCGCCGCCACCTGAAATCGCTGCATCCGTTGGCGGCCCGGGTTCAGGTAGAAGAAGTCCGGCGAGGTGTAGTTGGCCATGTAGGTGCCGTCCTGGACGTGGTCGAACTGGAAGTGGCCGTGCGCGTCGGTGGTGGCGGAGTAGTATTTCTCGCCGCCCTGGATCAGGTCGACGGTCACGCCCGCCACGCCATCGCCGGTGGCGGAGTTGACCACCGTACCCTCCACGGCTTGGGCCGCAGCGAGGCCTGGGAGCAGCGCAAGCAGCGCGCCGGCGCACAGCATCGGGAGGCGGGGAAACCTGGGCATACCGCCAATGACGGTTCGGGACGAGAAGGAGTTACCACCAGATGGTGAGTTTCCCGGGGAGCGCCGGACGCACAGTGGCGCTGCCGGCCTGATTGAGGATTCCGGGGTCCGGCCCGCCCGCGGGACCGGCGCGGGGCGCGGGCCGGGGTCTAAGTGGTGACTGTGTTCCGCGCTTCACATGAGTAAGTGAAGATACAGGCCGTGGCCCACGTTTGGTTGAGTGTACATGACTTACAGTTGGTATGCGCCGTGCTTGGTTCGCAGCGCATTTCGAGGAGGTTGCCATGCTCTGCCGCCCCCGTTATCTGGTTGTCTTTCTGCTCACCACTGTGGCTGCTTTGGCACAAATGCGCCAGCAGGACCCTATCAACGCCGCCTAGCAGGAGTATCAACAGTTCCGTCGGGACGGGCGCCACAATGAGGCGATGGCGAAGCGTGAGGAGATTCGCTCGCTGCTCGAAAAGGCGCCGGTAGAGGCGCCGCAGTTTGTGTACTGGTTACAGAATGTAACCCAGATGTATGAGGCGGTGGGGAAGACCGTGGTGGCGCGATCGATCGCGCAGGCGGCCCTGGCGCGGGCCAGCCGGCTGCCGGATGGCCATCCTACCAGGATGACATTGCTCAATATGCTGGCTAACAGTTGGCAGCGCGAAGGCGACCTATTGAAGCGGCCTCTTACCTGGAACAGGTCGCCGCGGCATCGGATACCGGAACGGGGGCCGCATACCGCGGCGATCCGCAGCCGGATAACGGCTACATTTACCGGCAACTGGGAGAGCTGTATGGCCAGGTGGGCCGTCCGGACGCGGCCGCCGCGGCCATGGCGAAAGCGGCGTCGCGTCTGCGGAACAACCCCCTGGCGCTGGCTTCGCTCTACGAGCAGCAAGGGCAATTGGACCAGGCCGAGGCCCTCTATAAGCAAACTGCCGATGATTCACGCAATCCGCAGCAAGCGTCCGGCGCGTGGCAATCCCTGGCTAATCTATATCGGGGCGAGGGGCACCCGGATGACGCCGCGGCAGCCATGCAGCAGTCCATCGCCACGGTGCAGCTCAGCCTGCTGAGTCTGGCCGGCCTGCTGAAGCACGCATCTACCAGCAGATGCTGGCCGAATCGCAGGGGTCTCCGTACAATTCCCTCTACAACGCCACCATGGCTTATGCCCAGTTCCTGAATACGACCCAACGAGTGGCGCAGGCCGAAAAATTGATGGCGGACTACCTCTCCAGCCATTCGGATACAAATCCGGTACTGGAGGCGAATGCCCTCAATTTCCTGGCCGGTATCACGACCGACGCCCAGCGGGCTGAGGAATACCGGCGCTTGGCCGCCGGGAAGTGGCCGCCGCCTCCGCCCTGGCCGCCCGCTCAGAATTCCATCAGGGAGCTGATGACGGCGGCCCAAAAAGCCGCTGGGCAGCAAC
>DATJRE010000197.1:0-41376 GCA_035505095.1 Bryobacteraceae bacterium | reverse complement strand
CGGCGAGCATAAAGGCGAAGTCGTGCCGCAAATCTGGACCTACGAACACCAACTCCCCGGCGGCCAGACCGCGCGGGCCTTCGTGTGGATGCAGGGCCACACTTACGCCAATTTTTCCAATTACCAGATTCAGAGGACTCTGCTGCGGGGCATCGCGTGGGCAGGAAAGAAGCCGGTGGATGAACTGGTGGACTACGTGGCGCCTCCCCGCCCCGGCCGTGGAGGAACGATTCCGTCGGGCAGGGGAAATTAGTTAGCGCGGGTTGATTGGGCCAACCTCTGCGGCCGGAGCGCGTATGACGCCGGCCGACGAGCTGCTTGAGAAATGGGCCAAAGCGGTGAGCTAAGCTGGCAGCCAGGCCCCCAGAACATACGGCGCAGCGCCACGGCTCCCACGGGCGGTGGTCAAAACGGGCTCAGCTCGCCCACAACCGTTACCGCCGGACCGCAACTTTGCCGGTCAGCATGAAGCCGCAAACTCGCAGGCCAGCCTTCAGAAGTGCCGCTCGCGAGGCCGCGTTCCGAATGTCGCAGCGGGCCGCCGGCACCCTGCCGGCGAGGTAGCATTCCCGCTTGATCTCCTGTAGCAGGAAGCTCCCGATCCCGCGGCTGCGGCAGTCCGGCCGGACCTCCATGTACAGATCCGCAAAGGGCGGATTGTAGTGGCGCAGGAACCCACCGCTCGCCACAACCTCACCGCCGTGTTCCACCACATAGTCTCCAACCGGCTCCGCGGCGTGTTCGAAGATCCGGTCATCCTCGCGCCTGGGACGCACCGCCGCACCCGCAATCGCGTGGCCGGTGACGGAATGATCCTCAAACAGCACCACATCGGCGCTGACCGATGGCGAGAACTCGTAGAGCATCGAAGTCAGCAGCAGGTCGTTGCTCTGGCATTGGATGAATCCGGCGCCGGAAACAGCGAGTAACTGCTGGAATAACTCGCTCGCCCGGTTGCGGAACGGCGGCACGACAAAGTACTCGAACACCGCGTCGCGATCCTCGTTCTGCCGTCCCTTGACCGAGCCGTAACCTACCGGCAGGTCGTCCAGCAGCAAAAGATACGAATCGCTCCAGCCGCGCTTATGACACGCGTCATAGCGTATTTGAAAATTGGTTTCCTGCAGAAACAGGGCGCGCAGCGGCAGGATAGCTTCGAGGTCGCTCTTTCGGGCAGCCGCAGCGTGCCGAATTCCCTGCCCCACCGTTTAGGTCAGGTCCAGGCCTTCCAGCCGGCCGGTGGCATCGCCGAAATGCTCCATGTGCACGCCCATGCGGTCCATCATGCTCAGGAAGAGGTTGCACATGGGGGTTTCCTTGCGGTAAACCACGCGCCGGCCGGTCTTGATGAAGTTGCCGCCGCGGCCTACGATCATCGTCGGCAGGTCCTCATGCAGATGGCGGTTGCCGTCGGAAAGCCCGGCGCCGTAAACGATCATGCAGTTGTCCAACAGGCTGCGGCCGCCTTCCTGGATGCTCTTCAGTTTGCCGATCCAGAGTGCGAACTGCTGCATGTGGTACTCGTTGATTCGCGAAACCTTCTCAATCAAGGGAGCCTGGTTGCGGTGGTGCGTCAGCGGGTGGTGGCCATCGGAAATGTCGATCTCGCGATAGGCGCGGGAGGTCCCCTCGTGGGTCACCAGGAAGGTGACTACGCGGGTCAGGTCGGCCTGGAACGCGATCGTCAGCATGTCGGTCATCAGCTTGAAATGCTCGGCGAAATCGGCCGGCACGCCGTACGGCTTGGCCATGTGCGGATCGATATGCTGGTTGTCCTTCTCCGCCCGCTCGATCTGGCGCTCCACTTCGCGGATCGAGGAAAGGTACTCATCCAGCTTGCGGCGGTCGGTCGGTCCCAAGTTGGATTCCAGCTTTCTCGTGTCGCTGGTGACGAAATCCAGAATGCTGCGGCGGTAGACCGATTGGCGCTGGCGCGCTTCCGGGCTGAGCACCTCGCCGTTGCCGAAGAGGCGCTCGAACAGTGCGCGCGGGTCGAGGACCGGCGGCAGCGGCTCCGTGGCGCTACGCCAAGCCAGGTTGTTGGTGTAGGCGCAGGAATAGCCGGAATCGCAATCGCCGGATTGACGCGCGTCCTCCAGTCCCAGTTCCAGCGAGGGGAAACGCATCTGGGCGCCCACTTCCTTGGCCACGATCTGGTCCATCGACACGCTGGCGCGGATATCCGAAGTGCTCTTCTTCACCTGCACGCCGGTGAGGTACGAGCCGCAGCATCGGCCGTGATCGCCCGCGCCATCCAGCAGCGCGCGGCCCGTGTTGTGGGTCAGGTTGCCCATCAACAGCATGTCGTCCTTATACGGCTCCATGGACTTGAGGGTGCGCGGCAGCGCGTCCAGCTTGCCCTCGTAATCGGGATTCCAGTTGTTCATGATGATGCCGTTGGGCACGTAGACGAACGCCATGCGCACCTTGTTGGGCGCGGAACTGGCGGCCATCGCCGGGGACATGGCATCCAGGAAGGGCAGCGCGATAGCGGTTCCCATTCCTCTCAGAAACGTGCGGCGCGGAAGCGCTTTGCGGGTAATCATCGGACAGCGACCTCTTTGGGTTTGACTGCGTTCTGGGTAGTCGTCACTTCGCCTCGCCGCGACTGGAACGGCAGGCTGTGGACGACTTCGAAAATAAACGATTGGAACGGATAGTTCTGAACCGCCAGGTCACGGTCGATCTGCTCTACGGTGCGGCGGTCGTTGGGACCAACCCCGCGGCCCAGCGCGTAAGTGAGCATCTTTTCGGTCATGCAGTGGGCGAAATCGGGCAGACGGCTGAGCAGCGCCTCGCGCATTTCGGCGGGGCCGTTGAAGGTCTTGCCGTTGGGCAGCGTGCCGGTGGCGTCCACGGGGAATTTGCCATCCATGGTGCGCCACCTGCCGATGCCGTTGTAGTTTTCCAAGCCGAACCCCAGCACATCCATTTTGCTGTGGCAGGAGGCGCATACGGCGTTGGCGCGATGCGCTTCCATCTGCTGGCGCAGGGAGGCGGAAGCGCCCACGGCGGCCTCATCCAGCAGCGGTACATCGGGCGGCGGCGGTGGCGGCGGAGTTCCCAGAATGTTTGACAGAATGTACTTGCCGCGAATCACCACCGAAGTGCGCGTGGGATAACTGGAAACCGTGAGCACGCTGGCCTGGCCGAGGAGGCCGCCGCGCTGATCGGTGGTCAGGTCCACGCGCCGGAACTGGTCGCCCTCCACGCCGGGAATCCCGTAGAACTTCGCGAGGCGGGCGTTCAGATAGGTATACTTGGCATCCAGAAATTCGGCCAGCGGACGGTTCTCGCGCAGGATATGGTCAAAGAACATGCGGGTTTCGGTGCGCATGGCGTCGCGCAGTTCGGGGTTCCACTCGGGGAATTTCTGCGGGTCCGGCTTGACCACATCCAGGTTGCGCAACTCCAGCCACTGCCCGGCAAAATTATCGGCCAGCGCGGAGGAGCGCGGGTCGGCGATCAGGCGCTTCACCTGCCCGTCGAGAACCGCGGGATCGTGCAATTTGCCGGCTTCGGCCAGGTTCGTGAGTTCCTCATCGGGCATGGAACTCCACAGGAAGTAGCTTAGCCGCGAGGCCAGCTCGACATCGCTGATGCGGTGCGCTTCACCCGCGGGACCGGGATCGTGCTCGATGCGGAACAGGAAATCCGGCGACACCAGCATTGCCTCCAGCGCCAGTTGGATGCCCTGCTCCACGGATTGGTGATTGGTTTTGGCCAACGCCACGAATTTGAGCAGCGACGCCACTTCAGCACGCGTCACCGGCCGCCGCCAGGCGCGATGCGCCAGGTTGGTCACGATCTTGTCGACGCAGGCTTGCCCGGTCTTGGGGTCGCAGATCAGGATCAGCTTGCGGCTGGCCGGTTCGGCCTGCGGGCGATACGGGCCGATAAAGCTGATGGAATCCAGGAACTTGTTCTTCTTGTTGTCGTAGAGTTCCTTGCCGGTGAGGCCTTTGACAAAATCGTCGCCGATGAACCCGGCGCGGAAGACGTGCTCGCCTTCCGGCAGGAACAGACGCATCTGCTCTTCGGAGTAGGGATTGAAATACACTAGCCCCGAGGGCTTGGTCTCCACGGGCATGGTTTTCAGCAGCTTGCCATCCATCCAGAAGCCCAGCGTGACGGCCTTGGCATCGGCGGCGCGCTCCCCCGGCAGGCCGAAGCGGACGGTGTATTCGCCATCGAAATCCAGCCGGCCAGTGGCTTCGATGGTGCTCGGATCGACCCGGCGGATCTTCTTATCCTTAGCCTGGAACTGCACCTCGATGGGCTTGGGAAGCGGATCGACCGCCATGGCGCGCGAAGCGATTCGCTCCGCCGCCGCCAGGTACTTCTCCATCAGCACCGGAGAGATGGTGAGCACGTCGCCGCTGTTATCGAAACCGTTGCCCAAGTCGTCGGTGGGGAAATTCTGCTCGGCGTGAAACTCCACCGCCAGCAGGTCGCGGATGGTGGCCGAGTATTCGGCGCGGTTCAAGCGGCGCGCGGTGACCCGGCCGGGGTCCTGCTTGACGTTCTTGTCCGCCAGGTCGAACTGCCCCTGGAGATAGGCGATGGCGGCATCAAGCTGCGCCGGACGGGGCACGCCCGCGGGCGGCATTTCGCCGGCGCGGAGCTTATCCAGGATAGTTTCCCAGCCATCGCGCTGCTCGGTGACCGAAGAGGCCTTGGTGAACGGAGCGAGGTTCAGCCCGCCCGAAGCAAATTGGGCATTATGGCAGGGTGAGCAGGTCTTGACCAGAATGGGCTGGACGGTTTTCTCAAATGAGGGTGCGTCGGCCGCGAGCAGGACACCGCCTGCCGCGGCTGTCAGGAACAGTGCGCGAAGAACTGTAGGGAACAGCATCCGGATTGGTAAAATGTTAACCGATTTCGGAGAAGAGCACAATGCCGTAAAAGGGCCTGAACGGGCCTGATTCAGCCCACTCGCGGCTTTTCGCCAAAGCTCCGGCTGGCGGCCGCTAGCGCCCCTGGATCTCAGGTGTGACCAGCACCAACACCTTCGTGCCACCGGAATTGGCCATTGCGCGAACCAAGGGTGCGTCCACCACGGGGGGAAGCTTGGCAAACGCTTTCACCATGTCGCCATCCACCAGGCCGCTGATGGCGAAGCCTTGGCCCGCGGCCAGATCCATTTGCGTGACGTTCCTGCGCCGGGATAACCCCGGAACCGTGAACCCCAGAACCGTAACGGCCTGTTTGTAATCCAGCAAGCTGACCTCGGAGGCGACCTGAACACGAGTGCCGGCAGCAGCGGCCGTGGGGAACAGATCGAGACGGATTCCGAAAGGCCGATACTCAATGGAGGCCACATGGTCGGAACCAGGGGCGACTACCGGGAAGGGGAAGGTGGATCCTGCCAGAAAACTAGCCTCCCGGCCCTCCCCCGACAGGACGTTCGTCTCCGTCAGGATTTCGATCTTCCCGGCGGCGCCCGCCAGGCGGATCAGGTCTGACGGACTTACGCCCGCCGGCAACGGCACCACCGAGATGCCATCCTGGGCGGTGGCCGGAGTGAGATAGGAGGTAATGGCGGCTTCCGCACTCGGATCTAACTGGACCATCCGAAGATGAAAGGCGACTTGGGGACCGGTGGTTTGGGCGTGCGCCAGGGGCGCAAGGGCCATCCAGGGAAGAATCAGCAGAAACGGCCGTGCGAACATGGCCGATTGCAGCATGCCAGGCGGCGGTGCCACAAGTTACCGAAGGATAACAGGAGCGGCGGATGGGTCCGCTCCGGGCCGGCCCGCTATTTGGCCCCTTCGGCATCGCGAAACCCATGGGTGAGGCGCTTGACACGGCGCATGGTAAGACGCCATCTTACCTGTGTGAAGACCACCGTCTCCTCCAAGGGCCAGATCGTTCTGCCGGCAGAGTTCCGGCAGATGGACCGTATCGAACCAGGGCAGGAGTTCGACGTCGAGCGCCTCGATCGTGGGGACTACCGCCTCGTCCGGCGAGTGGTTCCGCATAACGAGGGCGCCATCGACTGGCTGCTCGCCTGTCCGCAAAAGAACTTCTTCATGCCCATCGACTCTGAGTCGACGGACGCGCTGTGAAGTACCTGGTCGACGCTGACGTTTTGAGCGAGCCCACGAAGGCGAAGCCCGATCCGCGCGTCGTGGCGTGGCTTCGCGCCCATGAGCCGGAAATCGCCGTCGATCCCGTCATTCTCGGCGAACTGCGTTTCGGGATTCTCATCCTTCCCAAAGGACGGAAGCGAACCGCGCTGGAACATTGGTTCCACACGGGGGTCAGGCTTCTCCATTGTCTGCCCTGGGATGCAGACACGGGTCTGAAATGGGCGGAACTGTTGGCGCGGCTTCGCGCAACCGGGAAAGCCATGCCCATCAAGGACAGCCTCATCGCGACGACGGCGATCCTCCACGGTCTGGCTGTCGTCACTCGAAACCGCGCTGATTTCCTCAACGCCGGCGTGCGCATCGTCAATCCGTTCGCCGGCTGAAGCCCAGCGCGTCCACGAAAACCGCGACATTGATCCCCGTGCACCGGACAAAAGTCCCTGTAGGTGTTCGCCGCAATCCACGGCCGGCGCAACCCACGAGTGACGGCCGCGATCTTCAGAAGCTCGCGAACCGGCCTTCTCTCTACTGCTTCTTCTTCTGCCCCGGCCGGAACGATCGCCGCGGCACCGGCTTGGTGCTCGCCAGTTCGGTGTAAGCCGCCACGACACGGTCCTTCTGGCCGGGGTCGGCAACCAGGTACTTGTGCTTTCCGTCCGCCGCGGGGGTGAAGCGCACCCGGCCGGCGGGGCCGACGGAAAACGTGCCCGGGCCCGACAGCTTGAAGTACGTCTCCTGCGGGCGCACGGCATAGAGCACCGCTGCCAGAGCCGGCGAGGCGGCGTCATAAGGCATCGCTTTCGCGGCGCGATAGGCATCCGCCAGGGGATGCACGGGCGCCCAGGCGAAGTCCTTATCGATGCTGGCGCCGGGGAATGGAAGCGCCGCGCCTATTTCCGCGCCCACCGCCACGATGGGACCGGGCCAATCGGTGAACAGCGTCTGCACAGCGGCCAAGTCTGCCTCTGCGGCAGGATCGGGAGGACCATCGGGAAAGGCGCCCAGCGCCGCGACCAGGTAGCGGGATTTGCGCGAAATCAAGTCCTTAGCGCCCGGAAGCGCCAGGGTGGCGGCCAGGTTAGTCGCCGGTCCGGCCAGCACGGTGATGGCATTTTGATCGAATTGCGCGGTGTAGGCATTGCGGATCTGGGCATCGGGCTCGGCCGTATCGTTCCATTTCCGGATGCTGCGGGAGTATTGCGGTTGGCCGTCGGGAGTCTGGCGCGCGAGCACTGCCGCAGCCATGGGCGGATCGCCGGTGAGTTTGCCGCCTTCGGTCACGCCGATCGGTATATTGCCCGGGCCAAAGGGACCCGGTTCCCCCAGGTAGAAGCGGGTGAGCACTTCGGTGAAGGCCGCCGCCGCCAGACTGGACCGCGTGATGCTCACCGAAATGACCCGCGATTCGTTCTTACCCTGGAAGCCGAACAGCATCGCCAGCGCCAGCGCGCTTCCAATGCTTCCCATATCGCAGTCGAATACCACCCCCAAAGGCGGTTTCTGTCCACCGAATTGCATGATCGGCAACTCCCCTGCTCAGTTTACTGCTTCTTCTTCTTATGGAAGACGGACAGGATGTCGGGGCCAAACTCGCGAAACAGGTGACCGATGGCGATGGTACCCATGCCGGCGGTTCCCCATTCCAGAATGGAATCCACGTTGCGGTATTCCCTGGGACTCCACAGTGTGGCGATGGCCCAACTGCCGTAAGCGTTGGCAGGCAGAGAGTACGACATGGTGCGCCCGCCGGTATTGGGATTGCGCGCCGTCACGGTATCCGCGATCACATGCGCGAAACGCGGGAAGAAGCCACCCTTCCCCAGGCGGTGAAAGCGGGTATCTTCCGGGTGGATGGTACGCACGCCATCTTCGATCATGAGGCCGATGACGAACTGGCCATACAGCGAGCCGACGCGTTTCTCGAAACCCAGGCGGTCTTTGCCCCACTGGCTGGGCCAGTCGTGGACCTGTTGCAACACGGCCCCGGGCAAGGTCGCCGTCACGGCCTGTACGGTAAACAGTCGCTTGAAGAACGGCTTTTGCGGTGGATATTTAGGCGCAGGTGCAGGGGCGGTGCCCACAGGGGTTGGCGCGCCAGGATTGCCGGTGGCGCCGCTGCCGTCGGTCTCCGGCTTAGCCTCGCTGTCGGCAGGAACAGCCCGGGAAACCGGAGGCACCGAAGTAGCGGCGGCGGGTTGCGGAGGCAGAGAAACAGTAGTGTCCTGGGCACGCCCGGTTGCGCACCAAACGATCCAAAAGGCACACAAAGCCCCTGTTTTCACGTTCCGGCTCAGAAACGACTTCCTTAATTCAGACAGCGCTATCCTCGTAAGTGTACAAGATTCTCTCGGGCGCCGCTACCGGCTCGAATCCAGCGAACCCGGGCCGCGGGACACGGCGGCCCGCTGGTTCGAGAATAGCACCACCGTAACATCGCCGAAATCGCCGGTGCGCCGGCTGCTCCAACCGGCCAGTTCGGGACGGGCCGCCAGCCACTTCCACCAGAAGCCGGCCTGCCCGGCGCCGCCGTAGATCACGAAGCTGCGGGCTGCCGCCAGGGTGGTGCCCGCCAGCCCCGCCGCATACGATTCGGCCTGCGGTGAGTCTTCGAACGGAAACAGCAGGACTCGGCCGGCCAGCGGATACACCGCCAGATGCGCGTACAGGAAACCGGGCAGCCGGTAGGCCGGACTCCAGACCGGCGGCCGTGCTTCTACAAACGGACTGGGGCAAATCACCGGGGTCGCCGGATCGAGAGCCAGTTCGCGCACCTCGCCCGCCGCGCCGCGCCAGTCCGACTTCTGGTGCAACGGCCAAAGGCGATTCCATTGCCCCGCCATCAGCAGCGCGCCCACCCCCAACACCGCCGCGGCCGGCTTCCACGCGCGCCCGCTCAGGCTCCGGGAGGCCCACAGGGTAGCCGCCAGCGCCGTGCCTGCCAGCGCCGGGGAATAGTAACGCGAGACGAAAACGCTGCTGCCGGTGACCAGCGAAACGGCGAACAGGCACAGCGGCTGGCACAACCAATAGCTGAGGATCAGGAGCGAATCCTCGGGATTCGGCGCGGGCGGCGAAGCTCCCGGCGCCGTCCCCAACGCCCGGCCGGCAATCCGCCGGCTGAGCCACGCACCCACGCCGCACACCAGCAGCAGCCCGTACTTCAAGGAGTTGGCTACATCGCGCAGCGTAGGCGGCGCCACAATTACGTGGGCCCCGGCATGGCGCATCAGGCCGTAAGCGCGGAGGGCCACCGGCGCCAGGGCCAGCAGCACGAGGCCGGTAATCACGGCCACCTGCGGCCATCGTACGGGCGATTTTCCCCGCCCTACATGCACCAGCGCATAAATTGCGAACACCAGGTAAAACGGGGCGAACAGCAGATGCACGCGCCAGAGAAGCGCGGCCACGGCGGCGAACGCCAGCGCGTCGCGCCATCGGGCGGTGTCCAGCCAGCGCACCAGGAACCACACCCCCAGCGCTATCGTGGCAGTGCCCAGGGCGTAGGGACGCGCGTCGGCCGCCTGGGTATTGAAGCCGGTGAGCGCCAGGCAGGCGAACACCGCAAACCAGGCGGCGCGGGGGTGGATCAGGCGGGCGGCCAGCCGCGCCACCATCCAAAGCGCCAGCCCCATCAGCAGCAGCGAAGGCAGCCGGTAGACCGGTTCGGAAAACCCCAGCAGTTTTTCGGCGGCGCGCGGCAAAACGTAATAGATCGACTCGGGCACCTGCGGAGCCGCGGCGAAGGAAGGGTGCTGCGCCCCATAGTGCACCACGAAGGCGGTGGCGGTTTCATCCACCCAAAAGCTGGAGCGCAGCGGCATCAGCCAGAGGCGGACCAGCGCAATCGCAAGCAGGCCGGAGAGGAGAAGCGGCAGCGCGAGCCGCCGGCTCATCGCCGGTTTTCCAGCACCACCGCGGACGAATCCCGGCTGGGCAGGCGAACCGGGAATCGGAAAATGCGGGCGCGATAGAGGCCCAGGCGCGCAAAACAGCACTGCATCGAGGTTTTCAGCACGCCCATGCCGTAGACGATGCTGCGCCGCAGGTTGATCGAGGAAGCTTCCGGAAAATACCGCGTGGGACAGGAAACTTCGCCGATGCGCGCGCCGTAAACAATGGCCTGGGCCAGCATCTGGTTATCGAAGACGAAGTCCTCGGAGTTCTCCGCCAGGGGCAGTGCTTCCAGCAGCCTGCGGTCGAACGCCCGGTAGCCGGTGTGGTATTCGGAAAGCCGCGCGCCGGTGAGCAGATTCTGGAACGTAGTGAGCGAGCGGTTGGCGATGTACTTGTAGAGCGGCATGCCGCCCTTGCGCGCGCCGCCCACCAGAATGCGCGACCCCAGCACCAGTTCGTAAACGCCATACGCCACCATGCTGGCCAGGGCGGTCACCAGCAGCGGCGAGTACTGGTAATCCGGGTGGATCATCACCACCACATCGGCGCCACGCCCCAAAGCCGCCGCATAGCAGGTCTTCTGATTCCCACCGTAGCCGCGATTGCGCTCGTGGACGATCACGGTCAGGCCCAGGCGGCGGGCCAGGGCGACCGTCTGGTCGGAACTCCGGTCATCCACCAGGATGCACTCGTCAACCGTTTCGGGAAGCTCACGGACCGTGGCTTCGAGCGTGCGCTCGGCATTATAGGCCGGCAGAACCACGATGATGCGCTTACCGTTGATCATCCCAACTACCTTTATGATATAGGGACTCGCCGCTGTGCAATCGGGTTTCGCCGCTGCGCCCTTACGCGCTGCCAATGCCGCCAGTTGCCGGCAGGTCAGAGCGGCGCCGCTGACCTCGGAAAAGGAATCCGTCAAAGCGCCGCGCGCAGCACGCTCACGGCAGCGCCTCGCCGCCCGCCCGCACCGCCAGGCGTAGCGTGGAAAGCAGCGTCGAGCGCACCGGCCCGCTGCCCAGCAGCCGCACGGCCAAGCCGCCCAGTTGGACCATCCGCGGCGGCTCCTCCGCCCAGACGTGCGACATCGGCTGGTATTGCCCGTCGTCGCCGCGGTAGAAGACGCGGTCGCTCCAGTGCACCCGCCCCAGATGTTCCGGGTAATCGCGCACGATATCCCAGATCGCCTCGGCGAAGCGCACGTGGTACGATTCGCGATACTCCTTGAGCACCAGCACCTCGCTCAAGCGGTCGCGGCGCACTTCGTCCACGAATTCGTCCAGGCTGTGAGCGTTGGTCAGGTTCAGCACCGTGTTGGCGTGCGAGCAGTGCCGGTCGCCGCCGGAAATCACGCACTGGTTCCACTCGCGGGCCAGTTGCAGCACGTCGCGGTTTTCCAGCCATGGCCGCATGCCGTTGAACTCCACCGCGTGAATCCACTGGCCGTACCGCCGCAGCAGATCCCCCAGCAGCAGACGGTGCCCCGCCGGTCCAATGCCCTTCTCATCCCAGAACGGATGGTTGAGCACTACCAGCACATTCGGGCAGGCGTTCAGCGCCGAAAGCAACTCCGCCAGCCTTGCCGGGCGCGGTTGCGCGGTGAACTCCGCCAGCGTGGCCATCCACGCGCGCGCCTCGTCCGCGGCCAGGTTGTGCACGCCCAGGTGAAAGAAGGAAGGTCCATAGGGCACCGTCCACTCCACCGAAACCGGCGCTTCCCGGAACGCCTTCATCAGGTGCAGGTGCATGGCCGCGTCGAGGTTGTCGTGATCGGTCAGGGAGACCAGCGGGTGGAGTCCCAGTCCTTCAATCTGGCGGCGCTCCAGGGTGTAAGCTTCCCGCTCGCCGAGCGGCGGCGTCCAGTACGCCGAAGCGTAATCGGGCGGCCGGCCGTGGCGTTCGGCGAAGCGCCGTTCCTCGGAGGCCAGCACCTGCCGCAGCACAGGAACGCTCCTGAGAATGCGCGGGATGAAATCCAGCATCTCGCGCGAGTGCATGGTGTGGCTGTGCAGGGAGACGCCGGCGCGGAAACGCGTTCCCAGGCGTTGGCTTTGCCAGGCAAAGTGAATCTGCCAAGAGGTCATCATATCTCCTTGGATGGGTGGTGGACAGCGCGGTCCACGCTTGGCAGCGTGATCCGCGGAAACCAGCGCGGCGGCAAGTTCGATGAGCCCGGGTATGGCACGAGGATGGTCGCATGCACCCGATGCCGCTCCTCCGGCGGGCGTGGCGGCTGGGCAGGGCGATGCGCATCATCGGTCCCATGGTGCCGCCCGGTTGTTGACAAATGAATGAAGATGCCGTGAAGGTTCAGAACATTTCTATGAGCGAATGTTCTGATTGCCGGATCTCCTGCCCAAGGCGGTTGCCGGGTGTGGAGGAGAGCGCCGCCGGCCATTCGGGAGGGCGCCTGCGCAGGTCAACCCGGTCGAGATTGCGCTACCGTCTGAAAGGACCGGCCGCTACCGGCTTCCGATCGATGCCTCGGAGGCCACCGCGCTTTCTACTTCTATGCCCGCATACCGGGTCTCCGGCGGATCCGCCTCCGCAGGGCGGCATTGAGGCCCAACCCGCTCGAAATGACTCTCGAATTGGGGAGATTTGAATGAACCCGTATTCTTTGCCTTCCGGTGATTCCCTTATGCCCAATGTTTACACTAACAAAAGTTGGAATTTTTTTGCCGGCCTGAGCGCCTGCCACAGTGTCGGGCGATGGCGCTGAGAACTTGGGGACAGACCGGTCTTCCTGTGAGGGCGCGAAGCCCTGGCAGCGCTTCCAATTGCCGGCCATCCAAGCTCATCCGACCGAATTTCGCCAACGACCTCGGCTCATCTCAGGTTTAACAGTCTTGTTTTCAGAAGGTTATCCGGATGAACACGCTCGCGCCGAGTGGCTGGACCACCCCTGACTCCTAGGCCGCTTGGGAATCTCGGTACTTTGGTTCTGATGGATCTGGGGGCAATCCTGGTACGGACCGCACTCCGGTATATACCGTACCATAACCCCTCATTCGAGGGGATCAAAGCGTAAACACCTTGTAAAATTAAGGTGAAATTGCTCGCACAAAAGTGTTGCGTGCAATACTTTGCAATGATAAACTCTCTGCAAGGGTGGACTAGAAGAGACCGCCCGGGTTAGGCGCCGATGATAACGAGCGTATTAATTATCGGGTTCTCCGGAATACTTTTGGTTTATTGGTTCCGGTACTGTTGCATTCTGTTGATCCGCACTCATGCCGAACAACAGGTGGCGGATGCAACCGCCTATGATGCACAGTTCAGCTTTCACCTTGTGCAGGAACGGCTGCGCACCGAAACCGAACTCGACAGCCTGCGTCGTTCCTTAGATCGCGATTACAACCTCTTCGCGTATCTTCTGGAACACGCCGTCGGTCTGCAAGCCAGTTCGCTCGAAGACCGTGTGCTGGTGCTCGACTATAAGGTGATGCAGTGGTGGTATCGCCTGACCAAAAGTGCCGCCCCCGAGCAAGCCCGTCGCGCGCTGGGAGAAATGGCTGCGGTACTTGGTCTCCTCGTCGGTAAGATGGGCGAGCGCGCGGCTGCTAAAAGCCAGTCCTAGATTCGTTTGTTCGCGTTGCGGCAGGTTCCTCAAACCACGCTGTTTTTGTATCCTTTCCTTCGCTGATTCTCTGCTGTTGGTGCCCTGCGTGCTCTACAATGTAAAACGTGGGATCTGAAGCGACACTCCAACTTGCTGTTTCCCGTCTGAACGCGGTGCGCCGTGAAATCGCCAAGGTGATCGTGGGCCAGGACGATGTGGTGCAAGGTGTACTCATCTGCCTGCTGGCCTCCGGACACGTTCTCCTGGAAGGCGTTCCGGGCCTCGGAAAGACGACTCTGTTACGTACCCTCGCGCGGGCCCTCCAATTGAAATACTCCCGCATTCAATTCACACCCGATCTGATGCCCGCGGATATCGTCGGTAGCATGATAATTGAAACCGACGATCGCGGAGGCAAATCCCTGCGCTTTCAGCAGGGACCCATCTTCGCCAACCTCGTGCTGGCCGACGAGATCAATCGGGCTACCCCCAAAACCCAGTCGGCGCTGCTCGAAGCCATGCAGGAACGCACCGTCACCAGCGGAACCACGACGCACGAACTGGAGCGCCCTTTCCTGGTGATGGCCACCCAGAATCCCATCGAGATGGAGGGCACCTATCCCCTGCCGGAAGCCCAGTTGGACCGCTTCCTGATGAAGATTCTGGTCACCTACCCCACCCGCGAGGAGCTCAACCGCATCATCGATCGCACCATCCAGCGGGAAGAGCAGACCCTTGAGGCGGTGCTCGATCGCGACGCCATCCTGGAAGTGCGCTCGGTCTGCCGCCAGGTACTGGTGGCGCCGCACGTTCAGGAATACGCCATTCAATTGGTCATGGCCACCCAGCCGGAACAGAAAGAGGCCCACGAGCTGGCTAAGAAATATGTGCGCTACGGCAGTTCCCCGCGCGGCGCCCAGGCGCTGGTGGAATGCGGCCGGGTGCTGGCTTTGATGCGCGGCCGTTTCCATCTCTCCGTCGATGACGTCAAACAGGTGGCCCACGCCGTCCTGCGCCATCGCATTATTCTGAATTTCGACGCGCATGCCGACGGACATACCCCCGAGAGTATCCTTGACGTCATCGTCAAGGGCGTAACCGCGGCAGCTTCCGTCGCGTAGGTCCCTTATGCCGTCCGCCCCTCTGCTCGACCGCGAGTTTCTCGAAAAACTGGAGCGGCTCACAATTCAATGGCAAAAGTCCTTCCCCGGCCTGGTCGGCGGCCATAACCTGTCGCGCTTCGCCGGGGCCGGCCAGGAGTTTCTCGACCACCGCAATTTTCACCACGGCGATGACCTCCGCGCCGTGAACTGGCGCGCCTACCTGCGCCTGGAAAAGCTGTTCCTGAAAATGTTCCAGGTGGAGCCGCGGGTGCCCGTCCGCATGCTCGTCGATATCAGCCAGTCCATGGCGGCGCCCCATGAGCAGAAGTTTGAATACGCGCGCAAACTGGCCGCCGCGCTCTGCTACGTCGGCTTGGTGCGGCTGGACAGCATTGAGGTGCACGGCTTTTCCAACCGCTTGGCGCAGCGCATTTTTGCCACCGGCGGACGGCACCGCTTTCCTGGAGTGATGGATCGCATCGCCGCCTGGGAATTGCAGGGGGCTACCGATTACCTGGGCGCCATCCGCGAATTCATCGGTACCTATTCGCAGCGCGGCCTGGTCATCATCATCTCCGATTTTCTGGATGACCGCGGCTGCGGCCGGGCCCTCGAATACCTCACCGATTTCGGCCACGAATTGATGTTGCTGCAAGTCTGGGCCGACGAAGATCGCGTGCCGCCCTGGACCGGCGAACTGGACCTGCGCGACGCCGAGACCGGCGCCGCCCTGCGCCTGGATTTCGATGACGTGGCCCGCCAGCGCTACACGCGCGCCTTCGACGAGTACGCTTCCGAAATCCAAGCCCTGGCGCTCCGCAGCGGAGGCCGGTACGCCGGGGTCGCCACGTCCCAACCCATCGAGGACCTCATCTTCGGGGACCTGATCCGCGCCCGAGGGATCGCCTGATGTATCTCCTCAACCTTTCCTTCCTGCAGTTCCTGGCAGTCTTCGGGTCGATCTCAGTGTTTGCCGTGGCGCTGTACCTGCTGGACCGGTCGCGCCGCCGGCAGGTGGTCTCCACTCTGCGTTTTTGGGTCGCCGCGGAGCAACCCGCCGCTGCCGCCCACCGCCGCCACATCCAGCAGCCGTGGTCGCTCGTGCTGCAACTGCTAAGCATGGCGCTGCTGGTGCTGGCCATCGGCCAGTTGCGTTGGGGCGCCCCCATGGAAGCCGGCCGCGATCATGTCCTGCTGCTGGACACTTCCGCCTGGATGGCGGCACGCTCCGGCAACCGTACCCTGATGGACTTAGCCCGCGACCGCGCCCGCCGCTATCTGCGCGCCCTGCCCGCCCGCGACCGGGTGATGCTGGTGCGCGCCGATGCGCTGGCCACCCCCGCGACGGCCTTCGAACCCGACCGCCGCAAGATCGAAGCTGCCATTCAAGCCTCCCAACCCGGCGCTACCGCGCTCAACCTGGACCAGGCCTTCGCTTTCGCCCGTCATATTCAATCGCAGGCCGGTGGCCGGGCAGGCGAGATCGCCTTCATCGGAACCAGCCGCGTCGCCGATCCCGAATCCGCCGCCCCCGCGCCGCCGCGCAATTTGCGCGTCCTGCTGGTGCCGGACCCGATCGAAAATTGCGGCCTGCGGAAAATCGGCATGCGCCGCGCCGCCGCTGACCCCGGACTCTGGGAGATCTACGTTTCGGCGCGCAATTACGGTACCCGCCCGCGCAATGTCAACCTGGCGCTGGACTTCGGCCCGGGCGGCGCCACCGGCCGCGTGGCCGCGGGATTTCAACAACTTACCCTACCGCCCGGCGGCGAGAAGGAGGCCAGCTTCGAATACCGCACCGAGGCGGCCGGCATTCTCGGCGTGACTCTTTCGCCTCATGATGCTTTTCCCGCCGATGATCGCGCCGAACTGGAGCTTCCCGCCCAACCCACCCTGCCGGTAACCGTCTACTCCGACGAACCCGACCTGCTCAAACCCCTGCTCGCGGCCACTCCCCGCGTCGCCGCCGTCTATCGCAAGCCCTCGGAATACCGCAGCAACGATACCGGCCTTGTGATTCTGGACCGCTTCGCTCCGCCGGTAAGGCCCACGGCCGATTCCTTGTGGATCGATCCACCCGCCGCCGGATCGCCCATTCCCGTGCGGCACGTCGTCGAGCAGGCCCCCTTCGCCGGTTGGAATAGCGACCATCCAGTCGCCGCCGGTCTGCGCACCAAGGATTTCAAACTCGACCACGCCACCGTCTTCGAACCGGCGCCGGGAGACGCCCGCATCGGCGAAGTGGATGCCGGCCCGGTGATCGTGGCGCGGCCCGGCCATCCCAAAATCGTCGTTTTCGGGTTTCATCCGGCGCTCTCCGCCATGCGCTATGAGCTGGCCACTCCGCTGCTCTTCGCCAACCTGCTGCGCTGGTTCTCGCCGCAGATTTTCCGCCGCTGGGAGATTTCGGGCGGCAGCGTCGGTTCCGTCAAACTGCTGATGGACCAGGACACTCCCCCGCAGGCGGTTCGCGTGACTTCCCAGGACGGCTCGCCGGTGCCTTTTACGGTGCGCGACCGCACGCTGGACTTTTTCTCCGGCGTCCCCGGCCCGGTGCGGGTGGTGGCGGCCGACCGCGAGTATCTCTACTCCCTCACCCTCCCGGAAATCGGCGACACCCGTTGGGAACCTCCCGCCCAGGCCCCCAAGGGTATGCCTCATTTTTCGCTGGGGCTGGATACCGCCACTGACCTGTGGCGTTGGCTGGCCCTGGCCGGTTTAGCCGGCCTCTTAGCCGAGTGGGTCCTGTTCGGCCACTTCCGCCGCTTCCGCCAGACCCGCGTGCTGCACCCGGTTCTGCTGCGGTCGAAAGCCTCCGACCCTGAGGAGGTCCGGCGATGAAAGGCAATCATCTGGCTCTTCTCCCTCTGAGCTCTCCAGAAACATCTCCAACCGGCCCCAAAAACCTGGCACGGGGGCACGAAGGCGCGGGGAAATTCGCTGGGAAGACATTTCGACCTCTCTTCGCCATCCTCCGCGCCTCCGTGCTTCCGCGGAAACTCCGCTCCCTCAGCAAACTTTCCTTTCCTTGGGTCTTCTCCGCGCTTCCTCCGCGTCTCCGCGTCTCCGCGTCGAATGGGATCCGCCCCGCTCACACCGAGGTCGCCCGATGACCTTCCAGCATCCCCTTGCCCTTATCCTCTTAGTCATCCCTGCCGCCTGGGCCGCCTGGGAGTGGCGCACCTCCGCCCGCCGGCCCAACCTGGTGCTGAAGGCGTTCGTCTTTATGGCCATCCTGCTGGCATTGGCCGAGCCGCGCCTCAGCGTCTACCAGAGCAAAATGGCCGTGGCTCTCCTGGCCGACACCTCGGCGAGCATATCGCCCCAGGATTTGCATACCGAGTCGGTCTTCGCGGATCGGTTGGAGCGCGCCCGCGGCCGCCACTGGACCCGCGTCATTCCCTTCGCCCGCGCCACCCGCACCGCCGCCCGCGAGGAACACCCCAAGGGCGGCTGGGATTTGCGCCACACCGCCGCGCCGGGAGGCCGCGCCACCAATCTGGAGGCCGCCATTCGCGATGGCGCCGCGTCTTTGCCCGCCGGCATGGTGCCGCGCCTGGTGCTCATGTCCGATGGCAATGAAAATATGGGCAGCGCCGCGCGCGCCATCTGGCAGGCGCAACAGCTTGGAGTGCCCGTCGATACCGTGGCTCTGGCCGGCCGTCCCAAGCCCAACCTGGTGTTGGAATCGGTGGCCCTGCCGGGCGAGGTGTTTAGCGGCGAGCGGTTCCCCATCGAAATCACCGTCGAGGCGCCACGCTCCGCGAACGCTTCGGTGGAACTGACCGCCGAGGGCAAAACCATCGGCGCCAGCCAGGTGGACCTGGTTTCCGGCGCCAACCACCTGCACCTGGAGGCCAGCGTCAACTCGGTCGGAGCCATCGCGTTAGCCGGAAAAATTGCCGCGGGCGATCTGGGCGATGCCAGTTTTGAGGACGCCGTCACTCTGCGCCAGCCGCGCGTGCTGCTGGTCTCCCACGATCCCCCCTCGAGCGAGGAGCATCTTATCCATACCCTGGAGGCCAACCAGTTCCAGATCACCCACGCTCCCACCGGCATCCCCGACAAACTCGACGACTTCCAGCTCATTGTGATCAACAACTGGGATATGGAATCGATCCCGGCCCCGCGCAAAGCGGCCATTGAGGATTTCGTCAAAAAGGGTGGCGGCCTGGCTTGGATCGGCGGCGACCGCAACGTCTACGTGGACAAAAAAGGCCAGGAGGACGACCCGCTGGAGCGCTGCCTGCCGGCCAAAATCGCGCCGCCGCGCTCGCCCGAAGGCACCGCCGTGGTCCTCATCATTGACAAATCGTCTTCCATGGAAGGCCGCAAGATCGAGCTGGCCCGCCTGGCTGCCATCGGAGTCGTGGAGAACCTGCGGCCCATCGACAGTGTGGGTGTCCTGATTTTCGACAATTCGTTCCAGTGGGCCGTGCCGATTCGCCGCGCCGACGACCGCGCCGCCATCAAGAAGCTGATCTCCGGCATTACCCCCGATGGGGGCACCCAGATCGCCCCCGCCCTTACCGAAGCCTATCAGCGCATCCTGCCGCAGAACGCCGTCTATAAGCACATCGTGCTGCTCACCGACGGGATTTCCGAAGAAGGCGATAGCATGACCCTCACGCGCGAGGCCCTGGCCAACCACGTCACCATTTCCACGGTCGGGCTGGGCCAGGACGTGAACCGCGCGTTTCTCGAGAAGGTGGCCAGCTCGGCGCAGGGTAAGTCCTATTTCCTCAACGATCCTCAGGGTCTGGAGCAGATCCTGCTGCGGGATGTGGAGGAGCATACCGGCAATACTGCCGTGGAGAAGAATATTCAGCCGAAGGTCCTCAAGCAGGCCGAGATTCTGGACGGCGTCGGCATGGAGAACGCGCCCGCCCTGCGCGGCTACGTGCGCTTTCAGGCCCGCCCCACCTCAGACGTTATTCTGGAAGCGGACCACGGCGATCCGCTGCTGGTGCGCTGGCAATACGGCCTGGGCCGCGCCAGCGTGTTCACCTCCGATGCCAAGAACCGCTGGGCCGTGAATTGGGTGACTTGGCCCGGGTTCGACCGCCTCTGGGCCAACATCTTCCGCGACCTGTTGCCGCACGCTCCCGAAAGCGAGACCTCCGCCGATCTCGACCGCGCCAGCAACGAGCTGGTGGTGGACTATCGGCTCTCCCATAACGTTCCCGATCCGGAGAAAATTCCGGATATTTACGCCTTCGGACCGAACGGCTTCCAGGCCCCCCTGCAGGTGGCTAAAGTGGCCGCCGGCCACTACCGCGGTCACCTGGCCATTGGACCGAACCAGGGCCTGTTCCGGGTCCGCCCGGTGGCCGATTCGCTAGCCTTCCCCGAAGTCGGCTTCTATCGTCAGGAAGATGAGTTGCTGGAGTACGGCAACAACCAGGCGCTCCTGCGCCAGATTGCGGCCGCCACCGGAGGCCACTTCAACCCCACTCCGAAAGCGGTTTTTGACGGCGCAGGCCGCAGTATCGAGACCGTGATGGACCTCTGGCCCGAGCTGCTGGCGCTGGCCATCCTCTTGAATCTGGCCGAGTTGGTGCTGCGGAAGTGGAAGGGGATACTAGAGGCGTTGCGTCTGAAAAAACCGGCGCCAGGTCCTGTCGAGGGATCTGCTGTGGTGCCCCAGGCGAGCTGAAAGCCTGAAGTTGCGCTGTTCCACCCGGCGCCTGCTTTAAAAAAGGTGCGCTCATCGGCAATGAGCGGGCTTCCTCCCGGCATGCGTCCGAGCCATCATCCCTGGACTGCTCGTCAGCGGCTCTTGGGCGGCCCTGATTAACAGAAAAACTTTTTAATTTCAACGGCTTCAAGTCAAAAGGGCTTCCCTGCGGAGCTGCCTCCCGCCGATCTGCCCGGTCCGCCTGAACCGGCTGCTTGAGATTAAGGTTTTACGGTTATTAACTCCTTATCTGCGTCTTACACCTCTCTGCCCTAAAGATTTCTCCGCCCTCTGCCGATACGTTTAACGTACCCAGCCGAAGAGCGTGGGTAAACATAAGGAGAATTATCTAGCCGTATGCATCGAATCCGTTCTTTAAGTCTGCTCCTTGGGGTATTCGCGCTGGCTATCTGCACGGGTACTCTGCAAGCAACAGCCACAATCGCGGCGAACCCTACGTCGCTCACCCTCAACTGCGACACCGTCGCCGGGCCTACCGCCGCGCCGATTGGTATTACCCTTGTTTCGGGTACCACCGCGGTTAATGTAACAGTGTCGGAACCAACGGGGGCGCCCATCATACTCCCCACCCCGACCGTGAAATCCGTCAGTTCGACAACCACGGCCACGAGCTACAGCTTCACTCTGGCAGCCGCTTGCGCCAACGCTACCAACAACCAACAGGTAGTGCTCACCTTCACTCCCGCGAGCGGCACTGGTCTCACCGTGACCGTCACCCTCCACATTACCTCGCCAGCCATTCTGGCGAGCACGAGCGCAATCACCATCAACTGCAACACGGCGTCCGGGACTACCCCCGTGCCGGTTGGTATTACGCTTGCCGCCGCCGGCGCACTGAGCGTGACGGTAACGGAACCATCCGGGGCGCCCATCGTGCTTCCCAATCCCTCCACCCTCTCCGTCAGTTCGACGACCGTCGCCACTAACTTCAGCTTTACCCTGCCCTCTGGCTGCGTAGGAGTCACTAACGGGCAACAGGTAGTGCTCACCTTCACTCCCGCGACCGGCGAGGGCGTCGCCGTAACCGCGACCCTCAATACCGTGAGTCCTACGATCGCGGCGACCCAATCTGCCATCACCCTCAACTGCGACACGGTCCTCGGCCCTGGCCCCGCCGTGCCGGTTGGCATTACTCTCGTCACCTCCGGCAGCCCCGTTAGCGTGTCGGTAACGGCGCCAACGGGCTTAGCGTTCAGCGCAGGGGGGCCCATCAACATGCCCGCCTCGGCCTCCGTTAGTTCGACCACTGTGGCCACTACCTTCAACTTCAGCCTGGCGGCCGGTTGCAAGAACTTCGTCCCCGGCACTACGCCAACATCCGTGCTGCTCACCTTCACTCCCGCGACCGGCACGGGTCTCACCGTGACCGCGACCCTCGTCGTAACCTATTCCGCGTCCGCCCTCACGCCCTCGCCCAGCGCGGTCACCCTCACCTGCACAAAAGCAGGAACGGTGTACACACCACAGACGACGCCACAAGCCGTCAATGTCACGTCCGCGGCTAACGGAGGCACTCCCTTCACTCTCGATACCGCCGCCTATCCGCTACCGGCCTCCGGCTGGCTCTCGGTGACGGCTGTGGGAGGTGGAACCTTCTCAGGCGGCACCGCTTCGATTTCACCAGTTACCTTTGATGTCGTGCCCGCCGCAGGATGCGGGGGCTTGCCGGTGGGAAATAGCACCTTTATGCTGGCCTTCAAGGATGCGCCGGCGCCCGACAAATTCCTGTCGATCACCATCCAGGTAGGGAGTGCCACCACTCTGTCCGCCTCGGTGAGTCCGGTTGCGCTCTCGTATACTGCGGGTAGCACCACCTATACCGGTGTAACCACCAACATCACCAGCAGCGGTTCCCCGCAGTTCTTCAGCGTCAATACCAATACGCTGCCACTCTGGCTCAACGTGAGTCCCACCAGCGCCACCGCTCCCACCTCGGGCAGTGCAGCGCAACTGACATTCAAACCCACCGTCGGAGCCCAGACTCTGGCGCCGGGCAGTTACAGCGCCAGTGTTCACCTCGTGGTCTCAGGCGACACCGATTTCGTGTTGCCGGTAACCCTTCAGGTGGTGAACGGCGGGGCAGCCCTCACGGTCGCCGATGGCACCACTCGAAACATTAGCTGGGTATTGGGAACAACCCTCCCATCGCTTCTGGTTACCCCGATTTCCAGCGACGCACCCATCCCCTATTGCGTCACGGTTGCCGAAAACACCACTCCCCCCTACTCTGCCTTGGAACCGGTCCTCAGCGCTACCCAGGGGTTGGCCTATAGTTTCGGCAGTCCGATTGACGTAACGTTCTTGCAGTCGGTCTTCGGCGCATCGCAGCCAGGCAATCAAATGCAGGCGACGATGAGCATCTATTACCCGTACAGCGGAACGGGAGCCTGCGCCAGCAGCAATAGCACAGCCCCGGTCAATGTCGTGGTCACCGTAACCGTCGTATCTCCGGGCGCTACAATCAACAGCATCACGCCGGCAAGTCTTCCGACGTCCACCAGTGGAACCTATCCCGTAGCCCTCACCGGAACCGGCTTCGTCACCGTCGCCAGCGGCGGCGCCTCCCAGGCAACCCTGGCCGGAGTCGCGGTCAATGGCTACATCGTGCCGGATTCCAATGTGGTGGCTACCGTGATCAACTCTACCAGCATCGTCCTTACGATTACCGTGCCGCCGAGCACCAACCCGGATCCGCTCCTGCCGTTTTCCGGTGCGGGCGGTACCGTAACCATCGGCGTCTGCAATCCCCAGGGCAGCAGCAACGCTTGCGCTGTCACGTCAACCATTACTCTCAATATCGGCATCAATCCGATCATCCAGGCGATCACCAGCGCCTCATCCTTCGTCGAGGCTACGCCCCCTGCTCTGCCGGCCGTGTCTGCCTACGATATCCTCAGCCTCTTTGGGACAAACTTTTGTGTCTCCAACTCCACGGGTTGCATCGCTCCGAACCCGACGGTGATGTATGGACGGACCGACCCGCTTACTTTCCGCTATCTGACCTCGCTCAGCCCAGACGCCTCCGGACCCACGCAACGTAACCTCAGCGTGACGTTCCAGACCCACTCCAGTTCTCCCACAGTGATAGGCGTTGCCCCACTGCTTTTCGCGACCAACGGCCAGATCAACCTGGTAGTACCCAGTGCAGTCTCCACCTACGTCGGCCAGCCGGTGGACATCGTCGTGAGCTTTGGCTACGCCTCGGGCGCCACCTTGCTCCAGAGCCTCCCCTACACCGTGACCATCGTCGCGACCGACCCGGGCATCTTCACCATCCCCAACTCTACCGAAAACCCCGCCAGCACCGGCGACGGCCAGGGCGACCCCGCGGCTCTCTCGGCGACCTATGCCCTGGTCAACCAGGCTAACCCCGCCAACATCAGGAGCACCGGGACCGACTCGGATCAAATCGCTCTCTATGTGACGGGCTTGGGTCTGCCCGACAGCGACGGAACACAGCAGTACAATAACGCCAGCCTGAAGTGCATGCCGGCGGCCGACTACTTTGCAAACGTCAACGCCCTCACGGGCGTCTCACCGGCTCTTACGTCGGACGACGGGCTTGTGCTTCAGAGCACCTACTTCGATTCCGGCGCCGGCGTCATGCAGCCGTGTCTGAAATCCACCTCCAACGACGTTCCTTCGGTTACCATTGGGACCGTAGCAGCCACGGTAAAGTACGCCGGTTGGGTTGCTGGCTCCATAGCCGGACTGTATCAGATTAACGTGCAGCTCCCGGCCAGTACTCTCACCCTTAAGGATCCGACCAACACGACGGTTGTCTGGGATGCCAATCCGCACCAACTGCCGGTCGTCATTACCGCCAACGGCGTAACCAGCCAGCCCAGTGGCGTGAACCTGTGGGTGCAGCGCACTCTGCTGGTCACTTACACCGGCGTCACCACCGGCACTCAAGGCGCAACGTGGACCCAGTCCGGAGGTGTCGTAGTCGCGGACGGAAGCAACACCTACACGTACGCGGCCACCGCCACCAATGCGTCGGGAGCACCCATCACCTTGGCCGATCTTGGCTTGGCAATCAACTCCGGCACCGGAGTCATCTCTGCCAGCAGCGGTAGCCTGTCGGCCAGCGCGCCTGTCGGAGCCAACACCATCACAGTCACCGTAACGGAAGCCACTACCGGGGTTACCGGTTCGGTGACCTTCACCTTCACGGTCGCAGCCAGCAGCTAAGACTACTCGGACTGAATTCTTTCCGAAAGCAGCCTCGGCGGCGGGAGAACCAACTCCCGCCGCCGTTTTTGTGTACCCGGCATCTTCGAGCACTCCTTCTGACTACGCAGAAAACCACAAATCCGCCTACCCATCCGCCCAAGAGCGGCGTATACTATACTCAATCCAATGGAGGGTTGGTAATGTACAGATTGATCGGTCTCTTCGCATTGGGCCTCTGCGTGGCGATGGCTGCGGGCCGGCCGGAACTCAACGGAACCTGGCAACTCGATAGCAACGGCATCCCCACCGAAAGCAAGCTCAAGAGCGAGACGCTGGTGATTCATCAGAACGAGGATTCTGTCGAGATCTCCGAGAACCGTACCGCCAAGAATGGCAAAGAGATCAAGGATGACATCCAGTGCAACACCATGGGCCAGGAATGTAAGGTAAAGAACTTGCAGGTATCATTGTGGTACAACGGCGCCATGCTGGTGCTGGTAGAGACCCATAATGATCTGGTCACCAAAACCCGCTTCACTCCGTCCGAAGATGGGAAAACGCTTCACCTGGAAGTGATTCACATGGGGTCGGGCCCGCAAAAGACGGAGAACCTGACGTTCACCAAGCAATAGGTTGGCTCAAGGCTAGCCGCGCCGCCTGCGCCCGAAAATCCACATCGTCAGGCCAAACGCTCCCATTACTGCGCCCCAATCCAGGTTGATGTTGATGCCCAGCGAGCGCTGGTATATCGCCGGATCGCCAAGTACTCCATAGCCCACCAACAGCAGTCCCAACAGCCCAAACAACAGTCCGATCGGGATACGAATATCCAGTCCCACGTCTCCTCCTACCAGAAAATAATGTTCAGTACCAGGGTCATCGTCAACACAATCACTCCCAGCACCGCCGGGCGTTTGTACCACGGCTCATGCTCGTCGTGCGGCCGCTCGGTCAGCGAATAAACCAGCCCCACCAACTCCCGCTCGGGGCGCGGCCTGGTTGCCAGGCTCACCACGATGGTCACCACAAAGCAGATCGTCCACGCATAAATCGCGGTCCAGAAGTTTTGCGCCATCTCGCTCGGATAGTGGTGCACGATCCCGAAGATCCCGCCCAGCCAGCCGCCCCGGATTCCAGGCGTCGCGTGGGCCGGCAGGGTGAGGCCGTGGTGCAGCGCCGCGGCCGCCGTTCCCGCCAGCAGCCCGCTGAAAGCCCCATGTCCCGTCGCCCGCTTCCAGAACATCCCCAGCAGGAAAGTGGCGAACAACGGCGCATTGACGAACGCGAACACGAGTTGCAGCATGTCCATGATGTTGTTGAATTGCGTCGCCACATAGGCCGCCAGCACCGACGCCGCGATGCCGAAAATCGTCGACATGCGGCCCATCCACAGGTAATGCTGGTCGCTCTCATTACGGCGGATGTACGACTGGTAAATGTCGTAGGTCCACACCGTGTTGAAGGCGGTCACGTTGCCGGCCATGCCGGACATGAACGAGGCCATCAGGGCCGCCAGTCCGATTCCCAGCATGCCCGAGGGGAAATAGTGGCCTAGCATCAAGGGGATGGCCATGTCGTAGTTCAACGTCCCATCCGGTTTGGCGGGCAGCGCGAAACCGCTCTGGCCGGCCTGCTGGGTCAGCCCGATGGCGATCATCCCCGGCAGAATCACCAGGAACGGAAAAAACATCTTGGGGATGGCCGCGATCAGCGGGGTGCGCCGGGCGGCGGACATCGAATTGGACGCCATCGCCCGCTGCACCACCAGAAAATCGGTGCACCAGTATCCGAACGAAAGTACGAAGCCCAGACCCATTACCATGCCGAACCACTCCACGCCCAAAGGATTGGAGGAGGCCGATCCCAGATACGCCCAGGAGTGCGTGAATGCGCCCGCCGCGAATCCGCGGGCGGTGGCCACCAGGTGTAGCCGCCCTTGCAATCCGCTCCATCCGCCGGCATCTTTCAGCCCCAGCGCCACCAGTGGCAGAAAGCCCATCACGATCAGAAAGAACTGCAGCACCTCGTTATAGATCGCCGAAGTCAGGCCGCCCAGGAAGGTGTAGCCCAGCACAATCACCGCCGAAATCAGCACGCTGAAGCTGAAGTCCCAGCCCAGCAGCGTTTCCAGCAGCAAGCCCATGGCGTACAGCGAAATGCCGGACGAGAAAATGGTCATCACGGCGAACGAAATGGCGTTCAGCCCGCGGGTCTTTTCGTCGTAGCGCAGCTTCAGGTATTCGGGCACCGACCGCGCCCGTGAGCCGTAATAGAACGGCATCATGAACACGCCCACAAACACCATGGCCGGGATGGCGCCCACCCAGTAGAAGTGGCTCGTGGCGATCCCGTATTTGGCGCCCGAAGCGCCCATGCCGATGACTTCCTGCGCCCCCAGGTTGGCCGAGATAAAGGCCAGCCCCGAGACCCAGGCGGGAATCGACCGGCCCGACAGGAAGAAGTCCGTGCTGGTCTTCATGTAGCGCTTCAGCGCCCATCCGATTCCCAGTACGAAGCCGAAGTACACAATCAGAATCGTGTAGTCGACCGCATGGATAGCGATGTGAGGCATTTCTCCTCGAATCAGACCCGAAACAGGGGGCTGCCTTTGGGCCGGTGCTTAAAACGACGCCAACATTATGTCACGATTCGGCCTATGTCACGATTCGGCCCGCCTTCCGCGGCGGCGCCTCTCCCTTCAAGCCAGCGCCGGCACGCCCGGGCACGCGGTTCCCGGCCGCACCCGATATACAATAGACCTTGCGCTCTCAAATTCCCCTCTTGCTGGTCCTGGCTGCGGCCCCCAGTGTGGCTCAAAATCCCTCCCAACCTCTGGCGCAGTCTCCTGCCCAGTCTGCCGCCCAACCTGCCCCGCCGGTTCCCGGACCACCGCCTCAAACCATCGTCGTCACCGGCACCTTCGAGCCGCTCTCTCTGGAAGAAATGGATCGCGCCATCCGCGTCCTCCCGGTCCGCGACAACCCTCTCCTGCTGAACACCATCATCGACGTGCTGCGCCTCGATCCTTCACTCGACCTTCAGGAACGCGCCCCCGATGGCGTGCAGACGGACCTCTCCATCCGCGGCTCGAACTTCGAGCAGACTCTCGTGCTGCTCAATGGCATGCCCCTCGATGACGTCCAGTCGGGCCATCACGACATGGACATCCCCGTCCCCGAAGATGCCGTCGACCGCATCGAGGTGCTCCGCGGCTCCGGCTCCACAATCTATGGTTCGGATGCTTCGGGCGGCGTCATCAACATCATCACCGCGCCGCCCGAAGGCTGGGAGGTCCGCCTGCGCACGGCTTTCGGCAGCTTCGGAACCAACCAGCAGCGCCTCTCGGTTTCCGGCGGCACGGCCAAGATCTCCGAGCAGCTCAGCTTCTCGCGCGATTTCTCCACCGGCTTCATTCCCGACCGCGATTACCGCAACCTCCAGTTCGCCTCGCTCACGCATTACCAAACCTCTCTCGGCGCCGGCAACGTCACCCTCGCCTACATGGACCATCCCTTCGGCGCCGACCAGTTTTACGGCCCCTACGACTCCTGGGAAGACACCAAGACCTGGTTCGCCGGTTTCAGCCAGGACCTCGGCGAGAACACCACCGCCGATTTCAGCTATCGCCGCCACAGCGACCTGTTCGTGCTTCTGCGCGACGATCCGCCGGTCTACACCAACCACCATTCCGATGAAAGCGAGCACGCCGACGTGCGCCGCCACCAGTCCCTCTTCGCCGGCGCCACTCTGTCCTATGGCGTGGAAGCGCTGCACGAATCCATCATCAGCAACAATCTGGGCGACCACTCCCGCAGCCGCGCGGCGGTCTACACCGCCCTCGACTTCCGCGCCCTGAAGCGTTTCTCGCTCTCGCTTTCGGCGCGCGAAGAGGTATACCGCACCTGGTCCGGCGAATTCTGCCCCACCCTGGCGGGCGGCTACTGGCTCTCCGCGCACGTCAAGTTGCGCGCCTCCGCCAGCCGCGCCTTTCGCATCCCCACTTACACCGACCTGTACTACGAAGACCCCGCCAACGTCGGCAACCCCAACCTCCGCCCCGAGCGCGCCTGGACCTACGAAGGCGGCCTCGACTGGATCCCCACCACCCGCTGGCGCGGCGATCTGACCGTGTTCCAGCGCCGCGAGCGCGATGGCATCGACTACTGGCGCGCCAACCCCAACGACCTGTGGATGGCGCTCAACATCGATAACCTCGACTTCACAGGCGCCGAAGCCGGTATTAGCTATACCCCCGCCCGCGGCCAAACGCTGGATTTCCGCTACAGCTTCCTGCACGGCTCCGAAGACACCGTGCCGGTCGGCGAAACCAAGTACACCTTCAACTATCCGGTTCACTCGGGTGTAGTTTCGTGGCAGGCGGCGCTGCCCGCCGGAATCGTCTTCCGCACGCGCATCGGAATCCTGAAACGCTTCGATGCCGGCCCCTATGGGCTGTGGGACCTCTACGCCGCGGAAACTCGCGGCCGCGTGCACCCGTTCCTCCAGGTCTCCAATGCGACCAATACCGACTACCAGGAAATCCAGGGCGTCCAGATGCCCGGCCGCAGCATCCTCGGCGGCGTCGAAGTCGTGGTACGCCGCTGACGCCCGGCAAGGCGTGTTTCCAGACACAAAGGGGGCGCGCATTTTGTGTCAAGGCGCCCATTTTGCGAGCATTCCCTCCTGTTTGTGATAGAATCGCGCGTGTCCCGGCGCCTCGGGATCGGTCCACGCGATTGCCCACGCTGGTGGGTGACGCCCGGAGCGAGGGAACCACGTGGACACGGAGGGCGCAATGACACACGGCACCAAATCACCATCTCTCTGCGGAAAACCGGCCTATTGGACCCGCACGGCCGCGCTTGGATTACTCCTCGCAAGCCTCGGTTTCGCGCAGGAGGCCCGGGTAAGCGGGCGCATCACCGACAATTCGGGCGCCGTAGTGCCCGGCGTCAAGGTCACCATCACCAATACCGACACCGGCATCTCCCGCGACACCAAAACCAACGACCTCGGCTACTATACCCTGCCCCTTCTCCAGCCCGGCAACTACAAGATCACCGCCGAAAAACAGGGGTTCCGCGCCAAGGAAGAGACCGGCATCGTGTTACTGGTGGACCAGCGCGCCAACATCGACCTGACCATGGAAGTCGGCCAACTGACACAGGAGATCTCCGTGACCGCCGCGCCTCCGCTGCTCGACACCATTGAGCCTTCAGTCGGCCAGGTGATCGAAAATCGCCAGGTGGTCGAGATGCCGCTCAACGGCCGCAATTACATCACGCTCGGTCTCCTCTCCGCCGGAACCTCCGACCCCATCGCCGGCAGCCGCGATCAGGGCTTCAGCGCCGGCGGCCAGCGCCTCTCCGCCAATAACTACCTTTTGGACGGCGCGGACAACAATAGCTATGAACTGGCCGATGCCGGCCGCATGGGCGGCATGGTGGCGCCTTCCATCGACGCCGTTCAGGAATTCAAGGTGCAGACCAATTCGTACTCCGCCGAATACGGCCGCGGCACCGGAGCCACCATCAACGTCACCATCAAATCGGGATCCAACCAGATCCACGGCACGGCCTATGAGTTCCTGCGCAACGACCTGGTGGACGCCAAAAACTTCTTCGCCAGCCCCACCGCCGCCAAGCCGCAGTACCAGCGCAATCAATACGGCTTCGCCGCCGGCGGCCCCATCATCAAGAACAAGACCTTCATCTTCGGCGATTGGGAAGGAACCAACATCCGCCAGGCCCAGAGCGCCGTCGATACCATTCCCACCGTGGCGGAACGAACCGGCAATTTCTCCCAGGAGACCAAGTCCCTGAAGAATCCCTCTACCGGCGCGGTATTTCCCGGCAACATTATTCCCCCCAGCTTAATCGATCCGCTCGCCGCCAAATTGATTGCGCTCTATCCAACGCCGGTGAACGGCAACCTCTCCTCCAACTACCTCTACGACGGCCCCGACGACGAGGACGATCGGCGCTGGGACATCCGCGTCGATCATACCTTCCGGGAAAAGGACAGCATTTACGGCCGCGTGAGCCATTATGGCGTCACCATTCCCGGTATCTTGAACCTTCCGCCGCCGGCTTTCGGCGCCAATGCCTTCGACGAAACCATCAGCGGGTGGAACGATTCCCTGGGCTGGAACCACATCTTCACTCCCTCTTTCATGGCCATCACGCGCGTGTCGTGGAGCTATAACGAGTTCTCCCGCGTGAACCCCGCCGTGGCCGGTTCGGCGAACCTCAACGCGTTGTACGGCATTCCGGGCGGCGACGACAGCATCCCCGGCGGCATGTCTTCGTTCGGCATCACCGGCTACACTCAGCTTGGGCTGGGATCCAACAATCCGACCATCCGCAACTCCCAGAACCGCCAGGTTATGAGCGACCTGAACTGGTCGCATGGCGCTCACAACCTCAAATTCGGCGTCAACCTCCTGCGGCTGCAGAACAACATCGTCAACTCCAACTACGACATCGGCATCTGGAATTTCAACGGCCAGTTTACCGGCGATGGCATGGCCGATTTTCTGTTGGGCTGGTCCGACCAGTGGGAATCTTCCATCGAGGAAAAAGTGAATGTGCGCGGCTGGCTCCCCGCCGCCTACGTGCAGGACGATTGGAAACTCAGCCCCAAGCTGACGGTGAATCTCGGCATGCGCTACGAAGTTGGCCTGCCTTATTACGACACCCAGAACCGCCTGGCCAATTTCGATTTGGATAACCCGGCCTCACCGCACTTAATCCTGGCCAGCGGCAGCGGCGGCTACGGCGCTATGTCCCTGGTCAATGTCAATACCGACGGCTGGGAGCCGCGCGTGGGTTTAGCTTACCAGGTAACACCCCGCACCGTAATCCGCACCGGCTACGGCATCTACCGAACTTACTTCGAGCCGATGGGTGACACCGAGTTTCTTACCAACAACCCTCCGTTTGCTTACACCGTTACGCTGGCTAGCAGCCAGAGCGCCCCGGCGGTCGTCTTGCAGACCGGTCCGCCCGCCGGTGCCGTATCGCTGGCTCACGCCACCGGTCTGACCTTTGCCTCGTACCCCCTCAGTCCCCACCGCGCCTACGCCCAGCAATGGAATTTCAATATCCAGCAGCAGCTCGCCGCGAACTGGCTCCTGGAAGTAGGCTACTCGGGTGAAAAGGGCGTGCATCTCATCAACCGTTTTGACGGCAATTTCGCGCCGCCCGAACCGGGCAATATCAATGCCAACCGGCCCATCCAGAGCGCCGTCATTCCGCCTTCCGGCGTGGTTGTTTCCCCGCTCGGCGGCATCTACAAATACGTGTTCGCCGGTAACTCCAATTACCAGGCCATGGTGGTGAAGCTGGAAAAACCGCTGACCAAGGGTCTCACGCTCCTGACTTCCTACACCTGGTCGAAGACCATGGGCGACGTCTGCTCCGATTCCGCCGATGGCAGCTCCACGAATTGCGGCTTTCAGGACCCTCTGAACATGCGCGCCGAAAAATCGCTGGACAACCAGGATATGGGGCAGCGGTTCGTCACCAGTGTGCTGTACGATATTCCCGTCGGCCACGGCCGCCGCTTCGCTTCGCAGATGCCCAAAGCCCTCAACGGCGTGGCCGGTGGATGGACCATCGGCGGCATTTTCACCCGCCGCTCCGGCCTGCCTTACACCATTGTCGACAGTGGCAACCCCGCCAACGACGGGAGCCTGGTGATCATCGACCGCCCGAATTTGGTAGGCAATCCATACTCCGTTCCGTGGAGCGTCGGCCGGGCCTTCAATACCTCCGCCTTCGCCGTCCAGCCGGCGTACACCTATGGCAGCCTGGGCCGCAACACCATGGTCATGCCGGACGTCACCAATCTCGATCTGATCCTTTCGAAGATCTTCACCGTCACCGAGCGCGTGCGCCTAGAGGGCCGCTTCGAAGTCTTCAACTCCACCAATACGCCCCCGTTCACCACCGCCCCCAACGCCACAGTCGGCACCAACGGCTTCGGCCAGACCACCGCCGCCGGTGCCCCGCGGCAATTGCAGTTCGCCCTCAAGGCCCTGTTCTGAACTTCGCCGCGCCGCATCCTCATGCAGCCGGGATAGCAATAAGTTCGCCACCGGCGGCGGTCCTGATAGAGCAATGGCTTTCCCGCCGTGCGCGCTACTCCGCCGGCTTGGCGATCAGCACCAGAAACAGAGCGCGGTCGGGGCCGTTCACGCTGCTCCGGCCCACCACCAGCTTTTGGCCCTCCTTCACATCCATCACATCGGTGTTGATGCCGGTGTCGAGATAGGTGATCTTGCCCTCACCGGCGGGAAGCGGCGTGCGCAGGCCGGCGCGGAGATGGTCCAGCCGGACCATCGACTCCGGCTCCATGGTGGCCGAGTTCACGCTGAATTGCGTCACGCGGTTGCCGCTCAGTACGCCGCTGGTTGAGGCGCCCACGCCCGAGCGCGAGCGCAGGGAAAGCACGTCCAGCAGGCCGTAATTCTTGAAGGGGAAGGTGCTTTTGAGGGCCGCTACGGTGCTCTGCAGGTCGGCGGGAATCGGGCTGCCCTCCGCGCCGGTCTGGTCGCTGGCCACCACGAAATAGACTGTCAGGTCGATGTCTTTGTGCGCCGCCGAGGGCACATCGAGCTCCTTGATGGCATCTTCGGCGGTCATCACGTTGGCCCGGCGGCCACTCAACGCGATCACCTTCAAATTCTCGTCGAAACGGCTATCGACGCCGAAATCGTGAAGCAGGTTCTGTACGGTCCGGGGGTCCGCGTATTTCAGCGTGACCAGCTTTTGAATGCGTTCGTTGGGGTCCTGGTTGGTCTGCGCCAGCAAGGGCCCGGCGAGCATCAGGAAGATCATCAGGCGTTTCATTCATTCTCCTTTGGGGTTCGTAATCCAGTAAATGACCACGTTGGGGTCGTCGGTGACCATCCGGACGGTCAGCGGCTCCTCGGTTATGGGCTTCCGAAGGTGCGGCGGATGGACCGGGTGCCGCGGCAGCGCCGGGACGGTTCTGGCCGGATCCGCCGCGGGCGGCGGCGCCGGGGGACGGGCCAGCGCAACTTGGGGCGGCGGCACGGGCTGGTGCAGCTTCTCATTCACCATCGCCAGCCACCACGCGCAACAGGCCGCCGCGGCGAGAGCGGCCGCGGGCACCCATCGGCGGCGCCACCATGGCGCCGGCTGGAGTTTCGCCAGCACCCGCGCGCGCACGGCCGCGTAATGGGCGCCGGAAATTTCCTGCCGATGGCCGGCCCGGATGGCTTCCAGGCACTCCATGATCCCGCTGGCGAAGATCTGGCAGCCGGCGCAGACGGCCAGGTGCCGCTCCACTTCCACGCTTCGGCGGGCGTCGAGATCGCCCCCGGCGTAGAGGGCGATGGCCTCCTCCCACTCCGGACAATTCATTGGCGCCTCCGGAAGTAGTGTTCCATGAAGCCCCTCATTTTGACTCGCGCTTTGGAAATCTGCGAACGGACGGTGGCCTGGCTCGATCCCAGCGCGCGCGCCACTGCTTCGGTGGAGAGGCCTTCCAGGTCGCGCAGCACCAGCGCCGCACGCTCCTTCTCGGATAAGCGGCGGAGGCTCAGATTGAGGGCATAGCGGCGTTCGGCTTCCACGGTGGCCTGCTGCGGGTCGGCTTCGGCCGCCGGCGCCAGGGCGGCATCCTCCATGGGCGCGGCGGCGGGTCGTTTGCGCCGCAAATCGTGGCAGACATTGACCGTCACCCGGTACAGCCAGGAGGGGAAAGCCCCGCTCGATTCGACTTTGCCGAGGTTGCGATAGAGCCTCAGGAAAACCTCCTGCGAAGCGTCCTGGGCGTCCGCCAGGTTGCCCAGCAGCCGGAGCGCGGTAACCAGCACCAGGCGCTCATACTGCCGGATGACCTGCTCGAAAGCCGCCAGGTCGCCGCCTTTGGCGGCTGCAATCAGGCGCGCGCGATCTTCGGGGCCATCCATCGGAGCCACAGTGGCCGGAAAAGTCAGAACGCTCATTCCTTTCACTAGAGAGAACTGCCGGGGAGGCGGAAACGTGTATGGAATTTATGGGGCGATTGGGAACGTGCGGGCCGGGGGCCTCACCGCAGAGTCGCGGAGGCCGGGGAGACTACGCAGAGAGAAATTAAGGTTTTCCTTGGTTTTCTCCGCGTACCCTCCGCGCCCTCCGCGGCTCCGCGGTGAAGTGCCGCCCCCCTCTTAGATGCCGCTGGCGCGCACCCAGAAGCTCTCGGTCCAGCGGGCGCCGGGGGCGACATTTTGCAACCCGGCGTACTTGCCTTCGTGCGCCAGGTTCACGCCGCTGGTGATGGCGGTCATAGGTTCGAAGCAGATGAAATCGCGGGCCTGGCCCGGCGGCGGGGGCGGTTCCCACACCACTGCCACCGGATACTTCGGCCCGAAAATCGCCTCGACTGTGCGCCCAGCGGCCTCGATCGAAAAATGCGCCCGGCCCGAAGAGTCGCGCACCAGATCGGTGAAGCCGTCATCCAGCGTGCGCCCCTTGAGCGGCAGAGGCGACGGCAGATCCATGGGTTTGAACTCGCCGGTGGGAATCAGGCGCTCGTCGGCCACCACGCGCTGGCGCGCCGGAATGTGCGCCAGCCATTCGTCGCGCGGAATGTCGGGAATGCGGTAGTAGGGGTGAAATCCCACCGCCAGGGGCATGGGCTGCGAGCTGAGGTTGTGGACCGTCAGCCGCACTTCCAGGACTCCTTCCGCCAGGCTGTAGGTCATCTCGTATTCGTGCGCGAAGGGCCATTGCGCCATCAGGTCGGGCTCTTTCCAGAATTCCAGGCGGCTGGTGACGTGGGCGGAATGCGCATCGGCCGCCACCTCGGTCACCTGCCACAGCGGCGAATTCCCCAGCAGGCCGTGAATGGGCAGGGCGCCGCGCACATTGCCCAGGGCCGGGTTGAAAGCATACTTCTTGCCGTTGGCCCAAAAACCCTGTTCGGTCATCCGGTTGGCCCACGGCGCCAGCAACGGGATGGCGCACTGCCCCGGCCGGCGCGCAAATTCGGCCAGGTCGGCGTACGGAAAATACAGGATGTTGTGGCCGTGCACCTTCATCTCGTAAGCCAGGTCGCCGATGGACGGAACGATCGAGACTTCCACCCCGTGGGCCGCGTCGCTCAATCGGACAATCGCGATGCCATGGTCCTCAGTCTTCTGCGCGCTGTAGGGCTGAGCCGCGCTGGAAGACGCGGTCAGCAGAAGAGCGGCGATGCCTATGGCTGTTGCTTGCATGCGTTCCATATTATATTGCTCTCAGAGGTATTGAAGCGTGAATCGAAGATCCTTTCTGAGTTCCGCCGCGCTGGCCGCGGCCGGAGGCGCCGCCGCTCTCCCGCCAGCCAAAGCCGCGGTGGCCAAAATGAAGATCACCCGCGTGCGCGTCTACACGCCGCCCGACCTGAATACGCTCTTCAACCAGAGCAACATGGTGGTGACGGTGGAGACCGATGCCGGCGTGGTGGGCGTGGGAGAAGGCGGCGCCAAAGACACCCTGGAGCAATGCGCCGGGCGGCTGATCGGCCAGGACCCGCACTACATCGAGCACCTTTGGCAGGATATGTCGCGCTCGTTCTTTTATCCGCCGGGCCGCGAAAAAATGCACGCCCTGGGCGCGCTTGACCTGGCGCTCTGGGACATCAAAGGCAAGGTGCAGGGACTGCCGGTGCACGCGCTGCTGGGCGGCACCGTGCGCAATTACTGCGAATGCTACAACACCGCCGGTATCATTCCGGGCATCCGGCAGGGGATGAGCATCCGCGAGCGGGCCCACGCCACCATCGAAGCTGGTTACCGCGCCTTTCGCATGGGCGCCGCCGACGTGCGCGGCGGCAGCACTTTCAACACGCGCGAGCGCCTGAATCAGGTCCTCAAAGACTGCCAGGAGGCTCGCGAGGGCGTGGGAGAGAATGGCGATTTCTGTATCGACTTCCACCAGCGCTTCGATCTGGACGAGGCCATCCGCGGCTGCGACCTGATCGAGAACCTGGCGCCGTTTTTCGTCGAGGACCCGGTCAGAACCGAGGCCTTCCAGCAGGATCTGCCGCTGCTTCGGCGGTCGGTGAAGGTGCCCATCGCCGCGGGCGAGGAGTGGGGCAACCGCTGGGACTTCAACCGCCTCGTGGAGGCGCACGATATCGACTTTCTGCGCGCCACCCTGCCCAACGTGGGCGGCATCACCGAGATGGTGAAGGTGGCGGCCATCTGCGAAACCCACTTCGTCGGAATCGTGCCGCATTTCACCGGCCCGATTGCGACCGCCGCGCTGGTGAATACCCTCGGCACCTATAGCGGCCCAGTCCTCATGGAGTATAACTTCCAAGGCCGCACAAACCCGCAGGTGCCCGTGTGCCTGGACTTCAAGCAAGGCAAGCTCTACCCCAACGACCGGCCGGGCCTGGGCGTGGAACTGGATATGAAGCAGTTGAAACTCATCGCCGAGATCACTGAGCCGATTCGCAACCGCCAGCTCTATTACCGGCCGGACGGATCGATTACCAACTGGTAAAACCGGCCCGTCGCAACTTATCCGATACAGGCCGCCCTGGAAATCGACGATCTGTAACGCGGCGCTCAGCAGTCGACCCGCAGCCGCGACTATAGGGACCGGACCAGGACGCAACCGGACGTCTTGCCCCGGCCGCCGAACTCCGCGCGTGCCGCAGCCGCTATGCATCCACACCTCCTCTCCGCCTCCTCAAATCGCGTCCACCAGCGGCTTGGAAACATCCAACGGCGTATGGTCCGGATCTAATCGGATCAATCTGACCATAGGCACCAGAGACCGCGCCATGGCAGCTATATTGTCGGCTCCCAGCATATTCGTATCCAGCACCACCGCGGCAATCAGGCCTGCCTCCGAGCGCAGGATTTCGCTTCCCCGCGCCGCGTTCTCCGCGACGACTACCTGATAACCGCGCGGGTTCACAATTAGAGCCACCAGCGTCTGATCGTCGCGATTCTTCGTGATCACCAGAACCTGCGGCCGGGCGGGAGCGGCAGGCTCTGTGTATCTCAGCGACGAGGTGGCCCAGGAGACCACTTCGTCATACAGTTCGTGGCCAGTGTTCGTCAGCCCCAGAGTCAAAGTACCCATCAGGCCAAACATCAGCACCACTGGCCAACTCGCCTCAAATGGTGAGTAGGGTTGCATCTCAACCCATTGATCGGCGGGTCGGCTTGGATACTTTATAGTTGTTCTGAAAAAAGTCTGCCTACCACACGCTGCCGAACGGCATCGGGTGCTGGGCTGTCAAGGTACCGGTACCCCGCAGCCGCATAGTGCAGTTCTCGTACCCGCACCACCGAATCCTCAGCTAATCCGCCCGCGCTCAGGCAGCCGGCAGGATCACCGTTGCCATGTCCACGTGTGTTGCCGAAACCGTGTTGGCCGATTGGCGCGCCGCAAGCGCCCCAAAGCCGTCACCTCGTAGCGCCGGTGGTGGGCAAAGGCTGCCCTCTTCGTAAGCTCACACACACCACACCTAACCGATGGTGACCGCACGATAATGGATCTGCTCGCTCTGCCACGCGCCCAAGCCTGCTTGGCCCGCCTTCGCAATATGGTCCGGCTGGCGAAAATGGTACTTATCCCATTGGTCGGCGCCCGACTCGGCCTCCGTCGGCAGCCCCGCCAGCACGCGCTGCGCGTCAATAGCTTTCGAGGCAATCGTGTCGCAGGCCACCATATCGGTGGCAAAGTACATCGTATTGTGCTCCCACACGAAGCGCGGGTTGCCGGTCGGGCCCGCGTCCCAGAGTCCGTGCGTGCCATCCACAATCGACAGCACCACTTTGTTCCGGATCCATGGTTGCCCCACCACCAGCGGGATAAACTGGTTCATGAAATTGCCCGGACCCGTAACATCGGGGTGCGCCCGGTTGACATTGTTGACCATCCCCTGGCACAGGTTCTTCAATCCGAGCGTAAATCCGGCCGCCTGGTGGTCCTTCAGCACCCCCACGCTGATGATCTTGGTGAATTTAGTTACGGCGTTCGCCAGGTAAGACCGCGTCTGTGCCGGATTCTTGGGGCTGTAACCCGGCATCAGGAACCCCGGGCAATCCACATAGAAGTCGCGATTGTACCCCGTGATGCCAGGCAGATTGGAGGGGTTATAAGTAAGCCCCGTTTGATCGCCGCTATAGTCCCAGGCCGCCGAGTCTTGCTTTACCGAATCCGGCAGCCATCCCGAGATGCGATTGAATAAGTTGCGGTACCGTTCGTAGAAGATGATGTTACCCGGCGCCACGCCCGCCGACTGCAATCCCCGAATAATTTCATGCATCACTGCCGGGGAACTGACTATCTGCTCAATCCCGTTCGGATTGACCTTGATCCCCACCACATCTTCCGGTCCGAACAACTGCTTCCAGCCCGTCGCCGGATCCGGAGCGCCAGTCAGTTCCTTCAACCCGGACCGCACCATATCCTGGATCGGTTCGGTCTGGTACGCCATCTTGACGCTGGCTGCGCTATGTTTGATTCCGATCACCAGGCCCGGATAGAGGCCCGGCAGGGAATACCGGGTTTGCGGATAAGCGCCGCGGAAGGTGGCTGTCAGCGCCGCCACTGCGGCGGCCTCGCCCGCTTTCCGGAACAATTCCCTGCGGGAAAAGAGACGATTCTGCGTTCTCATGGTTTCCCTCCGGAGGGCCGCTGCCCGTCCACCGATTCTATCCCATTACGATGCCTGCCCGGCGGCCGGGCCTTCGCGGTTCATCTCCTGCACGGCCAGCCAGACCGCCGGATCGACGGGCACCCCCAGCGCCAGGTTCTCGGCCCGAATTTCCAGCGTGCGCTGCCCTGGATACCGGCAATCCACCGAAGCTACGATTCGGTCGGCCATCTCCTTCGCGGCGCCTGCCCCTCCCAGCCCCGCCGGGTCCAGCGCCAGGAAGAATTGCGAAATGCCGGTCTCGCGTTCCGGGTCCTTGGAGATCTGGTGCGTCGCCAGCCCGCCCGATAGCATCGCCACAATCATGTCCAGCACCAGCGCCAGCCCCGAGCCTTTCCAGTATCCGGCCGGCAAAGGCCGCTGCGACGCCTCGATGGCCGCCGGGTCCCGCGTCAGACGCCCCTCCGCATCGTAGCCGCCATCCACCGGCAGCCGTTCGCCGCGTTCGCGGTAGGCCGCCAGCGCGCCATACGAAAATTGCGACATCGCCATGTCCAGCACCACCGGACCGCCGGCGCGCGGCACCGCCACCACCAGCGGATTGTTGCCCAACCGCGCCTCCGCCGACCCCCACTGCGGCATGTTCGGCAGGGTATTGGTCCAACACACGCCGATGCAGCCCGCTTCGGCAGCCTGCCATCCGTAGCTGCCGCCACGCATCCAGTGGCTGGTGTTGGCCAGCGCCACCGCGCCCACGCCGTACTGCCGCGCCAGGGCCATCGCCCGTTCCATACTGTGATGCGCGTTCAGGTTGCCAGGACCACTCCGGCCGTTCCAGCGCTCCAGCCCGCCATGGCTCGCCACCCGTTCCGGCGCGGCGTGAATGTCGATGCGCCCGGCGCGAATCATGCGCACGAATCGCGGGAATCGATTTAGCCCGTGCGTGTACACGCCGTCCCGCGTGGTGTCCACGAATAGCCGCGCGCAGAGCAGCGCGCGTTGCTCTTCGAAGCCCAGGCTGCGTAGCGCTCCGCCAACCGTCCGGTGCAGTTCGTCGTAGCCAATTCGGAGCATCTGAATCCATCAGGATATCCTGGGCAGAAGGAAGCCGTCCCATGGCCCGTCCCGAAATTCGCGGCATCGTCCTCGAACCGGACACCCATGCTCCCATGGCCGGCGCTTCCTCGGTTCATGCCGTCGCCCGCCAAAACCACCCTCGCGGTCATAATCGCCGCTCCCCGCGTGCACCTCTCGGCCGCGTCGGCGCAAACCCTCCGTCTCGCCCCGCTCGCGGTGAGATAGCGCGCTCAGCCCTGGCGCCGCCGCCGCGGGTGATTCTCCATCCGCACTCCCGCATGCTCGGGCAAGCCCAAAGTGCCGGCCGCCAGCTCAATGCTCGCCAACAGGGCAAGATCCGCGTCTGGGATTTCCGCCAGCAGCGGCTCCGCGGCTTGTCCGGAACGGTCACCCGCCCAGTACAGGGCCGACCGGTAGGCGTGGCACGAAGGCCAGAATACCAGCGGCGCCACATTCGGATCGCTCACGTCCGCATCTTCCCGGTACAGCCGGTGCGCTTCGGCCAGCAGATCGCGAATCGCGGAAGGCTCGCCCTGGCGGGCAGCCATTGTAGCCGCCAGCAACTGGCCGGCACTCACCGAACCGGAGCTGCCGAATCCCCATCCGCCTTGGCCGGCTTCTGGAGCGGGACGCCGCTCTCCCATGAGGCTCTCCATGCCCAGAGGATAGATCCTGGCGCCCTCTGCCACGTCCGGGCGCTCGCGCAGGATCGCCTCCACCTGGTCCGCCGGCTTTAGCGCGCGGAGCACGTTCAGGATCTCGAACAAATGCGCGTCCCGTGTCGAATGCAGTTTCACATCGTGACCGAAGCTGGCATTCGTCGGCCGGTCGGGGTCGGCCTCGAGGGCGTGCAGGATCTCGTCCAGCCAGATTTCCCGCTCCGCGGCCTCCAGCTTTCGCCAATGCCGGGAAAACAGCCGGAAAAAGTCGTTTTCGGCGCTGCGGCCCCGGTGGGAATCCATGCTCTTTCGATGCGCCCGCCAGCGTTCGCGTGCCGCCGCCATGGCCCGGCGCTGCACCGCCGGATCGGCCGCCCAATCCACCACGGCCTGCGCCCCGCCCACCTCGTAATGCAGATCCTCCAGCAAGCCCAATGCATTTTCGAAGTCTCCGCTCAACGCCAGGGATTGCACCAGCTTCGTGCCAGCCCTATGGCGCAGAAGG
>DATJRE010000196.1:0-19043 GCA_035505095.1 Bryobacteraceae bacterium | reverse complement strand
AGTACGATGAAGAGGCCGATGAACATCACCAGCAGGCCCCAGTCGATTTCCCGGTAGACCCTTTCCGGTTTGATGCGGCGGGTGAGCAACAGCAGAGCGCCGGTGATGACGGCAACTTTGGGAACCGGCCAGCCGATAAAGAAACAGACGATCATGGCGGCCGAGGCGGCCAGCGATTTGATCAGCAGCCCGCGATGCACGCGCACCGCCGCGTGCGCCACCTCGATGGGCGCTTCGGCGCGGAACTCGGAGCGGTACACCAGCGCGATGGCCGCCACCGTCAGCCCCAGGCCCACTGCAGCGATGGGCGCCAGGGCAGCGGCGAAGGCGCGGTAGCCGATGTGCGAGAAGCTGCCGATCATCATGTTCTGCGGGTTGCCGGTGATGGTAGCGGTACTGCCGATATTGGCAGCCATGGCCACCGCCAGCAGGTAAGGGATGGGATTGCGCCGCTGCCGCGTGGTGATATCGAGCACCAGGGGGGTGAGCACCAGGCACATAGTGTCGTTGACGAAGAAGGCCGAGAAGACCCCCGAGACCAGCACGATCCCCGCCAGCAACAGCAGCGGGCGATGCGTGTGATCCACCACCCAGGCGCTGACCAGGGCGAAGAAGCCCGACAGACGCAGGTTGGCCACCACGATCATCATGCCGAACAGCAGCAGGATGGTGTCGTAATCGATGGCCGCGTAGGCCTCCTTCATGGTGAGAACGTTGGCGGCCAGCATCAGCGCCGCGCCGATAATGGCGGCGCCGGTGCGGTCTACGCGAAAGCCGGGCAGACGGCCGATGGCCAGCACCAGGTAGGTGGCGGCGAAGATCAGGATGGGAATCAGCATGGGCGGCATTCAGACGGCCGGCGGGGGCCGCTCTTCCCACCCGATATAATCGGCAACATGCGGCTTTTCTTCCTCATTCTCGCATTGGGCGCGCTGGGTTTCGGCCAGAATCGTGATGCGGCGTTCAATCAACTGGCCGATCGCCTGTTTGACGAGGTGGTCTTCCACTACGATCCGGCGTCGGCCACCCAGGCGGGCTTCCACCAGTACGATGCCCTGTTGCCCTCCATGTCGCGGGCGGAAATCGACGCGTCGATTGCGGATTGGAAGAAGTTCGAGGGGCTGGTGCAGAATTTCGACCCGCGCGGGCTTTCGCCGTGGGTGGCCGCGGACCGCGAGCTGGCGCTGGCGCAGATCCGCTCCCAACTGCTGTCGCTCGAGACCATTCGCCCGTGGGAGAAGAATCCCGACGTGTACTCGTCGGGCGTGACCGGCGCCATTTTCGTGATCATGAGCCGCAGTTTCGCGCCGCCCGAGCAGCGGCTGAAATCGGTCATCGCGCGCGAGCGGCTGATTCCGCGGGTGTTTCAATCGGCGCGCGAGAATCTGAAGAATCCGCCGCGCATTTTCACCGAAGTGGCCATCGAGCAATTGCCGGATATCGCCGGCTTCTTCAAAAACGACGTGCCGAAGGCTTTCCAGAAGGTCACCGACAACGCGCTGCGGGCCGATTTCGAGAAGAGCAACCAGGCCGCCATTGCCGCGATTCAGGACTACGAGACTTTTCTGAAGAAAGACCTCTTGCCGAAGTCGAACGGCGATTTCCGGATCGGCGCCGAAAACTATCGCAAGAAGCTGCTATATGACGAGATGGTGGATACGCCGCTCGACCGGCTGTTGGAAATCGGCTACCAGAATCTGCGGGCCAACCAGAAGGAGTTCCAGCGGGTGGCGGCGCAGATCGACCCGAAGCGCACCCCGCAGCAGATTCTGGACGAACTGGAGAAAGACCATCCGCCGGCGGACAAGCTGCTCGACTCGTTCCGCAACGTGCTGGGCGGATTGCGCAGCTACATCAAGGCGCACCACATCGTGACCATCCCGTCGCCCGTGCCGCCGATTGTGGAGGAGACGCCGCCCTTCATGCGCGCGCTGACCACGGCGTCAATGGATACGCCCGGCCCCTACGAACGGGTTGCCAAGGAGGCCTTTTTCAACGTCACGCTGCCGGAGCCGAATTGGCCGAAGCAGCAGACGGAGGAGTACCTGGAGGGTTTCAACCGGGGAACCATCATCAGCACGGCGGTGCATGAAGTCTACCCGGGACACTACGTGCAGTTCCTTTGGCTGCCGCGGATACCGACCAAAGTCCGCAAGCTGATGGGGTGCAGTTCCAACGCCGAGGGCTGGGCGCACTATAGCGAGCAGATGATGCTGGACGAAGGCTACGGAAACGGCGACCTCAAACTGCGGTTGGGCCAGTTGCAGGATGCGCTGTTGCGGAACGCACGCTACATTGTGGGCATCCGGATGCACACGGGCAACATGACCATCGCCGAGGCCACCGAGTTCTTCGTGAAGGAGGGGTACCAGGTCCGGCCGGTGGCGGAGAAAGAGGCCAAGCGCGGCACGTCCGACCCGACTTATCTGGTATACACCTTGGGGAAGCTGCAGATTCTCAAGCTGCGGGAAGATTACAAGAAGCTCAAGGGCCCGCAATATACTCTGCAGGGATTTCACGATGCGTTCCTGGCGCAGGGGACGCCGCCGATTAAGATTGTGCGGCGGGCGCTGCTGGGGAACGATTCACCGGTGCTGTAGGGCCGAGGGGAGATGGCGGGGAGGCCGGAGGAGAAATGGAATCGCGAAGCGAGACGACGTGCGTGGTGATTTCAGCGGGCGACGGGTACCGGGGCAAGCAGGCCTTGCAGTATCTGGCCGGGGTTTCGGCGGAATCGGCGGGTTCCCGGGGGCTGTGCCTGCACACGGTCACCATCGCTCCGCTGGCACGCGCGCGGCCGCACCTGCACGAGCACCACGAGAGCGCGGTCTATGTGCTCTCCGGCGAGGCGGGCATGTGGTTTGGAGAAGGATTGCGCCAGCACGTGTGGCTGCGGGCCGGCGACTTCCTGTACATTCCCGCCAACATGCCGCACCTGCCTTACAACGCCAGCGATCGCGTGCCCTGTGTAGGGGTGGTGGCGCGCACCGATCCCAATGAGCAGGAGAGCGTCACGCTGCTGGATCTGGCCGACCCGGGGGTAGCGCCGCGATAGAGGGCGGCTGCGGGCGCCCTCGCGGCCGTGGCGGCGAGAGTTCGGGGTCGAATGCGGAGGGAGTTGCGGCGATGCGATGCCAGGTCCACGACCGCGGGGTGCGCTCCCTTTCGGTCGCGGCCCGGTTTCGATGCGGAGCCGCGCGCCCAAGCGGCGGTCGGGGCGTAGCTCGGCGGCGGTTGCGCGGCGGGCTGGCTTGAGTGTCGCGGGTGTGGAGCGGTGCGGGGACCGGCCGGCACTCCGCTCACCAGTAGCCGTTGCGGGAGAGGGATTTGCGGCAGCGCGGGCAGAAGGCGGCGCCTTTGACGTCGAGGCGCTCGACGGCGTGGCTGGAGGCCATCACACAGCGCCAGTCGGAGCAGTGGCGCAAGCCGAAGGTGTGGCCCAGTTCGTGGCCGGCTTCCTTGATGAGGCGCTCGCGGAGCAGGGCCTCGCGGGCCGGAAGGCCGTAGAACTCGTCGCCCAGGCGGGCCAGCGAAACCACCGCGCAGTTGCCGTCGAGTTGGGCTTCGCCGAAGACGAAAGTCAGCACGGGGACGAAGAGGTCGCAATCGGTCACACCCAGCACACGCGCGTCGGGATCGCTGGTGCGGTCGAGGCGCTCCAGGACGGCGGTCGAGTAATACTGGTTGCGGCGCCCATCCAGGGCAAAGGAAATATCCAGCATGGTGGGGCGGATGCGGCACGGGGTGCCGAAAGTCCGCGCCAGCGCCACGGCAAGCTGCTCCAGGCGGTCGAGGCGCGGCTCGGCGCGCGCGGCGCCGTTGACCCGCGAAGCACTCTCGGAGACCGCCTGCCCCGGAACGCCGGAGAGCGGGATGAGGTGAATGGGCTTCACAGCCGGTTACTTCGCTCTACTTCAGACCGTAGCGCCGGAGCTTGTTATACAGGGTGGTCCGGTCGATGTCCAGAATGCGGGCGGCGCGCGACAGGTTGTGCTGGGTCTCCCTGAGAATGCGCTCAATGTGGACGCGCTCGATATCCTCCAGGGTCTTGCCGCCCTTGATCTCTTCGGACTGAAGCTGGAAGGAGAAATCGCCCGGACGGATCTCGGTGCCGCGGCCCACCACCAGGGCCCGCTCGACGGCGTTTTCCAGTTCACGCACATTGCCTGGCCAATCGTGCCGCAGCAGCAGTTCGAGCGCCTCCGGGGCGAGCTGCGGCATGGGGCGGCTGGTGGCCATGCAGAACTTATTCAGGAAATGATTGACCAGCAGCGGGATGTCTTCGCGGCGGTCGCGGAGCGGCGGCAGATCGATGCAGAAAACGTGCAGGCGGTAGTATAAATCGGGGCGGAAGGCGCCGGCCTTGACCAGCGTTTCGAGGTTCTTGTTGGTGGCGGCGATGGCGCGGAAATCCACCTTGATCTGCTGGTTGCCGCCTACCCGGACGATCTCCTTTTCCTGCAGCACGCGGAGCAGGTCGGTCTGCGTCCGCAGGCTGATGTCGCTGATCTCGTCGAGGAAGACGGTGCCGCCGTCGGCGACTTCGAACTTACCCTTCTTGCGGTACTGGGCGCCGGTGAAGGCGCCCTTCTCGTGGCCGAACAACTCGCTTTCGAGCAGAGTTTCGGTGAGCGCTCCGCAGTGAATGGTGACCATGGGCATGTAGCGGCGCGGTCCGGCGGCGTGGATGGCGCGCGCCACCACTTCCTTTCCAGTGCCGCTTTCGCCGGTGATGAGCACGGTGGCTTCGGTGGGGGCCACCATTTCGATCAGCTCGGTCACCTTTTTCATGGCGGGACTCTTGCCGATCATCTCGGTGCCGGGGAAGCTTTCCTGGAGGTTCTCGCGCAGGCGCACGACTTCGCGGCGGGCGCGTTTGTGCTCCAGGGCGTTGGAGACCAGGTGCGAGAGCTCGTCGGGATCGACCGGCTTGGTGATGTAGTCGTAAGCGCCCTGCTTGAGCGCTTGCACGGCGGTATCCACGGAGGCATAGCCGGTCATGATGATCACGGTGAGATCGGGATCGGCCTCTTTGAGGCGCGACTGCAGCTCCATGCCATCCATGCCGGGCATTTTGATGTCGATCAAGGCGATGTCGAAATCGGCATGCTGGATAAGCTCCAGGGCTTCGCGGGCGCCGCCGGCGGGCTTGGCCGTGTAGCCTTCGCTGGTGAACCATTTGCTCAGCGAATCGCGCACCACCAATTCATCGTCGACGATCAGGATGCGACCCTTGGTTTGGATCGACGGGGGGGACTCAATCGCTGTTGCCATAAGTTTGTTCCTCAATTCCTCATTGCGCTACCCGCCAAAGCGGGTTGGACCGGGCCCGCAGACGCCGGCGGGCGCTCCGAATCCGCAGGCGGCAAGGCAACCGTGAACTCGGTACCTTCACCGGGTTTAGAGCGGACCGAGATTTCACCCGCGTGCTGCTCCACGATGCTGTGCGCTACCGCCAGGCCCAGGCCGGTGCGGTTCTGGTCCTCTTTGGTTGTGAAAAACGGGTCGAAGATGTGCGGCAGGACGCCCTCGGGGATGCCGCTGCCGGAATCCTTCACCCGGATCAGGAGCTGATCGGAGGCGGCGTCATAGGCGGTGGACACCTCCAGGCGGCCGCCCTTGGGCATGGCCTCGCCGGCATTGACCATCAGAACCAGCACGACCTGCTGGATCTGGTTGGCGTCGCACTCGGCCGGCGGGAGGCCCTCGGCGAGGGACTCGGCCAGCTCGACGTTCTGCATGGCCAGCTTGTGCTGCACCAGCAGCACGGCGCGGTGGACCACGGTGTTCAGGCTGTTGGGTTCGCGATGGCTGGGCGCCTGGCGGGAGAAAGTGAGCAGGTTCTTGACCAGCTCGCCGCAGCGCTTGCTTTCGCGCTCGATGGTCTGGAGCTGCTCCTCCAGCTCTTCGCGGGCGGGAATCTCGCGTTTCTGAATCTCGCGCAGCACCAGCCGCGCGTAGGTCAGGATTCCGAACAGCGGGTTGTTGATCTCATGCGCCACGGTGGCCGCCAGTTTGCCGATGGAGGCCATCTTTTCGGAGCTGAGCAGGGTCTTGTGGACGCGCTCCAGTTCGGCCGTCTTGCGGCGCACCTGCTCTTCGATGTGCGCTTGCACACCCGCCACCTCTTCGGTCATCTTGTTGAAGGAGGCGGCCAGATCGCCGAGTTCGTCTTCCGATTGGATGGGCAGGCGGTAGTCCAGATCGCCGCCGGCCACGCGGTGGGTGCCGGCGATTAAAGCTTTGACGGGGCGGTAGACCACGATCCACATGAAGAGCACCGCCGCCAGGCAGCCGAAGACGATGGCGCCGATCAGGAACCAGGTGAGAGAGGCCTGCTGCTCGGCCACCTGTTCCTCCGCGGCGGCCAGGGAAAGATCGGCATCCACTACGCCCAGGACCGTCTGGCTGGGCGGATGCACATGGCAGGCGGCGTTGGAGCATTCGGTGGAGTTGGCGATGGGCTGGATGACGCCGAGCACGCGGTGCCCCTGGCGATCGGTGAAGATGCGGGCGCGGTCACGGCGGTTGAGTTTGGATAACGGAGCCGACTGGGAGTGGCAGGCGAAGCACTGCTCGGCGCTCTTGTCCACCACCTGGTTGCGCTCTTTGGGGTCGGTGGAGACGGTGATGCGGCCTTCCTTATTAAAGATGCGGATACGCTGGATGCCCGGCTCGCTGCCCAATTCCTGGATGACGTTATAGAGCGCTTCGCGATCGTTGCGCAGCATCTCGTAACGCGTGCTGCGCAGAATCACGTCGGTGACGCGCTGGGCCGAAAGCTTGACCATGTCTTCACTTTGGGCGCGCTCCATGCGCAGGTTGAGGAAGCCGAACAAAGTGAAGAAGGCCGCCGTGCTGGCGATGACGCACACCGCCAGCTTGGCGGCCAGGCCGAAGCGGATTGGGGAGCGCAGTTTCATCCAACCGAGACGGGATCCTCCTCCGTCTCTTGCAATTCCCGAGGCGTAGCCTCAGGCTCGTGAGCCTCGAAAATGGGGAAGTAGCCGGCCACCAGGCGGAAGATGGCGAAACCCGAGGCCACGATGGAAAGGGTCACGGCGATTTCACTCCACTTGGGAATGTAATGCGTGCCCGAGCCGGCTTCGAGACCGGTGGTACCCACGTTGAGGCGGTTGGCGATGAATCCGAACACCACCATAACCGCGCAGGCATAGAGCATGCCGGGGTTGCGGCGGATGCGGGCCTGGTACAACAGCACGGTGGGCACCAGCATGAGGGCGATTTCGAGGGCGAAGAGCCAGGTTTCGATGCGATTGCGCAGCAGCAGGTCCCAAACGTGGCGGTGGGTGAGATCGAGGACGCGGATCCACAGGTAGACGCTCAGGACCACCGCCAGCACCCGCGCCAGGCTGGCCAACAACGGCAATTCCAGGGCGCGGCCGAAGGCCCGGCTGCTATGCCAGGATTCGAAGATGGTCATGGCCAGCCCCACCGCGATGGAGGAAATGAAGAACATGAGCGGGAGCATGGGGCTATACCAGAGCGGGTAGAGCTTTTCGGGGACAATCAGGAACAGGGTGCCCAGGGAGCTTTGGTGGAGGGTGGAAAGCAGCACGCCCAGAATCATGAGGGGCACCGAGATGCGGTGAATCCACTCCATGGGGCGGTGCCAGCCGAATTTCTCGAACACCACGGGGAGAAATTCCAGGGACAGGACGGTGGTGTACAGCGTCACGCACCAAGCGACTTCAAACATTACCGAATGGGGATTCCACATCACCAAAGGGTGCCAGAGGCGGTCGGGACGGCCGAGATCGTAGAGCAGGCCGACCACTACCAGGACATAGCCCAGGAAGGCGGTGAGGATGGCCGGCCGCAAGACTGGCTTGTACCGCTCGATGGCAAAGATGTGGACCATGGCCACCAGGGTGAAGCCGCCAGCCGCGAGACCCACGCCGCACATCACGTCGAAAGCGATCCAGATGCCCCACGGGAACTTGTCGTTCAAATTGGTGGACCCGCCCAGCCCGTAGAAGACCCGCAGATACGTGGCATACAGCCCGCTCAGCAGAATGGCCGCGAAAACCGCGCGCCAGAAGGTGATTTTGGGGAGCCTCAGCGTCATTTGCGATTGCCTTCCTTACGCACGGCGTGCCGGGGCGCGCCTTCCTCTTGGGCGACCTCACCGCGCCGATTGGTGATCCACCAGATGCCGCCGAGCAGGACCGACCCGGTGGAGACCACATCGGGGAGCAGTTCCAGGACGCGCCAGGTGGTTTCGGGCAGCGGTTCAAGCGGCACGTTGGTGCGGAGACCGATCTGCTCAAAGGGGACAGCGGAAAGATAGAGCACCGAGGTGCCGCCGACTTCCTTGAGGCCGTAGATGCGGCCATAGTACTGGCCGGGCTTTTCTTCCATGCGCCGGTAGGCTTCCGCGATCAACGCGTCGCGGTCGCCGTTTTTGGTGGCGCCGGTGGGGCAGGCTTCGGCGCAGGCGGTCAGTTTGCCCTGACTCTGCCGGGCGTAGCACATATCGCATTTGCGCATCCGCGGCAGGCGGCGGTTCCATTCGTACGTCGGCACCTGGAATGGGCATGCCTGCATACAATAGCGGCATCCCATGCACTTCTCGGGGTCGTAGGTCACCGGACCCAGGGCGGTCTTCTGCAAGGCGCCCACCGGACAGACGGAAGCGCACGCCGGCTGCACGCAGTTCATGCACAGCCGGCGGCTGAAATGGTCGCCGTGGGTCTGGATGGCGGTGAGCTTGTGGGCGGAGAGGTTCTCCTCGGCGGCGATTTTGTCGTCGTAAGGGAGGCCCCAACGCTCGGCGCAAGCTCCTTCGCAGGCCTTGCACCCGATGCAGAGGGTGCTGTCGTACAGGATGGCTCTCGGCATATAATAGGACCCTCAACTCTTTTTTACCAGAAATACGGGAAAAAGTGTAGCAAAACTTTACAACCGGGCTACGCGGTCAGGAAAAACTCGGCGGTGACTTCTTTCCAGCCGGCATCCGGCAGTCCTGCCAGAAGCTCTTCGGAGGGGCGCCCGCCATCGGCGGCAACTGCGCCGGCCAGAGCGGGCTGCATGGCATAGAGGCGTTCCACGGACTCGCGGACCCACTCGCGGACTAAGCAGTTGGGGACGAGGTTGCGGGTGGTGTTCTCCTCGTCGGGGACGTGGACGGTGACGAGCCAGCCCTTGCCATAGGGGTCGTGGCGCAGAGCTGCCGGATTTCGCAACACTTCAGGGTTGACTTCGAGGACTTCACCTTCGGTGGGCGATACCATTTCGGTCTTTTCGCCGTCGCGTACGAAGGAGACGACCTTCTGTCCCTGCCGGATCCATTGGCCGGGTTTGGGTAATTCGATGCTTTCGAACTTGCCGAGCAGCGCCGCGGCGAACTCATCGGCACCCACGCGGACCACGTTTTTGCGTTCACGGACCAGCCAGCTATGGCCGGGATGATAAGAAATGTTGCCGGGGACCAGGAAACCGTCTACATAGTCGCCGCCTAAGGAGGCCGGGACTGCCGAATTTGCCGAAGCCGTTTCCACCGGAACGGTGACGAGGGCCTTGCGGCGATTGAGTGCGTAATCCACAACGATGAAAACCAGGAACGTTGCCAGAACCAGAATGACTGTCATATGCTGCCTTCCTTTCTCCGGTCTGGATAAGGGCACGGGAGGGGCCAGAAAGCGGTGTATTTGGCCTCTTTATCTGTTGTGAAATCAAGCAGATGCAGGTGTGGAATTTTGCAACGGCGCGGCGGGCGTTGGAATCTTCGACGGGGGATTGCGGGGAAATGCAGCGAAGGGACTTGCAATCAGGGCCTTGGGTCCGGTGTGGGGAAAAGCGGCGGCCGTGTTGGAGAATACGGCAGGCGGAGAGGCGGGGGGTCTGGGCCGAGGAGAACGAAGGCAACTGGCAGCGCGGCGTGGGCGGACCGCCGCGCATTGCGGACGGCGGGAGAGATCCGCGGCTGTTGTGCCTGGCTGCTCGCCGCCAGCGCCTGGCGGCCGAAATTTACGGAACGAAGCCAATTTCCGGTGGGGTGGCGCCGCTGGTGGTCGAGGGGTTTTCTGACGAGGGGCTTTCCGGGCGGCGGTGGACGGCATCAGCGGCGGCCCGGCCGCAAGGCGGCTGCCAAAATTACCGAACGAACCCATTTTTTGCTTGCAACCTCTATAAAACAAAGCACGCTGAGCCTTCGGCACGAACCCACGGGGGTTGGCTTCGTGGATCGCGGCTGGTCCCTGGAACGCCGGCCGGCCGAGGATCTTTGGCCTGGCTTTGGCGCCGCTGAAAGAAATTACCGAACGAACCCATTTTTGCCCCCAACTTCAACAAAGCAAACCAGATGTGAGCTTGGCAACGAACCCGTTCAGGGACCTCCAGCGGCGCAAGGCGGCGAGCGGGGACGGGCGCCAAACCTTGCGCTACCATTTATAGCATCCGGGGAGGGTGGACTCCGAAATTGCAGCCGCTAAGCTACTGATAATAAGGCTTCTTTAGCCCGGTTTGGGTGGTGAATCAGGCGACGGCGCTACGGCGGAGGCGGCTGCACGGCGGAGGGCGGGGCGGGCCAACGAAGAGCGGTGCCGGCGGCGGGCGCATCACCGACGGTCCCGCGGTCAACGAATGGCGGAAGATGGGTTGCCCGGGCTGGACACGCAACGGGCAAGCGGCTGTAGTTGAAAGGGACGGTTCGCGGGTCTTAGATGGTACGTGAGGCCGATCATGCTTACCTGGGTGGCAGCGCTGGTGATGGCTGCCGGCCAGGCGCAGACCAATTACAACTCCTACACCATCATTGGACCGCTTTCGACGCCGCTCTTCGGCCCCGCCTATTCGTCCACGGGCCGCTTCGATTTGATCGCCACCGATTGGGCCGGCAACCTTTACGGGGAATACGACGGTCCCATTTGGAAAATCGACCCCCAGGGCAATTTGTCGCCGGTCACCGAGTTCGGCCCCGCCACCGTGTCGCCCGGCCAGCCGGTCTACGCCCTCAGCGCGGGGCCCGAGTATGACCAATCCCTCGCGGGCGATTCGCAAGGCAATCTCTACCTCGCCGGAGGCACCGCCATTTACCGCGTCTCGCCCGATGGCCTGATGACAGTCTACGCCTCCGTCCCGGCAGGGGCCGTCGCCTGCGATTCCGCGGGCAACGTCTATGCCATCGCCAAAGCGCAAATCGTGCGCGTAGCCAGCGACGGCAGCTCGGTGGTGGTGGCCGGCACAGGCGTAGCCGGATATAGCGGCGATGGGGGACCGGCCCTCGATGCCCAGATCGGCGGCGGTTTCCTGAGCGCGGATGCGGCCGGAAATATCTGGCTCGGCGACACTGCCAACAACGCGATCCGCAAGATCGACCCCGACGGCATCATCACCACGGTTGCGCAGGTCAGCTACCTGAGCAGTATGGCGGCTTTCAACGGGGCGGTGTACTATACCAACTATTCGAGCACCGGCGGGAATCCCAACCAGGTGATGCGAGTGGACGCCAATGGCGTCACCGAAACCGTCGCCGGCGTGCCCTATTCCGCGCCCTACAACGGCGATGGCGGACCGGCCACCGCGGCATGGTTCACCGACATCCTCAGTCTGGCGGTGGACCCGGCCGGCGATCTCTACATCGCCGACAGCAATCGCGTGCGCGAAGTGGATACCGCCGGCATCATTCACACCGTCGCGGGTTGCCAATGCGGCGGCAATGGCGGTCCGGCGGTTTGGGGAGAGGCGGGAGCGCCCGCCGGGATAGCCCAGGACGCCGCGGGCAACCTCTATTTCTCCGACCAGGGTTCGCACATGGTGCGGCGGATTGCATCCGATGGGACGGTTTCGGCGGTGGCCGGAAACGGCGAGGCGGGGTTCAGCGGCGATGGCGGTCCGGCGACGGCGGCGCGCCTCGCTTGGCCGGCAGGGTTGGCTTTCGATAGCGCGGGCAACCTGTACATCGCCGATGAACAGAACGACCGCATCCGTGAGGTGACTACGGACGGCATTATCCGGACCGTAGCGGGCAACGGCGTAGCAGCTTTTGCCGGCGATGGTGGACCGGCGACCGCGGCCTCGCTGGGGCTGCCGGATGGCGTGGCCTTGGATGCCTCCGGCAACCTCTACATCGCCGACACCGCCAGCCATCGCATCCGCGAAGTCTCGACCGGCGGCATCATACAGACGATCGCCGGGTCCGATCAATATGGATCGAGCGGCGATGGCGGACCCGCAGCGCAGGCCCTGCTGATCAACCCGCGCTCGCTGGTGTTCGACCAGGCGGGCAACCTGGTGTTCACGGATTCTTCGGCCCGCGTGGTGCGGCGCATTACTCCGGCCGGTATCATCCAGCGCGTGGCAGGCACCGGCCAAGATGGCTTCAGCGGCAACGGCGGGCCGGCGGCCGACGCGGAACTCGACCTGCCCTGGGGAATCGCCGTCGATAGCTCCGGGGATATTCTCATCGGCGATGGCGACGCGGTTCGATCGGTGAATCCGGCGGGGATGATGGAAGGTGTGGCTTACGCTCCATTCAGCTCCATCAAGGGCTTGGCGGTGGATGGCGCGGGCGACTTCTGGGTGGCCGGCGGCTCGGTGGCGGTGCTCTCCCAGGCGGGCCCGCCATTTCCGCTTGCGCCCGTCATCACCAACCAGCAGATCACCAGCGCGGCGCTCTCCCAGGTCTTGGTCCTTACAGGCCAGTACTCAGCCGCGGTTGCGCCGGGCGAATTCGTCACCATCCCCGGCGCCCGCTTTGGCGCCGGTGCGTCCGCCGTGCAGGTTCTCTTCGATGGCATCTCCGGCACAGTCCTATCCGTGGGCCCCGGTTCGTATCCCGAAACCGGGCAGATCACTGCCATGGTGCCCTACGAGATCTCCGGCCAAACCAGCGTCGGGATCACGGTGGAAGTGAACGGTGTCAGTTCCAACACCTCCCCTGTGGCGGTCCTCCCGGCGATTCCGGAACTCTACACCCACGGTTTCGGCACGCTCCTCGCCGCCACTGCTCTCAACCAGGATGGCACCGAGAACGGACCGGGCAACCCGGCGCCGGTGGGCACGGTCGTCTCGCTGTTCGCTAACGGGGCGGGCGTTATGACCCCTCCCGAGACCGATGGCGCCATCGTTTCCGGCCCGCCTTTCCCCGTTCCGGCGCTGCCGGTCTCGGTCACCATGGGCACGCGCCCGCTCGCAATTTTCTATGCCGGCGCCGCGCCCGGCCTGCTTGCCGGCGCGTTGCAGGTGAATGTGTTGATTCCGAACGACCTGGCGCCCGCGCCGGAAGCCGGCGTGATGGACTACTATTTGACCCAATTGCGCGTGGGGTATGGCCAATCCCTCAGCGCATATATTTTCGTGACCCCTTGAGCATATTTTGGTACCGGATGGGGGGACGGGGCGGCGGGCGCCGGGCCTGATACGTCCCACTGTAGTGGCCCGAGTTGCCGGCGGAGTGCCCGGGAAGGGATGGGCCGGCCATGCCGGAACCAGGCCGAACCGGTGCCGACCAATCTTGCCCTTCCCTTCGCTACACCTGCGAACTGGAGAGCGGGTGCAGCACGAGGCTGGTGATGTTCGAGACGGTGGGCGGGTTCAGGTTGAACCGCGGGTCAGCGGAGAGTTTCTTCCAGTCGGGATCGGCGCTGAACTTCTCCCATACCGTTTCGAGCGCCGCCATGTTCGGGAAGCTGAGCATATAGGTCAGGCTCGGCAGTCTGGGGCCGATCAGCGCATCGGCATAGAAGACGCCCGCGGCGCCTGCTTTTGCGAAGATTTCGAACTCGCCGTGATTGAACATTTCCACCTTGCGCACGTGGTCCATGTTAGTGGGCGAAACATAGGTGCGGAGCTGGTAGATGCGGGGTTCCTTCTTTGCGGCGGTGGGCGGGACGGCGAGTTTTGGATGACCGCCGAAGGCCCGCAGCAGAGTGCTCTCGATAGTGATGTACGGAGGGGAGCCGCCGGGAGCGTCCCAGAAGGGCGCCGCAGCCTGCATAAAGGCGGTGTCCTTGGCCACTTCCAGGTCGGCGGTAACGAGGGTTTCGAGTTTCGTGGAGGGCAGCAGCAGGTAGTAAGCGGGCGAGTCCGGACCGAAATAGACGGAGAAGGCCCCCACCGGTCCGATGCCGAGCCGGTTCAACGCGGGGATGAGGGCGCCGGCGAAATATTGATTGGTGAGCCGGGTGCCCGGTCCGCTGGCGAGCTGATAGCGGCGGAGGTCATAGTATTCGGGCGCAGCGGACGATTGGGCGGTGGCTACGGCCGCGCCGGCCAGCGAAAGGGCGGACGCGGAGAGAGAGGTAGAGAGGAAGTTTCTGCGATCCATGATTTTCCAAATGACGATTGAGAGTCTATCACGGGAGGAATCGGCGCCGGGAACCGGGGACCGGCCGAGTACTGCCACGCCGCGGATGGGATCGCCATGCGGCGTCATTCCCGGCGCCGGTCACCAGGCCTGGGTTGGCGGCGGGGGATCTCTCGATGGAGACCTCGCTTCCCGTCCGCAGTCCGCAGCCGGATTTCTTTCGGCCGGCGGCTTTCACTGGGCCTTGGGCGAAGCGATTGGACCTTGCAGCGCGGCCCGATTTCCCGTGGTTTGCATGCGGGTAGGCGAGCCGGCTCTCGCGGGAGTCGGTTCCCGATGCCGGTTCCCGATAGTGCGCGAGGGCGGAGACCGTGATAATCTTCGACCAAACGCGGAATCAGGCTGTTTGCCCGGCACGCCGGCGGATGGCTTCCGGCTCCGATCAGGAGAGGCTCAGTGATGGAAAACGAAAGCGGGAGAGAAGCGGCTGCGAGCGGCAACGGCCAGAACGATGCCGGCATCTTACGGCGCGAAGCGCTGAAGTCACTGGTTACGGGGTTGGTGGCGGTGCCGCTCCTGACGGAACGGGCCCACAGTCAACGGCATGGCGATCCCAAAGCGGAGTCCGGCCTGGCGAGCGAGCGCGCTCAGCTCTTCGACGAGGGCTGGCGCTTCCATCGGGGAGACGCCGCGGGCGCCGAACGACCGGAATTTGACGACAGCGGGTGGCGCCGGCTCGACCTGCCCCACGATTGGAGCGTGGAAGATCTGCCGCCGATCCCCGAGTCTAACGGAGAGGGAGCGATCTGGGGCGATACGGCGGTGCCTTCCCGGACCGGTCCGTTCGATCGCTACGCGAGCGAAGGCAAGCGGGATACCGGCTGGATGGTGGGAGGCACGGGCTGGTATCGCAAGAGATTCGGGGCCAATGGCCTGGCAGCCGAGAGCCAGGTGGAGATTGTGTTTGACGGCGTGTACATGAACAGCGACGTGTGGCTGAATGGCCGGCACTTGGGCTATCACCCTTACGGCTACACGGCCTTTGCCTATGAATTGACGCCCTATCTGCAACGGCAAGGGGAAAACGTGCTGGCAGTGCGGGTGCGAAACGAGGGACGAAACAGCCGCTGGTATTCCGGCTCCGGCATCTACCGCCACGTGTGGCTGAGCGCCAGCGGCGAGGTCCGCGTGCCGCTGTGGGGTGTGTACGTGACGACGCCGGAGGTCTCGAACGAGGCCGCCACGGTGAAGGTCACGGTTCAGGTTGAGAACCGCGGCAAGGCGGCCCGAGAGGTGGCGGCCCGGGTGCGGTTGCTGGACCCGAAGGGCGTTGCCGCCGGAATGCGGGAGACCGCGCAGACGGTACCGGCCGGCGGCAGGGCGCAGGTAGACCAGGAGTTCGCGCTGCGATCGCCGCAGTTGTGGTCTATGGCGAACCCAGAGCTATGGCGGGCCGAAGTGGAGCTCGTGGCCGACGCCCGGACAGTGGATCGGGCAACCAGCACCTTCGGCATCCGCAAGGTGGAGGTGGATGCCGAGCGGGGCCTGCGCATTAACGGCGAGGGGGTGAAACTGCGGGGCGGCTGCATGCACCACGGCAACGGCCTGCTGGGCGCGGCAGCCATCGACCGGGCCGAGCAACGCCGTGTTGAACTGATGAAAGCGAATGGGTTCAATGCCATCCGTTGCAGCCACAATCCGCCCTCGCCGGCATTTCTGGACGCCTGCGACCGCCTGGGCATGCTGGTGATCGATGAAGCCTTCGATTGCTGGACGGTCCAGAAAAATCCGCAGGACTATCATCTTTACTTCAAGGATTGGTGGCAGCGCGATATCGACGCCATGGTGCTCCGCGACCGAAACCATCCCAGCGTGATTTTCTGGAGCATCGGCAACGAGATTCCCGAGCGGGCCAATCCGGCGGGAGTGGCGATTGCCAAACAAATCGTGGATGAGATTCACCGCCTCGACACAACCCGGCCGGTGACAGCCGCAATCCCATTCTTCTTCGAGGCGGGCAGACGCCGGGCCTGGGCGGAGAGCGACCCGGCCTTTCAGTATCTGAACGTAGGGGGCTACAACTATCTATGGCAGCAGTACGAGAGCGACCACGAGCGAGTTCCAGACCGCGTCATGATGGGGACCGAGTCCTTCCCCTTGCAGTCCTTCGAGAACTGGCAAATGGTTCAGAAGCACGCGTACGTGATCGGCGACTTCGTTTGGACGGGGATGGACTATCTGGGAGAGTCCGGCATTGGGAACGCCCAACTGAACTCGCCGAGTCCCTTTGCGCAAGCCGGCGCTCCGGCGGGGCCGCAAGGTGAGCTGGGAGGGATCCCGGTAGCGAGCTTCGCGCTGATTTTCGCAAAGTACCCATGGTTCAACGCCTACTGCGGAGATATCGACCTGGTCGGAGAGGCGAAGCCCCAACTGCACTACAAGCGCGTCCTTTGGGGGGACAGCAAGCTGGAGATGGCGGTACAGCGTCCGGTGCCGGAAGGACAAAAGGAACTGACCAGTCCCTGGGGGTGGTCGGACGAACTGCGAAGCTGGACTTGGCCGGGCCACGAAGGCGCAGCTTTGAAGGTACGAGTGTACTCGTCAGGCCAACAGGTACGCCTTTTGCTGAATGGCCGCGAGGCAGGCGCCAAACCAGTCTCCGCCGAAACCAAATGGAAGGCCGAGTTCGACGTGCCCTACGCGCCGGGCGAATTGAAGGCGGTGGCGCTCACCGACGGCCAACCGATTGCAGAGCTGGCTTTCCAGACCGTGGGCAAGCCGGCCAAACTTCGGCTGAGAGCGGACCGCCAGTCGATTCGCCGCGATCGCAACGACCTGGCGTATGTGACCCTGGAAGTGGTGGACGAAGCCGGAAACGTGGTACCCGATGCGGCCGTGCCGGTGGCCTTCAGCATTAGCGGAGCGGGCGAACTGGCGGGCGTGGGGACGGCCGATCCCAAAGATGTTCAGAGCTTCCGTGGCCGGCGCCCGGTGACGTTTCATGGCAAGTGCCTGGCCATCGTCAGACCCACCGGTTCCGCCGGCAGTGTGACGTTGCGGGCCGAGGCTGAGCGGCTGGCAGGCGACAGCGTGGTGCTGAAAGCCGGTTGACCGAAAGATACTCTCGGGGGACGAGAGAGCGATCGGTCCGGATGGCATGATGAGCCACCCGCCGCGGCTTGCCGGACGGACCGAAGGGCTGAGTTCGGGCCGGTTTGATTCGATCGGATTCGATCGGATTGCCCGCCGGCATGGCCGTTTTCGCTTTCACCGGCAGGCCCAGGCTACCCATGCACCCGCGCCGATGTCCGGCAGAATCGGGCATCTCAATTTACAGGGACAGAGTGCAAAGTTTTCTTGACACGCCCACCGCTTCACCATATAATCGCAACATTCTCATTACAGATTAGTGGGGCAAAGCCCCAGTTTTGGTGAGCCTTAGAATCAGGTTGTGCTTCACCCGCCCCGTTGCGCTTTTCGGGTCCAAAGAAGGGCTTGACTTCTCATCAGGAGCCTGCAATATGAAATTACTACTAGGAGTGTGTCTGATTGCGTCGCTAGCCTTTGGTCAGGGCACCGACGCGGTGGTTACGGGCACTGTGCTCGACGCATCGGGCGCTGCGATGCCGAATACCGCAGTGACGGCCCTCAATACCGGCACGGGAGTCTCCAAGACGGTGGTATCGAATTCGTCCGGCGTCTACGAATTTCCAACTCTTCCGCCCGGCAACTACACTTTGAGCGCCACCCAGAAGGGCTTCCGGGAGTTTGTTCTCAGCGGACTAACGCTGCGCACGGGTGACCACGTGGAGCAGAATATCAAGCTCGAAGTCGGCGCGGCCACCGAAACCGTGCAGGTGGCGGCCACCGCCGAAGGCGTCCAGTATCTGACGGCTTCGCAAGGCGGGCTGGTAAATACCACGCGGATTGCGGACCTTCCCGTAGCCAGCAGCAATGCCATGTATTTCGTGGCCACCCAGCCCGGTGTGGTGGGGACCAATTTCAACGGGGCCCGCAACGACATGCTCAACATCACCCTGGATGGCTCCAATATCCAGGACAATTTCATCACCGAATCCATCACCACCACACAGATTGCCACCAGCGTGGACCGTGTGGAGGAAATGAAGGTGGTGACTTCGCCGGCGGACGCGGAGTACGGCCGCGGTTCCGGCCAGGTGCAACTGGTTTCGCGCTCGGGCACCAACCAGTTCCACGGCAGCGTTTACGATTTTCTGCACAACTCCGACCTGAACGCGAATAGCTGGGCCAACAACCGCAATGGGGTTCCGCGCAGCGTGGCCATCCAGAACCAGGTAGGCGGCCGTCTGGCGGGGCCGATCAAAAAGAACAAGACCTTCTTCTTCGGATTGTTCGAAGGCAATATCAACCACTACCGGAGCACCTCTACGGCGACCGTTCTAACCAGTGACGCACGCCAGGGCATTTTCCGCTATTACCCGGGCGTTTTGGATGCCAACGCGCTGGCTACCAACCCGACAGTAGATCTCAGCGGCAACCCCAGATCGCCCACCGGGGCCACCGGCCCGCTGCAATCCGTCAGTTTGTTCGGGCTCGACCCCAATCGCCTGGCGCCCGACACCACCGGCGTCGTGGCCAAAAATCTGGCGCTGCTCCCGCCGCCCAACACCTGGACCGTGGGAGACGGCCTCAACACCGCCGGCTACAACTTTATCGTGCCTTCCTCCGACGATATCTATTCCTTCACCGTTCGCCTGGACCACAATTTCAGCGAGCGGGAACGCCTGACGGC
>DATJRE010000195.1:0-3275 GCA_035505095.1 Bryobacteraceae bacterium | reverse complement strand
GTCGCCATGAGCATCGCGGCCGTTACGGGATTGCTGCTGCCGGCTTCCGTTACGACAGTGGCCGCCAGCGGAGTACCCGGTTCCGAGGCCGGGCAGAGGAACGTGACCCGCGCCTCCGAGACGGCCAGCACGGGCACGGGTTGACCGTTGACTTGAACGCTCGTGCCGCCCAAGGCCATGCTCTGCCCCGAGGGGTCGGAAAAAGCCGATCCTGGCGCGGCGAACCCGCTGCCCTTCAGTGTCGCGATGGCGCCGGGGCTGCACGCCAGTGGTTCCGTACCCGCCACCGTGGGCAGTCCGGAGCCGATGTTCACAGCGACCTGTGCCGATGAAGATTGTCCCGCCGAGTTCACGGCACCGAACGTGACCGGGTACCGGCCGCTTTGGGAAACCGCCGGTGTCCATTCGAAAGTGCCGCTGGCGGCATCGAAGGAAGCGCCCGCCGGAACGTGGGAAGCCGTGAGTTGCACCGGCAGACCCGCCGGATCGACGGCAGCCACCTGGAAGCGGAGCGGCTTGCCGACCGCGGCCGTCTGCGCGCCTGGAACCGTCAGCACCGGTCCGGCCATCGCCTGCACCTGGATGGTATCCTGCGCGGTGGACATGCCAGCCACGGCGGTGATGGTCGCTGCTTGTGCCCGGGCCGTGGGATCGGCGATCACCTGGAAGGTCAAGCGGGTCTGATTGGCCCGCGTGGCGACGGTGCCGGGTGCTTTCACCTGCCCGGTGCTGGTGGTTAGCTGGATCGGCGTGGCGGCGGAGTCGGAGGTCGCGCGCAGTTCGCAGGTGGCCTGACCGCCGGCGGGAACGATTCTCGGCACGCAGTAGAGGCCGGTCACCGCCTGCGACTGGGCCGGCGCTGCCGGCACGGCGCTCAGCGTGAGGGCGCCGCTCCCGGAGGCCGGCGCCGTGCGGGACGTTCCGGCGGTGGTCGTAACCGGCGTGCGTGCGCTGGTGAGAGCCGGTGCGGCTGCCGAAGCCGGCCGGAGAGCAACCATCTGCATCGTCCAACCGCTGTTGGCGGTGCCTGTGGCGGCGTAAGAACCGGCGGTCGCGGCGAGCTTGTCTTCGGTCAGATTACTGTGGAACGTGGAACGCGCTGTGAAGCTGGAACCCACGGTACAGGCCGAGTCGCCGATGCAAAAGCCGTAAATCAGGTCCCCGGCGGCGGTGGTGGTGGCGCTACCGCTGGAAACCGATCCGGCGCTGCCCGAGCTTCCCGCCTGGACGTCGATCGGACTGGTCGTATTCACACCCGAGTATTCGTTGAGATAAACCTCCAGGACAGTGGATCTTCCAGAAAGTTTAATGGTCACCGTGTCCGACCCGCCCTTAATATCGGTGGCATAGTAGACCCGGCTGCGGGCTCCGCCCGGCGAGGTCAATTGCGTTCCCACCTCGGTGAAGGAGTTGTGTTGGGAATCGGTGACGGAGGATAGGGTGGTGCTGGTAGTGAAATCGAAGGCCACCAGAATGAGATCACCCGCATTGGTTTTGGCCGGGAAGGAGACGGCCAACGAACTGGCGCTACTGGAAGCTGCGCTGGCAGTTGCCTGCACAAACGAGATGGCGGCGGGAGCGGCGCTGATGGTGAGGGTTAGGGTGGCCTTGCCGGTCCCGGTGCTATTCGTGGCGCTCAGGCTCACTGTTGAGGTGCCGGCGGTTGTCGGCGTGCCGGAGATTAACCCGCTGGTACTGCTCACCGATAGCCCGCCGGGTAACCCCGTCGCTGCGTAGCTGGTAGGCGAATTGGTGGCGGCAATCTGGTACGAAAATGCAGTGCCCACCGTCCCGCTGGCCGTCGTCGCGCTGGTAATCACCGGCGCCGCGGCTGTAACCGTCACGGTGAGGGTGGCGTTGCCGGTGCCCGTGCTATTCGTGGCGCTCAGGCTCACCGTTGAGGTACCCGCCGCTGTGGGCGTTCCCGAGATCAACCCGCTGGTGCTGCTCACCGATAGCCCGCTCGGCAGCCCCGTCGCTGCGTAGCTGGTAGGCGAATTGGTGGCAGCAATCTGGTACGAAAATACGGTGCCCACTGTCCCGCTGGCGGTCGTCGCGCTGGTAATCACCGGCGCCCCACCAACCAAGGTAAGTGTACCGCCGGTTGCCGTCGTGGTATCGACGCTGGCGTTCGGATAGGTCGCCAGGGCGTTGCTGATCGGAATCGAATCCGAACTGCTACTGGTCCCGGAAGCAACGGTTGCCGTGACCACCGCGACCACACCGTTGCCCACCGTGTTGGCGTTTATCCCGCTTGCCACACAGATTACCTGCCCGGTGCCTGAACCGCAGCTTAGCGTCTTGCCGGCCGCGGTCAGCGCCGACCCCGCCGCCACGCTGAAGGAGGTAATATCGCTGGACGGATAGGTCAGCGTCCATTGCAGCCCCGCGGGGGAGCCGCCACTACCGGCGGTCAAAGAGAGATTGAGGGAAATCGAACTCCCTTTGGCCACTGATCCGGAAGCCAAGCTAAGGGATGATCCCTGCGCGTAGGCGGAACGGCCCGCGCAGAACATCGAAAGAAGAACCCCAAGACCGAGGGTCGCAAGTTTTCGTGGCAAAAGGTACATTGCCACCAAATTCTAGAAGGTCTATAAGTACCATAACAATTCTGTAAAAAGTAGTCATGAAGTTCATGCAATTCGTATTCATGCACTCGTCAACGTTCGTTAAGTTACAGTTCCTTTGAAGACCCACTCGCAGGAGGTTCTGCGCTACCAGACGAACGGAATAAGGCTCTTCACCTCGTGGCGGTAATCGATGTATTCGCGCCCGAACTGCTCGATCATGAACCGTTCTTCCATCAGCGACTTCCGTTTCCACTCGAAGAATGCTAACAAGGCGCCGATCAGACAGCACAGGTCGCCGTAAACTACCGCCGTACCCAATAGCGCCAGAGAAAGCCCGGTGTAAATCGGATGCCGCACTAGCGCGTAGGGACCTCTCCGCACCAGCGTGTGGTTCTCCTTGACTTCCACCATGCCGCTCCAGTTGCGGCCCAGGCAGTAGCGCGCCCACACCGTGAAGGCGAAGCCCATCCAAGCCACCGCGCAGCCCAACCAACCGGCCCACGCGCCCTCCGGCACGAAGCGGGTGCGCAGGAACCCCACGCGAAAGTAGCGCGCGAAGATGAGGCTCCAGGCCAGCACCAGCACCAGGATATGCAGGCCTCTCGCGGCCAGCGGAATGCGGCGTGCGGTGGGCTTGGTGCCGAGCGCGGAAACCAGCCAGATTATGCCTATGGCCGCCCAGCCGCAATCGACTACTGCCCGCGC
>DATJRE010000194.1:0-28037 GCA_035505095.1 Bryobacteraceae bacterium | reverse complement strand
CTCCACTTCGATGGAGGAAATGTTCTCGCCGCCCGAAATCACGATGTCCTTCTTGCGGTCGCGCAGCTCGATGTAGCCATCCGGATGGACCACGGCCAAATCGCCTGAGTGGAACCAGCCGCCCGCGAACGCTTCGGAGGTAGCCTCAGGACTCGCATAATAGCCCAGCATGACGTTGTTGCCGCGCATCACCACTTCGCCCATGGTCTGTCCGTCGAAGGGGACGTCACGCAGGTGTTCATCCACCACCCGCAGGTCCATGCCGGCTACTATGTACGGCACTCCCTGGCGCGCTTTCACCTGCGCGCGGCCGAAGGCGTCGAGATGCTGCCAGACCTCCTGCGGAGCGCAGACCGTGTGCGGGCCGTAGGTTTCGGTGAGGCCATAGACGTGGTTCAGGCGCACGCCGATGGCTTCGGCGGCGCGGATTATCGCGGGGGTGGGCGGCGCACCGGCGGTCACCATCGTCAGTGGGCGGGTGAAGCAAATGCGCTGCGCGGCGCAGCACTCGGCCAGCGAGGCGACCACCACCGGGGCGCCGCATAGATGGGTCACGCCCTCCGATTCGATCAACCGCAGCACCTCGCGAGGCTCCGGGCGCGGCAGGCAGATGTGCCGGCCGCCCACTGCCGTCACGGCCCAGGGAAAGCACCAGCCGTTGCAGTGGAACATGGGCAGGGTCCAGAGGTAGACGCTGGCGTGGGTCAATCCGTGTTCGGTAATCTCGCCCATGGCGTTCACCCAGGCGCCGCGGTGGGTGTACATTACGCCTTTGGGGACGCCGGTGGTGCCGCTGGTGTAGTTCACCGCGATGCAGGCGTTTTCGTCGATGGGTCCAGGGGCGGGAGGCGCCGGACCGGGGGCGCTTTCCAGGAAGCTCTCGTAATTGTCGATCAGGTGGGGAACGCCGGCCGATTGCACCAGCGGGCGCAGACTGGCGTCCACCAGCAGCACTTTGGCGCCGCAGTGTTTCAGGATCCATTCGATCTCGCCCGGAGCCAGTCGTGTGTTGATCATGACCAGCACCGCGCCGATGCGCATGGGGCCGAAATGGGCTTCCAGGGCGCACACCCCGTTGAGCGCCAGCACCGCCACGCGGTCGCCCGGCTGGACTCCCAGCGCCGCCAGTGCCGCGGCCAGGCGTTCCACACGCGCCGCAAACTGCCGGTAGGTGAACCGGCGCTCGCCATCCACAACCGCTGGCGAATCGCCATACACGTGGGCGGCGCGGGCCAGAAAATCCAGCGGCGTGAGGGGCGCGATCATGGAGTCACCCGAGCGTGATTGTACTCCATCGCGGCTCTGGAAATTGGGGGCGACCAGAGTGGCGACAGGAGCAGTTATGCCGGCGGGCTCACTGTCTGAAGCAGCGTACCTGCCGCCGACGCTGTGCGGGCCGGCGCCGCCTGGCGGAGAATTCGGATCTCCGGCGAAGCCGATGTCCAGCAATGCGCATTGGTAATCCGGCTGCCATCCGCCGTAGACCCCCGGGGCGATTCCGTGGTGCCTGACCAGGAAACAGAGCGCGGAATAATGCCGAAACCGGCAGGGTGCCGTTTACGCCATGAAGAGTTGGCGCTCCAAGCCGTCCGGCAGCACATAAGCCGTCTTCTGGTTGGCGAAAGATCCCTCAACCACCGTGCGCCAGGCACGATGCACGGTTCCCCGTCCGTCGGCATGCCCAACCTCCGATCCAACGGTAAACCGTTGAATTTCATACGCCTAACCGCGTCCGCTTCGATCCCCCTCTTGCCCCGTTCAACCCCATCCCCTACCGTACAACGAGTAAATTCAACATTTTAATGCCAACATCTAGGCCCTCCCCAGGGGCTTTCCTTATACTTGGGGCAAGCGTACATCTCTGTCACTCTGCTGCTGGCTGTACGCCGTTGCCATCCTAGCTGGGACGTTCGGGAGGAGTTCAAAAAGATGCACAAGCCAATTAAATATGTCGAGAAAGCTGTTACGTATGCCGCTGGTGCGGCTTGGGTCGTCTTCGATAAGCTCAATCGGATTCATCAGAATCCGGGATTCGTCCCGAAGTGGTCGGATAAACCCCTTCTGAAGTCCTGGGAAAAGGTGAAGCCGCCACTCGGCTGGCCGCGCCAGACCGATTCGCTCTGCCCGCGCTGCGTCCCCGAGATCCGCCAGCAGATTCTGGACGGCAAGACTCCCCTGGAAGTGCTGTATACCGATAAGCCGGGCGAAATCAAGGCCCAGGTGATCGAACGCGACGGCAAAATCCTGATGGTCAAGGATTGCCCGATCCATGGCCACTTCGAGGACGTGATGGCCATCGATACGGCCTTCTTCCGCCACCTCGAACAGGTATTTCCGGGTCGCGACATCCGCGCCCACAATGACGCCACGCTGCACCGCCACGGTTCCAGCACCATTACCCATGGGCGCGGCTCGGTGCTCACGGTTGACCTGACCAACCGCTGCAATATGATGTGCGACCCCTGCTTCATGGACGCCAACCAGGTGGGCTTTGTCCATGAGCTGAGCTGGGACGATATCAAAACCCTTCTTGACAACGCCGTCACCATCAAGCCCAAGCGGCAGATGTCGGTGCAGTTCTCCGGCGGGGAGCCGACCATTTCTCCATTTTTCCTGGATGCCGTGCGCTACGCCCGCGAGGTTGGGTACACCTCGGTGCAGGCGGCCACGAATGGAATCGAGTTCGCCAAAAGCCCGGAGTTCTGCCGAAAGGCCGCGGAAGCGGGTCTGCGCTACGCCTACTTGCAGTTCGATGGCATCGGCAACGCGGCCAACTCCCATCGCAAGGTCGGCAACCTCTTCGATGTGAAGCTGCGGGCCATCGAGAACCTGTATTCCAACGGCGTGGACATCATCCCGGTCATCACCCTGATCAACGGCATTAACAATGAGCAGGTGGGCCGCATCGTGCAGTTCGCGTTGGACAATCCCAAGAAGATTCCGTTCCTTTCGTTCCAGCCGGTCTCCTTCACCGGCCGCGACGAAGCCGTGACCGACGAGCGCCGCATGGCGCAGCGGTACACCCTGTCGCACCTGGCGCACGACGTGAAGAACCAGATGGGCCTGGGCGAGCCGGCACGCGACTGGTTTCCGATTTCCTTCATGTCCACTTTCTCGGATTGGAGCGACCTGGTTCACGGGCCGCAGGCCGGCTGGGGGCAATTGAGCTGCGGCTGCCACCCCAACTGCGGCGTGGGCATGGCCGTGATGGTGGATAAGGAAACCAAGGAAAGGGCGCCCGTTACCTCCTTCCTGAATGCCGACCGGCTGGCGCGCGATGTGGCTCACGTCAATGACGCCGCCCGCGGCAAGTGGCTCTCCATCCTCGGTATGGGCTTGGCCGTGGCGCGTAATTATGATCCCTTCGCGGCGCCTTCGCAGTTCAAGCTCGCCGACATGATGAAGAAGTTCGATAAGACCTTCGGGGCCACCGGCAAGAGTTACGGCAAAGTGGGCAAGGACCGCACCATGGAGGACATCGAGAAGCGCCGCCGCGACCGGTGGAATTTCCTGTTCATCGCCGGCATGTGGTTCCAGGATCTGTTCAACTACGATTTCCGCCGCACCGAGCAGTGCATCATCCCCTACGCCACGCAGGAAGGCGAAATCTCCTTCTGCGCGTACAATACCGGCGTGGGCTGGCGCAACATTATCGAGAAGATGCACATGACCGCGTCGCTCACCAAGTGGTATGAGGAGCACGGCCGGCACGAGATCTTCGCCGGCGGGAAGTCGGTGCCGTTGAAGAACGTGGACCATTCTCTGGTGCTGCGCGAGGAGATTGTCACCAACGAAGTGCAGCACGATCTGGACCGCCTGGGGATCGCCAAGACCGCCCGCGAGGAAAAAATCCGGGCCCGCGACGCGAAGCTCAAGGAGCAGCAGGAACACGAGCGCATGATGAAACTCTACCGGGAGCACGTGCTGAAAGAGCAGCCCGGTCCCGACCTGGTGCAGATTGCCGGCATGCCCGCTCCGGCCGCCCCCGCCAAGGCCGCCGAAGAGCGCGAGGAAGTTGGCAGCTTCGGAGACTAGCCCGGCTTAGACGATCACTTGTGAGCGGCCGGTGATCCCCAGGGTGTTGGTGGATCGCCGCTTCCTGCCGCCGGCGAGCAACTCAATCGCCTCTTTCAACCGCCGCGCCTTGGTCTTCGGCTGCCGGGCGGAATCGATCCAACCGATATACAAACGCCGGTAGGAGGGCGCCAGGCTCTCAAAGAACTCCCACGCCGCCGGCCTGCGCCGCAGCGCTTCCTCGATGTAGTCCGGGATCTCGGCCGTGGCGGGCCTGGGCGCATCGCCGTTGCGCGCGGTGGGCGGACGCGCCATTCCGGCCGGCATCAGCCGCCCGCCGGCCTGAAGTTCTGCAAACCGTTTGCGGTTGCCGGTGGACCATTTGCTGTCCGGCTTGCGCGGTGTGAACTTTCGGGCATACCGCTCGTCATCCAGGCGCTTAACCAGGCTGTCGATCCAGCCGAAGCACAGCGCTTCATCGACGGCGTCCGCGTAGCCGACGCCGGCACGGCCGGTGTGGCGCTTGTAGAACACCAGCCACACTTCGGATTCGCAATCGTGATGCCGGGCCAGCCACTCGCGCCATTCCGCGCTGTCGCCGGCCTCGAACGTTTTCAGGGGCTTGGCCGTCATTTGACTTGCTGCGAGGGCCACCTCCGGCAGTGTAGCACGCTCTTGGGCACTTCCGGCTTCGCGCCGCTGTCCAAGTTGGTTTCGCGTCCTCTACCGCGATTTTCTAACCCGCCTGGTGGACCTGGGGATCCTCCCGACCGGCGCCGACGTCCAGAAACTGCTGGTGCAGTTCGCTGCCATGCTGGCCGCCGCCAGTTTCAACGTATTCGATGGCCAGCGTGCCGCGCTACGTCCATTCGCAGTTGCCGCAAGCACAACTGCTCGCGGCGAGGCACGGCGAGATTCACCGAAACCGCGCCATCACCCGCCGGTAGCCTTCCTGTGCCTCGCGGTCGCCGGGTTCGAGCCGTAAGGCGGTCTCGTATTCCGCGGCGGCCTGCCGAGGTTGGCCGGCTGCCTCCAGGGCGATGCCCAGGTCGGAGTGGTTCTCAGCCCGCCCCGGCTGGAGCGCCAGCAGCTTCTGAAATTCGGCGATCGCCGCGCGCGGATCGGTCACCAGCAGAATGTTGCCCAGGTTCTCGTGAAACGCCGGCGCGCGCGGTTCGTACTCTACGGCCAGCCGTTCTTCTGCCAGTGCCCGGTCGAATTGGTGGCGCTCTACGTACACGCCGGCCATCCAGTTGTGCAGCCAGCCAGAGGTGGGCGCTTGTCGCAAGGTGATCTGAAATAGCGTGTAATCGTCGCGCCAGTCGCCGTTGCGGGCCGCGGCTTGACCTGCGCAGGCCAGCAGCAAAACCGCGGCAACGGCCATGGCCCACCTGGGCTGGTAGCCGGCCAGGCGGTCCCAAGCCCACCCGGCGATCCAGCAGAAACCGACCGAGGGCAGATACAGGTAGCGCTCCGCGAAGACGTTCTGCCCGACGCCGGTGAGGTTGAACGCAGGCGCGAGGGTCACGGCGATCCAAAATACGCCGTAGGCCACCAAAGGCGGGCGGAAGCGCCACAATGCCGCGGCGATTGCCGCCAGCGCCACCGCCGCCAGCAGCAGCGCCGGAGTAAGGCCCGCGGTGGGATGGAAAACATGGAAGTAGCTGAGATTTGCCGGGAACAGCAAGGCAGCCAGGTACTGGCCTGCCAGGACCACCGCGCTCAAGGCGAATTCCAGCGGGGTGAGATGAAAGAATGCCTCCTGACCGGGCGCCAGGCTACCCAGCGCGGTGCGCCGCATCAAAAGGTAGATGCCGAAGGTTCCGGCCATTGCCGCATACAGTGCTGCGTTGTGCCGCAGTTCCCGCCAGCCGCGCTCGCGGCAGATGCATCCGAAACCGGCATAAAGCGGCAGCAGCATCGCGCCGGTCTCTTTGGTGAGCAGCGCCGCAAGGTACAGGCCGCAGTGACCGGCAATGCGCCAGCCGCGCGGCGGGTCGTCCCGACGGGCCAGCCATAGCACGCCCAACAGCGCCAGGGTGGTCACCATCAGGTCGGGCAAAGCGGCCACCCAATCGACTACTTCGGTGTGGATGGGATGCACCGCGAACAGGGCGCCGGCCGCGAGGGCGATCCGGGGCGTCCAGAGGCGCCGGACCAGCAGATACAGCAACAGCGTGTTGACGGCGTGCAACAGAATCATGAAGAGGTGAAACGCTGCCGCGTGAAAGCCGAAGCCTTCATACAGGGCGAGGTAAACCAGGAACTGCAAAGGCCGGTAGTAATTGCCGGGACTGCCGGGGATGCCCAGAATGGACCACACCCCCGAGCCGAAGATGTGCGGAATCTGGGCCACGCTGGTGACCAGCGGGTTCTTCAGAAGCTGGATCTTGTCGTCGCTGACAAAGCCGTTAGCGAGGCTGTTGGCGTACAACCCGATTGCTACCGCCGCCAACGCCGCGCCAGCCGGTAGCCAATCAGGAAATCCGCGGCGTGGAGGAGGCGCGGCCGGCCGGGCCGGCTTTCGCTTGGCCATGAAGCCAAGGTAGCAGAACGGGGCGGTCTCACCGCGGTACCAGGCGATTTTTCAATGGGCGGCCAGCCGGTTTGAGGCCTGTACGAGCTTAGCGGACTGTCGCTCCGCGTGCCTCCGCGCTCTACGCGGCTCTGGGCTGAAGGAGAGGCTCAGGTACAGCCCCGCCATCGACCCGTCTATACTGGAAGAAGAAAATGCGTTGCGGTGCGATGGTGATGGCCGGGCTGGGTCTCGGCGCGGTGGTCTGCTCGCTGTTTGCCCAGCGGCCCTTCCGGGAATATCCGGCCTGGGAATACAACAATTTCCCGCTGCCGTCCGATTATCAAAGGCCTGGCGAATGGACTTTCGCACGCCTCATGTACCCCACGACTCACTTCGTGATCGACTGGCAGTCGGAGTACAAGCGCGGATATGACTGGCGGGAGGGCAATACCAACTGGACCATCGACTATCCGCGTTCGGACCGCCACCTCTCCCAGGCCATCCGCCGGCTGACCCGCATCGACGGCCGGTCCGCCGAGCAGCCCATCAACCTGGACGAAGACGACGACGTTTTCAACTACCCCTGGCTCTATGCGGTGGAAGTGGGCCACTGGGAGCTGACCGATTCGCAGATCGCCAAGTTCCGCGAGTATTTGCTGCGCGGCGGCTTCTTCATGTGCGACGATTTCCACGGCACCGACGAGTGGAACATCTTCATTCTGACCATGCACAAGGTGCTGCCCGAGCGCCAGATCGTGGATCTGCCGAACGGCGACCCCATTTTCCACACGGTCTACGACCTGGACGACCGCTATCAGGTTCCCGGCTATCAGTACATCTATACCCACAGCGTCTGCGAGAAGTGTGCCACGGCCCAGCCGCCGGTGCAGGGCGGAGGGGATGGCGCCAAATGGCGCGGGATTTATGACGACAACGGCCGCCTCATGGTGGTGATCTGCCACAATATGGACCTGGGCGATTCCTGGGAAAACGCCGACGATCCCAAGTATCCCCAGCGATTTTCCGCGTTGGGCATTCGCATCGGGGTAAATTACATTATTTACGCCATGAGTCATTAAAAGCGCCGAAAGCCGCCTGCCGGAATCGCGCCTCCTTCCGCGCCCGCCTACCTGGGCTTGAGGCCGCCGCGGCTGGTACCGCTTCCGTGCCGGACCTCACCCCCACCCGCAAAAACCCGTGCAAAGCAGCCGCATTGTGCTGCATACTCTCATAGAATGCCCTTGAAGGAGGGACCATGAGACGACAAATCCTACGATTCGCCCCCTGGGTCGCCCTGATGGTGATGGGACTGATCGGCACCTCTCGGCCGGCCAATACCGAGCCGCAGGAACGCCATCCGCGGATCCGTGCGGCCGTCGAAGCGTTACGCGATGCCAACGAATATATGCGGTCCGCGCCTCACGATTTCTGCGGCCATAAGGTGGAGGCCATGCGCGCCACCGACGCCGCCATCCGGCAGCTTGAATTGGCGCGGGCGTGCGCCCGGTAGTGTTCGCGGTCAATTAGACCTCTCCGGCCGCGGGGCCTGGCCGTTTTGTGTCCGGCCTCCGCCTGGCCGCGCGCCCACAGCAGTCTGCGTACCCTGAGGGAGCGGACTGCGCTGGCCGGCTGAGTGCGATCCGGCACAGAGGTCAACGAAGAAACAGGTGTATCGTGAAAAGCGGGGATACCACTCCGGGAGCGATCGGGATCTCTCGGGGTTGGGGAGTTACACTGTGGATACCGCTCACCTGGCCGAAGCTGTCACGAATTGTGAAGTTCACCCCAATCCAATCAGGTAGTGAGGTAATGCTGACATCTTCGTCCACCGGGCCGGAACACACTCACCTGCAAGGTGCCCCTCGTGGCCGTTTTCGCAGACGCGATAACATCGAGGCGACTTCTGTGTCTGCGGCAGTAAATTCCGGCACGGCGACGGGAGTGGACCGTTTCAAAACTCTATACACGCTGCTTGCCGAACTTAGCCGCGCGCATGGCTTGGAAGACGTCTACCATGCCGCCCTGACCAGCCTTCTGGAGGCCACTTCGGCTGACCGCGCGGCGATCCTGATGTTCGACGATGACGGCGTTATGCGGTTCCGGGCATCACGCGGACTTTCCGCGGAATATCAGGCCGCGGTCACGGGCCACTCGCCTTGGCTAAAAGGCGAACAGGGCGCCAAAGCCTTCGTGATCGATGACGCGCTTGCCGATGAAAGCCTCGTGGGATACCGGGAGACGCTCCTTCGCGAGGGCATTCGCGCCCTGGCATTTGTGCCCCTGGCTTTGAGCGCGGGTGTATTCGGCAAATTCATGTTGTATTATGCCGAGCCGTGCCAATCGGCGGCCGGCGATCTGGAGATCGCCACCGCCATCGCAGCGCACGTGGCCCTGGCCGCGGAACAGAAGCGCGCCGAAGTAGCCCGCGTCCTAAGTGAACAGCGCCTGCAGGCGATTCTGGATTATTCGCCAGCGGTGATTTTTCAAAAGGATCTGCAGGGCCGCTACTTACTGGTGAACCAACGATGGGAGGAGCTGTTTCATATCTCCAAAGGTGAAGTTATCGGAAGGACCGACCTTGAGTTATTCCCGAAGGCGACCGCCGAGCAGTTCCGGGAGAACGACCGCCTGGTACTGGCGGCCGGCGCTCCACTCACGCTGGAAGAATCCGCGCCAGTCGATGACGGCGTCCACAGTTACATCTCCGTCAAGTTTCCCCTGGTGCAGGCCGATGGTAGTATCTCCGGCATTGGCGGAATCGCCACCGATATTACCGAGCGGAGGCAGCTCGAAATCGCGCGTCAACGTCTTGCGGCGGTGGTGGAGAGTTCCGAGGATGCGATCGTCAGCAAAGACCTGAACGGCATCATCACCAGTTGGAACCAGGGCGCCGAGCGCATGTTCGGATACACCGCGGCGGAGGCCATAGGCCAGCCCGTTTCGATGCTCGCCGCGCCGGACCGCGTGGACGAAATACCGGAAATCATCAGGAAGATCAAAAGCGGCCAGCGTGTCGGGCATTATGAAACCCGCCGGCGCAGGAAAGACGGGCAGATTATCGACGTGGCTCTGACGGTTTCGCCGGTACGCGATGCGGCCGGGCGAATTGTGGGCGCGTCCAAAATCGCCCGCGATATCAGCCGCCTGAAACGCGTCGAGCAGGAACGTGCGGACATGCTGGCACGCGAGAAAGAGGCGCGGCGCACCGCCGAATTGCTGAACCGCGTGGGGCCGCGTCTGGCAGTCCAATTGGATCCGGAACTGCTCGTGCAAGAGGTGACGGATATTGCCACCGCGCTGGTGGGCGCGGAATTCGGTTCATTCCTGCATAACGTCCCTGGCGCGGCGGGTGGATCCTACGAGTTTTCCGGCTTGCCAAAGGAGGCCTTCGCGAGGTTTCCGATGCCGCGTAATGCGGATCTTTTTGCGCCTACCTTTCGCGGCGAGTCGATTATCCGGTCCGTGGACATTACCAGCGATCCGCGCTTCCCAAAGAATCCGGCGGACCAAGGTGCGCCGGAAGGCTCCTTACCGGTTCGCAGTTACCTGGCCGTGCCGATCGTTGCGCGATCGGGCGAGGTGCTCGGTGGCCTGTTCTTCGGCCACTCGCTGCCGGACCGGTTTAATCCAACGCACGAAGCCATCGTCAAGGGAATTGCCGCGCAGGCCGCCATTGCCATGGATAATGCGCGCCTCTTTGAACAGAGCCAGTGGGCGCAGGCGGAATTGAAGCGGTCCAATGAGGAACTCCGCCGCGTCAATCGGGATTTGGAAGTGTTCGCCTACTCGGCGAGCCACGATTTGCAGGAACCCTTGCGCACGATCGGCATTTCCGGTCAATTGATCGAGCGCAACTGCCGGGGACAACTGCAGGGCGACGGCCCGATGTTCCTGACCAACATCATCGCCGGTGCCAGGCGCATGACTTGCTTGATCGAAGATCTCCTGGCCTATACCCGGGCCACGAAATACGAGGAAGGCCCCCCGCCGGTAGTGGATTCCGGAAAGGTGCTCGCGCAGGTGCTGGAGACCTTGCGCCCGGCCATTGAACAGGCCAGTGTTAAGGTGACATCCGGAACGCTGCCGCCGGTGCCAATCCACGAAAGCCGCCTCGCCCAACTCTTCCAGAACCTGATCGGTAATGCGGTTAAGTATCGCGATAAAGAGGATCCGCGTATTCATGTCACCGCCGGTGTCCGGGACGGTTGGTGCGTGTTCTCAGTTGCCGATAATGGCATCGGCATCGAACCCCGGTTTGGAGAACAGATCTTCGGGCTTTTCAAGCGGCTGCACACACGCGAGGAATATCCTGGAAGCGGTATCGGACTCTCGATCTGCCAACGCGTTCTGGCCCAGTACGGCGGCCGCATCTGGCTCGATCAGTCTGAACCCGGCAGAGGGTCAACTTTCAGCTTCGCCCTTCCGAGCCGCCCGTGAACCAGGTCAAGAACCCGCAATCCCCGCAGGGCGGCCCTCCTGTCGTCTTACTCGTCGAGGATAACTCAACCGATTTGTTTGTTATCCGGGAAGTCCTGCACGGGTGCGGATTGAATTTCCGCGTGGACGTTGCCCGGAACGGTCAGGATGCCCTGGCGTATCTGGAAGAGGTTACCTGCAGCGGCGCGGTGTGTCCCGTCTTGGTTCTCCTGGACCTAAATGTACCAAAAATCACGGGTATTGAACTTTTGCGGGCAATTCGTACGAATGCGTGCTTCGGCCACTTACGTGTGATCGTTGTTACGTCTTCCAATGCCGACGCCGATCGCACGGCGGCCGAGCGGCTGGGGGCGGATGGCTACTTTCATAAGCCTCAGGATCTGTATGCCTATCAGGAGCTTGCAGAACTGATCCGATCCGTGATGGGAGGCGCCGGATAGTTGTTACGCAACTCACCGGCCGCTGAAATGTCCGGTTTGTACCATTGTAGGTGGACTTACGGGCGTCCTCCGGTACGCGCTACAATTGAAGAGGTTTATGACGACTCCCTGGGAAAAGTTGCTGCAACGGCCTCACCCAGGGGGCCACTTCGTGCAACTCTACGAAGCTGATGAAACGGCACTCACCCGGAATGTCGGTGAGTACCTCTGGGCAGGGTTGCGCCGCGGAGAAGGCGTTCTGCTCATCGCGACCTCCGAACACCGGCAGATGTTTTCCCGGCACTTAGCATCCTTAGGAGCGGAACTTCCCAACTTGCTTTCCAGCCGTCAGTTCGTATTATGGGACGCTCACGAGACCTTGGCCGAATTCATGGTTTCGGGCCAGCCGGACTGGCAACTGTTCGAAAGAACCATGCGGGCCGCTATGCGGCAGGTTCGCCCGCGCGAGGGCGCGGAGGAACTACGCGCTTACGGAGAAATGGTCGGCATCCTGTGGAGGGCGCGCCAGTTTGCGGCCGCCATCCGGTTGGAGCAGTTGTGGAATAAGTTGCTGGAGCAATCGTCATTCAGCTTGTACTGTGCCTATGCGATCGATGTCTTCGGGAAGGAATTCGAGATATCCAACTTAGAGGGTGTTCTGTGCACTCACACGCACCTGCTGCCCTCGCAGCCCGACGGCACACTGGAAACGGCCCTCTACCTTTCGATGGATGAGATCCTGGGGCCGGGCGCCGAGCGGTTGCGTGTTCAGATCAAGGCCAATCACCGGCCGTCCTGGGGCGTGATGCCGAGCGCCGAGAATATCCTGCTGTGGTTGAGGAAGAACTTGCCCGAACAGGCAGACTCCATCGTGCAGCGCGCCAGGGAGCATTACCGGCTTTTATCGGCTTCGCTCCCGGCGAATGGGACGAATCCAGGTTAGTTCTGCTGTGGATATTGGAATGCAAGTCGCAAGAGTAGCGGCAGCCCGCCGGAAGGAACGGTGGATTCGCGCCGCGATGCCGGACCTGGGACACCGCTTCGGCGGCTGATCCCGGTCTTTCGAAGACGGGAGTGGCTGTCCCGGAGGTGACCGTTTCTGCTGCTTCCGGAACACCCTTGGCCGGGTTGAAGAAGAGCAGCGTCAGACCCGGCACGGGGCGGCCACTCCAGGCGGGGGGATCCACGCTCTGGCCGCTGCCCGAGCCGCCCGCAACGCTGGATTTGAGCCTCGCCGCCTGCCGGGGTACAATTCGAGGGCGAGGCAATCATGACCCGACGCGCCGCTATCACTCTGCTGGCCGGAAGCCTGGTTCGCGCCGCGGGCCGCCTGCCGGCCAATCGCAATGTGAAGTGGGCGCTCGGCACCAATCTCTGGAATTCCTTTCCGCGGGTGCCGTTTACGGACATTCTCGACGTAATGAAGGACACCGGTTTTATCGGCGCGCGCCTCACCCAGTTCCCGCAGATTCTGACCACTTACAACATTACGATGGAGCAGATGCGCAAGGAGGTGGACCGGCGCGGCCTGAGCATCATCACCATCTCCTTCAACGGGCCGGCCCACGATCCGGCGCGCCACGCGCTGGTGCTGGCCAATGCCAAAAAGGCCATGGAATACCTCAAAAATTTCGGCGCCAGCCGACTGGTAGTTTTCTCGCCGTCGCGCGCGCAGGGGTCGGGCGAGGCCGCCTTCAAAGCCATGTGCGATTGCTACAACCATCTCGGCGAACTGGCCGGCGAAATGGGGTTCCGCGCGGGCCTGCACAATCACCTGGGCCAGATGGTGCAAGACTCGGCTGAGCTGGACCGTTGCATGGCCATGACCGATCCCAAGCTCTTCTGGCTCTCGCCGGATACCGCGCACATGCACCTCGCCGGCATTGACGTGGTGGCGGCGCTCGAAAAATACAAGCATCGCCTGATGATGGCCGATTATAAGGACGCCCGCCAGACCGGCCCAAAACTGACCGACAACATTTTCGATCTGGGCGACGGCGAAATCGATTTTCCCGCCTGCCACCGGGTCCTCAAATCGGTCGATTTCCAATCCTGGCTGTGCGTCGATCTGGATGTGGCGCGCAAAGGGCCGCGCGCCAGCTATGAGCGCTGCGGCGCGTACGTGGTCAACCGCCTGGAACCGATTTATGTGTAAGCCGCGGCGTGCCATTCGCACGCAGTGGTCGCGGCGGACGTTTCTCGGAATTATGGCAAGCCAAGCTTGGTCGGCAGACTATCGCATCTTCGATCCGCACGTGCACGTGTGGAAACACGATCCCGCTTTTCCGTTCGCTAAGGAGGCCCATCCGCCCGCCCGCGACGCCACTCCGGAAATGCTGCTGGCGCTGATGAAGGCCAACGGAGTGGCCAAGACCGTGCTCATTCAGGTGATCCACTACCGCTACGACAACCGCTACACGCTGGCCACGCTCAAGCGCTACCCGCAATATTTCCGGGCGGTCTGCCGCGTGGACCCGCTCGACCCGGCCGCGCCCGATCACCTTTCTCACTGGACCGAGCAGGGCTTCCACGGCGTCCGCATCAGCCCCTCCGGCAACGCCTCGGGCGACTGGTTCCGCGGCCCGCTCATGCCGCCGCTGTGGAAACGCTGCCAGGAACTGAACGTTCCCATGACCATCCTCGCTCCCATCACCCGCATGCCGGACGCGGAAGCGCTGATCGCCCAATACCCGGACCTCACCGTGGTCATCGATCACATGGCCGATTGCCCGGTGGATCAACCCAAAGAACTGGAAAAGTTGATTGCCCTGGCACGCTACCCGAAAGTGTTCGTGAAGGTTTCCCATACGTGGTCGCTTTCGAAGCAGCCGTATCCTTATTTAGACGCCCAGGAGCACGTCAAGCGGTTGCACCAGGCCTTCGGGCCTCAGCGGCTGATGTGGGCCACCGATTGGCCGATTGTGGAGCAGACGCCCGGCGCCAGCTACGCGCGCGCCCTCACCGTGGTCCGCGACGACATGAAATTCCTGAATGACGACGACAAGCGCTGGATGCTCAGCAAGACGATCGAACGGGTGTGGCCGTTTCCGGCTTGAGGCGCACCATGCGGCTCATCGTCCTCGATCCGGCTCACTTCCACGCCGCGCTGCTGCAGCGTGAAATGTATCCCAACGTAGACCGGCGCGTGGCCGTGTTCGCGCCATTCGGTCCGGAAGTCATCGATTATCTCTCGCGCGTCATGCTGTTTAACGGGCGCCCGGAAAACCCCACCCGGTGGGAGATGGATGTCCATCTCGGCGCCGATTTCCTGGCCGAAATGTTGCGGCGGCTGCCCGCTGCCGGCGATCCTGCCGTGGCCGTCCTCACTGGCCGGAATCGCGGCAAAATCGACCGCATCCTGACGGCCTTGCGCGCCGGCCTGCACGTGCTGGCCGACAAGCCCTGGATCATTGTCCCCACAGACCTACCCAAGCTGGAAGAGGCCCTGGCGCTGGCGGATAGCCGGCGCCTGGCGGCCTGCGACATCATGACCGAGCGCTACGAAGTGACTTCGCAATTGCAGCGCGAGTTCGTAAGAGACTCCGAAATCTTCGGCTCCGTCGAACCCGGCAGCGCCAGTGCGCCGGGCATTCGCGCGCGCAGCGTTCACCATCTGATGAAGGTGGTGGCCGGAATGCCGCTGCGCCGCCCGCTCTGGTTTTTCGATGTCGAGGAATATGGCGAAGCGCTCGCCGATGTCGGCACCCACGTGGTGGACCTGGTGGAATGGACCGCCTTCGCCGGCGCGCGCCCGGTCGATGCGGCCGCCGATATCCGCCTCATCTCCGCCCGCCGCTGGCCCCTCCGCCTGAGCGCCTCCCAGTTGAACCAGGTGACTGGCGCCAATCGCCAGACAGGCTTGGATTACTACTGCAACAACTGGGTCCACTACACCTGGCGCGGAGTCCACGTGGAATTGGAGATCGTGTGGAACTGGGAAGCCCCCGCGGGAACCGGCGACGTCTACGAGGCATCCTTCCGCGGAACGCGTGCGCGCGCCGAAATCCGCCAGGGCGAGGCCGAGCGCCACATGGCAGAACTATACCTGGTCCCCACGGGCGCTTCCTTCGCGGCGCTCGCCGCAACCGTGCTCCGGAAAATTGCCGCATTGCAAGCTCGTTGGCCGGGCTTGGCTGCCGTGGAAGGCGCGCGGGAAATCCGCATCGCCATCCCGCCGGAGTTCCGGGTGGGCCACGAGGCGCATTTCGCGCAGGTGGCCAACCGGTTCTTCGAATGTGTACTGGCGCCCGAAACCCAGCCCGCCTGGGAGCGGCCCAACATGCTCGCGAAATACACCGTCACCACCGAGGGCGTAGACTTAGGAAAGCGGTCATGAGAACGCTCGCGCTCCTCTCCGTGGGTCTCGGAATCCTGTACGCTCAGGATACCCGCACGGTCACCGAACCGCATTACCCCGAGCCTTGCGCCACGCTGGCCGCGCCGTTTTCCGCCACTGGAGGAGTGCTGCCTGAATCCGTCGAAAAAACTCCCGCCACGGCGCGCATCCAGGCGGCCATCGACGCCTGCCCGGCGGGCCGCGCGGTGGTTCTGGCGCCCGATGGTGCGCGCAACATTTTCTTATCCGGCCCGCTGCATTTGAAGGCCGGGGTCACCCTCCTCATTCAGGCCGGCACAGCCCTCTTCGCCTCCCGCAATCCGCGCGATTACGATGTCCAACCTGGCACTTGCGGCATCGTTACCAGCAAGCGCGGCCCCGGCTGCAAGCCGTTCCTAACCGCCGAAAACGCCCCTGGCGCCGGCATCATGGGCGAGGGCGCCATCGATGGGCGCGGCGGTGCGTTGCTCGCGGGGCAGAAGGTTTCGTGGTGGGATCTGGCCCACCAGGCCAAGGTGCTCGACCAGTCGCAGGCCGTTCCGCGCCTGATCGTGGTGCGCCACTCCGACGGCTTCACCCTGTACCGCATCACGCTGCGCAATTCGCCGAACTTCCACGTGGGCGTGGAGCAGACCGATGGTTTCACCGCCTGGGGCGTGAAGATCCAAACGCCCAAAACTGCCCGCAACACCGACGGCATCGACCCCTCCTCCTCCACCAACATCACCATCGCGTATTGCGATATCGCCACCGGCGACGATAACGTGGCCATCAAGACCGGCGCCCAGGGGCCGGCCGCGCACATCGGCATTCTGCACAATCATTTCTATTCCGGCCACGGCATGTCGATCGGCAGCGGCACCAGCGGCGGGGTGACCGCGGTTCGCGTCAGCGATCTCACCATCGATGGCGCCGATAACGGCATCCGCATCAAGAGCGACCGTAGCCGCGGCGGCGTGGTGGAGAACGTCTTGTACGACAACGTCTGCATGCGCAATGTCGCCAATCCTATCGTGCTGACTTCCATGTACACCACCTTGCCCGGCGACAAGCTGCCCATCTACCGCAATATCATCCTGCGCAATATCCACAGCATCACTCCGGGATGGGTCACGTTTCTCGGCGTGGATGCCGATCACCGCATGCAGGTCCTGCTGGATAATGTGGTTGTGGATGGATTCCCACAGGAGCAGTTGATCGCGCACAATGCGTATTTGATGACCATGCACGGGGGCAATCTGCTGATCGGTGACAAGCCCGGCGATCCGGGCGTACCGCTGGATTGCACCGGCCGCTTCGCAGCTTTTCCCGATCTTCCGCACGCACCCACCGCCGCCGTCACGGTTCCGCCCGAGGACCCCACGTACTATGTGGCCGCATCCGGCACCGGCGATTATTATTCCATTCAGCGCGCGCTGGACGTGGCCCCGGCCGGAGCCACCATTTCGATCGCTCCGGGCACCTACCGCGAGCGCCTGAAAATCGGCAAGCCTGACATGCACCTGCGCAGCGCCAATCCCGATCCGCGCAAGACCGTGATCGTCTTCGATGCCAGCGCCGGCGCCGATGGCGGCACGCTCAACTCCGCCACGGTGGCTGTGACGGGCGATGGATTCACCGCCGAGAACCTGACCTTCGCCAACGATTTCAACGCCACTCATCCGCAACTGCCGCAGGGTTCGCAGGCTCTGGCCCTGATGGTGACCGCCGACCGCGCCGTATTCCGCAACATGCGCTTCCTGGGCAACCAGGACACGCTCTACGCCGGCACGCCGCACTGCACGCCTTCGGCGGATCACCCGTGCGCAACCGCGCGACAGTATTTCGTGGATTCCTACGTCGAAGGCAACGTCGATTTCATCTTCGGCAACAGCAAGGCGGTTTTCGAACGCTGCCAAATCCAAAGCACGCCGCACGGACCGGGTGGCTACATCACCGCGCAAAGCAAAAACGCGGCGGGCGAAGACAGCATCTACATCTTCGACCATTGCAAATTGACCGCCGCGCCGGGAGCCGAACACGTCTGGCTGGGGCGGCCCTGGAGACCCTATGCGGCGGTGGTTTTCCTGAACACCGAAATGGGCGTTCACATCGAACCAGCCGGATGGCGCGAGTGGCACCCCGGCGAGACGCATTCGCTCGAAACCGCCTTCTACGCCGAATTCCAGTCCACCGGCCCGGGCGCCCACCCGGGCCAGCGCGACCCACACGGCAAACAATTGACCTCCGCCGAAGCGGCGCAGTACGATCCGCGGCACATCCTGGCCGGCACGGACCATTGGGACCCCATCGCCAAATGAACTTCACTACGCACGCCCAACGCGCTCTGTTCCTGGCCCTCGCGCTGGCTCTCGCCGGGCCAACTCCGGCCGCAACACCGGCGGTGTTCAATGTTTTGGATTATGGCGCCAAACGCGACGGTTCGTCCTCTTCCACGGCGGCCTTCCGCGCCGCCATTCAGGCCTGCGCCAAGGCCGGAGGGGGAACGGTTTGGGTGCCGGCCGGCAACTATACTTCGGGCGCCATCGAGCTGGTGAGCAACCTGACGATCCACATCGATAGCGGGGCGGTGATCCGCTTTGCCGCCAACCGTGAAGAGTATCCCATGGTGGCCAGCCGCTTCGAAGGCGTGGAGACGCAGGCTCCCGCAGCCATGCTGGGCGGCTCGCACCTGGAAAACGTCACCATCAACGGGCGCGGCACTCTGATGGCCGACAACGCTCAATGGCGCGCGCTCATGGGCAACCAGGAATACCGCGCCGCGTGGACCGATCTGCTGGGCAAACTGGAGCGCCACGAAACGGTGAGCCCGGAACAGCGCCAGCAGGCCTCGCTTTCGCTGCGCACGGATTTCATCCGGCCTATCGAGAGCCGCAATATTCTGATCGACGGCATCCACATCATCGGCTCGCCCATGTGGGTGCTGCACATGCTCTACGACGACAACGTGGTGATCCACAACGTCATGGTGGAGACTTATCCGGGCGCCAACACGGATGGCGTGGACATCGATTCCTGCCGCCATGTGCGCATCTCGGATTCCTATTTCGACACCGGCGACGATGCGATCTGCCTGAAATCCGGCAAAGATGCCGACGGGCTGCGCGTCGACCGGCTCACCGAAGACGTCGCCATCACCAATTGCACCATTCATCACGGGCACGGCGCGGTGGTTCTGGGCAGTGAAACTTCCGGCGGGATCCGCGACGTGGTGGCCAGCAACATTGTGGCGCAGGGCACCGATCGCGGCATCCGCATTAAAAGCACGCGCGGCCGCGGCGGCCTGATCGAAAATCTGCGCTTCGACAACTGGGTGATCGAAGACACCCCCGATCCGGCCATCGAAGTGACTAACTATTACACCCGCGCGCCGCAGGAGCCGGTCTCCGTGCGTACGCCCGTGTTCCGCAATATCGCCATTTCGAACATCACCATCAACCGCTGCCGCACCGCCGTCAGCATCGAGGGGCTGCCGGAGATGCCCATCGAGGATCTGCGCCTCAGCAACATTGTGGCCAACGCGCGCGAGGGTCTGCGGGCCTTCAACACCCGCGGCCTGGAATTGTATAATGTGCGAGTGAATGCCGATAGCGGCATCCCGTTCCTGATTCGCGACTCCACCAATTTGGACTTGGATGGCGTGCAGACCCGTGCTCCGAAAACCGATACTCCGGTGGTGCGCCTGGATCGTGACAAAACGGTCTGGCTGCGCAACAGCCTCGCGTGGCCCGGCACGGGCGTGTTCCTGTCGCTGCCGCCGGGGTTGAAAGCCGCCGTCGGCATGATCGCCGACGATCTGAGCGCGGCCTCCACGCCGGTACGCGAAGAGGAGTTGGACGCCTGGAAGGCCATCGCCACGCCCGATCGCCCGGCCACCCGTCCCCACGAGTAGCTTCTATGCGCACCCTGGCCGCCATCCTGCTCCTGTTGATTCTCCCGGCCCTGAACGCCGGATGCCTGGTGGTGTGTCCCCACCCGTGCTGCCACAAGTGCGGGCACGAACAATCGCTGTTCACCGTGGCGCCGGCGCGCCCCGCTGCGTTGGCAACCCAGGGGCACACCGCGGCGCCCGCCGTGACAGCCGCCCGGCCGTTGTTGCTGCAGCTTGCGCCGATGCGTGTTCCGCCGCACAACGGGCCGCCGGTGTTTACCGATCTTGCCTCATTCGCAGTGCTCAGAATCTAGCCCACCAACCCCGTCGAATCCGTGACCGCAAGGCAGCGCACGTTGCGTTCGAAGACCTCGCGGCCGCGGTCCCCAGCTTCGGAACCGCGCGCGTAGGCAAGCGACACGCGGGACAGCCCACTAGTAACTAAGCGCTACCCCGCACAAAATCTCGCGGTAGAGGCTGGCCCAGCCCGCACTCACCGTGGTTCTCAAACTTTCTGCTGATGAGGTGAACCCGATGATTCGTCGATTTCTTCCGCTGGTCTGCGTGCTCGCCTTGCCTTGCCGCGCGCAGATGGATATGTCCGGCATGCTGCTCATGCAACAGGCCTCCGGCACCAGCATGAACCCGCAATCGTACCGCATGCCGATGTTCATACCGCGCGCCGGCTTGTGGAGCCTGATGCTCATGGGGCAGGCATTCGTATTGGATACCCAGCAGGCCGGTCCGCGCGGCGGCGATAAGTTCTATTCCACGAGCTGGTTTATGGCCGCCGCCACACATCGCGCGGGCCGCGGCAGCCTGATGCTGGAGCTGATGCTGAGCCTGGAGCCGGCCACCGTTACCGATCGGCGGTACCCCGAACTTTTCCAGACCGGTGAAACGGCTTTCGGCAAGCCGATTGTGGATGGCCAGCACCCGCATAACTTCATCATGGGCCTGGGACTCAGCTATGCGCGGCCGGTTGGCGACGCCACTTTCCTGGAACTTTATGCCGCTCCTGTGGGAGACCCAGCGTTGGGACCTGTGGCCTTCCCACATCGCGCCTCGGCCAGCGAACTGCCGCAGGCCCCGCTCGGCCATCACTGGCAGGATTCCACGCACATCTCCTACGATGTACTGACCGCCGCGCTGAAGCGCCGCTGGGCGCGCCTCGAGGTCAGCGGTTTCCATGGCGCCGAGCCGGGCGAGAATCGCTGGACTATCGGCTACGGCCCCGTGGATTCGTGGAGCACGCGCTTTTCCGTGTTCCCCACCAGCAACTGGATGGCGCAGGTCTCGGTAGGCCGCATCACTCACCCCGAGGCGCTGGAGCCGGGCGATGTGGTGCGCGCCACCGCGTCGGCGCACTATTCGCGGCCCATGGGACGGGCGAGTTGGTCCTCTAGCCTCATCTGGGGACGCAACCACAGCACCTTCACGCACCGCAACCTGGCCTCCTACCTCGCCGAATCGGTGCTGCCCATTCCCGGCCGCAACTTTTTGACAGGCCGCTGGGAGCTGGTGGACAAAGACGAACTCCTGCCGGCCGGCGAGGTTTTCCGTATCGGCGCCTACACCCTTGGATTCACCCACGATCTGCCCCCCTTGATTCCCGGCATCGAAACCGGCATCGGAGCAAACGCCACCGCGTACACGCTGCCTGAGACCCTCCAGCCGGTTTACGGGACGCATCCTTGGGGCGTCGATGTCTACCTGCGTCTGCGCCTGAAGCCGCCCCGGTAGCCGTGCTATCCTTGAGAACCCCGATGCCCGCCGAACTCTGGCTGATCCGACACGGCCAAACCGAGTGGTCCCTTTCCGGCCAGCACACCGGCCGCACGGATATTGCGCTCACCGCCGCCGGCCGCGCCGATGCCGCTGCGGTGGGCCGTTACCTGGCCGGCCATTCCTTTGCGCTGGTGCTGGCCAGTCCTCTTCAGCGCGCATTGGAAACCTGCCTGCTGGCAGGCTTTGGCGACAGGGTTCAAATCGACCCGAACCTGTGCGAGTGGAATTATGGCGACTACGAAGGCTTAACCACCGCCGAGATCCGGGAGCGGGATCCCAACTGGTATTTGTGGACTTCCGGCGTGCCCAACGGCGAAACCCTCGCCGAAGTGGCGGCCCGCGCGGATAGCGTGATTGCCCGCGCCGTGGCGGCCGACGGAGACGTGGCGCTGTTCGCGCACGGGCATCTGCTGCGCATCCTCACCGCGCGCTGGCTGGGGATTGCACCGGCGGGCGGACGCCTGTTCGCGCTGAGCGCCGGTTCGCTCGGCACGCTCGGCTACGAGCGCGACACGCGGGTCATCTCCTGCTGGAACCTCAAGCCGTATGCTTGAAGTACTGCACGGCCCTTTCGTGTTTTTCGGCCGCTTCCCTGGTGTCGAACGTCCCCAGGTTGCGCCGCTTGCCGGTCCGCGGATCTTTCTTGCGCGAGTACAGCCGGAACTCGCCGGATTTCAATTTCCGAATCATGCCTGTTCCCGCAGCAGGACGAGTTCCAAAGCGGACACCGTGTGAGACAGGCTGTATCGAAGCATCCAGGCCGGGCGGCTACCGGTATTTTCTCAAGACCGTGAACGCGGCTTCAATGCTTGCCGGCGGCATACAACCTTCCTTTCTGCGCATTCAAGTCGCCATTCAGATCCGGTGGAACGCCTTCAGCACGTCCCGCGTGGAATAGTGCAGTGCGATCGGTCGGCCGTGCGGGCAGCTCATGGGACAGTCGGTGGCCGCCAGCGCGCGCAGCAACCACTCCATCTTTCCAGCGTCCAGGCGGGTGTTGATCTTGATAGCGGCACGGCAGGCGATCGACGCGCAGATGTTGCGGCGTAAATCCTCCAGCGAAGCGCCCGGCACTTCCCCCTCCACGCTTTCCAGAATCTCGAACAGGATGCGCTCCACGTTAGCCGCGCCAATGGCTGCGGGCGCGGCTTTCACGGCGAGCGTGCGTTGGCCGAACGGCTCGGTCTCGAATCCCGAGGCGTGCAACTCGTCGGCGATGCGCGCGTAATCGATCTGCTGCTCGGGAGTAAGCTGCACAATCAGGGGCATCAGCAGCCGCTGCATCTCCACGCGGCCGGCCGCGCGCTGCTTCATCACCTGTTCGAACAGAATGCGTTCATGGGCCACATGCTGGTCCACAATCCATAACCCGTCGCGTCCGGCGGCTACGATGAAGCTTTCGTGGATCTGGCCGAGCGGCCGCAAATCCGAGAGCACCGAAAGCGACATCTCGGGCGGCGGCAGCGCATCGGCCGGAAATTCGCCGTGCGCGTCCAAGTTCCGCCGCAGCTTGCCGGAGGGTGGTGGCCCCGGCGACACTTCCAGCGGCGGAGCGGTGAAATCCAGGCGCGGCGCGGGACCGGCGGACGGCCGAAGCGAGAATTCAGGCGCGCTCTCCAGCATCTCAGCCGAAGTAGGGGCGTCGATCCCCATTGCCACGGGCATCGGCGCGGCGGCGACTGCGGAGCGAGGTTCCTCCACCACGCTGGCCCCTGCGGCGGGTTCTTCATTCGCCAGCGCCTGGCTGAACTCCGAATACGGCAGCCCCGCCGCGGGCTGCGCACCGGGAGAAAGCGGCCGCGGCGCGGGCGTGAAGCTGGGCGCCGGGCGGCTCTCGATCAGCCGCTCGCGAATCGTGTCTCTCACAAAATCGTGAACGAACGGTCCGTGCCGGAAACGCACCTCGGTTTTCGAAGGATGCACATTGACATCCACTTCTTCGGCGTCGCACTCCAGAAACAGCAGCGCGAACGGGTACGACGAGGGCGGAATCAGGTTGTAATACGCCGAGGAAAGTGCGTGCAGGATCAGCCGGTCGCGAATCAGGCGCCCGTTCACGAACACGAAGATGGAGTTGCGGTTGGCCTTCTGCACCTGCGGCCGCGAAAAGAAGCCGGTCAACCGAAACGTGCGGCTGGGCGGCTCCTCGGGATCGGCCGCGTATCCTGACCCGGCCGAGCCTGCCGATTGAGAAGGCGGCGCGCTCACCGGCGGCATCAGCAGCGCCCGCTCGCGCACGCCGATCTCCACCAACTCGTCCAGTACCTGGCTGCCGAACACCTGGTACACGCGCTCCTTGAGCGTCGCCACGGGCGTGACGTGCAAGAGTTGTGTGGCGCCGGTGATCAGCAGAAAGGTCTTGCGGAAATGCGCCAGGCTGTAGTGGGTCACCAGCGAGGCGATGTGCGCCAGTTCAGTCTGCTCCGTGCGCAAGAATTTTCGCCGCGCCGGCACGTTATAGAACAGGTCGCGCACGGTGATCACCGTGCCGCCTCCCAGCGCCGCTTCCTCACAGCGCAACATGCGGCCGCCGGCGATTTCGATGCGCGTCCCGGTGGTTTCCTCGGGCGAGCGGGTTTCGAGCAGCAGGCGCGACACCGAGGCGATGGAAGGCAGCGCCTCGCCGCGAAACCCCAGCGTGGCGATCGAAAGCAGGTCTTTCACATCCCGCAGTTTGCTGGTGGCGTGGCGCTCAAAGGCCAGCAACGCGTCGTCGCGCAACATACCGCAGCCGTCGTCCGCAATGCGGATCAACCGCCGCCCGCCGGACTCTACTTCCACGCGCAGATCGGTCCCGCCGGCATCCAGCGAATTCTCCAGCAGTTCCTTCACCACCGAAGCCGGTCGCTCCACCACCTCTCCGGCGGCGATTTTATTGGCAACCTGATCGGGGAGAATGCGGATGCGGCCCATGGGTCACGTTCAATATAGCAACCTTGGCCGCATCCGCGGTGGGCCGGGCAGGCCGGGTTGTGCCCGCGGTCGCCGCGCCTACTTCCCCACTACCAGCACGTGGAAGCTATCCGGCAGTATCGGCGCGCGGCTCCTTTTCTGGCCTTCCTTGGACGCCGGCGTCGGGCCGTATTCCGCCGCCAGCAGATACACCCGATGCAGCTTCGTATCCACCGTCATAGTGCGCGCCCCGCGCTCCGTGGTCACCGTGTCCACCGCCTCGTACTTGCCGTTCACCGGCTTCACGATGGTCAACGTCCCGGTAGTGCCATTCGAGCTGAACGCCAGCCCGGTCCCCGGATCGAATCCCGCCGCGTCCGGTCCCGAACCAATTGCCGGCGTGGCAATCACCTTCATCGTCGGAATGTCCACCACCGCCATCATCTTGTTGTCGCACACCGAGAACAGCTTCTTGTTCTTCGTGTCGATAGCCAGGCCCGAGGGCCCCTCGGCCGGCGCCAGCGAAGCGCGCCGCAGCACCGTTAATTTGGCCGCGTCGATCTCGATCACCTCGCTGGTGTCCTCGAGGTTGTTGTAGATCTTCCCGGCCCCATCCGCCGCGCAGAACTCCGGCTTGCCGCCCAGTTTGAAGGTGCCGGCAATCTCGTTGGTCTTGGCGTCGATGGCCGTCGAATCGCCCGATCGCCCGTTGAAGGTGAACACCCGCCGCGTCTTCGGCTCATAGCAGATGGCGTCGGGATTCGTCCCCGTGGCCGGTTCGCCGGTCTTGGCCAGGGTCTTCAGATCGAAAACCGTCACGCTGTTGGATTGGCCGTTGCTGATGAATCCTTTGCCCAGTTCGGGCGCCAGCGCGATGCCGTGTACCCCGTGCAGTTGCTCAATCTTGCCCACCACCTTGCCGGAGTTCAGGTCCACCACATCCACTTCGGTTCCATGGGAGGCGTAGAGCCGCCCCGCGGCGCTGTCCACGTTGGTATAATCCCATCCGCCCGTGCCGCCGATTTTGATCTTGTTGAGAACCCTGTAGCCTTCGGCGGCGAAGGCCGTCGCGGCTATCAAAGCTAGCGTCAGAACTTTCTTCATTGCATCCACTCCTTATCCGTTTCTTCCGCCCATGTAATACCGCACCGCGGGCGTCACCACCAGAGAAAGCACCATCGAAGCGGCAATCCCGCCGATCACCGCGATGGCCAAAGGTTGCAGCATTTGCGATCCGGCGCCGATGCCCAGCGCCAGCGGAACCATGCCGGCCACCGTGGCCAGCGCGGTCATCATGATGGGCCGCAGGCGCCGCTCGCCGGCAAACATCATGCTCTCTTCGGGCGCCGTCCCGGCCGCGCGGAAGCGTTGGTCCGCATCCAGCAGCAGAATGCCGTTCTTGGCCACGATTCCCACCACCATGATCAGCCCCATAAACGACGAGAGGTTGAAGGTCTTCCCGGTGATTAGCAGCGCCACGAACACCCCGCTGGTCGAAAGCAGCGCCGATGACAGCACCGCCACCGGCGCGCCGAAGTCGCCGAACTCAAACAGCAGCACCAGGAACACCAGCACCACCGCCAGCGCCAGCACAAACAGCAGGTCTTTAAACGATTTCTGCTGCTCCTCGTACAGCCCGCCATACTGCACGCGAATCGACGGCGGAAGCTGCAAATCGGCGACTGCCGCCTGCACCTTGGGCATCCCGTCGCCCAGGTTCAGCCCTTCGAACCGCGCCGTTACCGCCACATCGCGCTGCAGATTCTCGCGGCGGATCTCGGTCTGCCCCGGGATTTCCACCAGATTCGCCAGCGCCGCGATGGTGGCAGTCTTCCCCGTGCCGCTCACCAGCAGCGTGTCGCGGATGGTGTCCATCGTCCTTCGCGTCCGCGCCGGAAAGCGTACCCGGATGGTATAGGACCGGTCGTTCATCACCACCGGCGCGCTGGCCGGCTCGCCCTGCAGAATCGCGCTGGTGTCGAGTTCCACTTCCGACGCCGTAAAACCCGCGCGCGCCGTCACCGCCGGGTCCACATTGAACACCGTAGCCGGACCGCTGATGGTGTTTTCCACACCGTTCAGCACATCCACCACACCCGGTATCTTTTTGATCGCGTCGCCCACCGCCGCGGCCCACTTGTTCAGCAGGTCCGGGTCGGGATTGAAGAGCTTGATGAAAACCGGCTCTGGCGCGCTGGTCAGGTCGCCAATCATGTCCGAAAGAAGCTGCGGAAATTCCACGTCCAGCACGGGCTCCTGCTCGCGGATTTTGGCGCGCACGTCGGCAATCACCTCGTCCACGCTGCGTTTGCGGTGGCGCTTCAGCTTCACCGAAATATCGCCGGTATTGGCCTCAGTCACCTGTGCCAGGCCCAGTTGCAACCCCGTGCGCCGCGAAATATTCTCCACTTCCGGCGTGGCCATCAGAATTTTTTCCACGTGTTGCAGCACCCGGTTGGTATCCGCCAGCGACGCGCCCGCCGGCATCAGGTAGTCCACAATGAAACCGCCTTCGTCCATCGAGGGCAGCAAATCCGAACCGAGGTTCGAGTAGCAAAAATACGACACGCCGATCAGCACAATCGTGAACAACGCCAGCACCAGCTTATGTTCCAGGGTGAAGCGCAGCACCCGCTCATAAGCGTGCATCAGCCGCGGCGGAACGGCCTCATGCTCCCGGCCGCGGGTGCTCCGGCTGCGGATCAGGTAATGACTCAGGGTGGGCGTCCAGGTCAGCGCCAGCGCCAGTGAGGTCAGCAGCGCCATCCCCACCGTCAGAGCCAGCGCCCGGAAGAACACGCCGGTCACGCCGGTAATCGAAATCAGCGGCAGGAACACCACGATGGGCGTGATGGTCGATCCCACCAACGGCACGCGGATTTCGCGAATCGCGCTGCGAATGGCCTCTGCGCGCGACTGGCCCGAATCGCGGTGCATCACGATGTTTTCCACCACCACGATGGCATCGTCGATCACCAGGCCCACGGCCGCGGCCAGGCCGCCCAGCGTCATCAGGTTGAACGTTTCGTGCAGCACCCGCAGGCCCACGAAGGTCACCGCGATGGTCGCCGGAATCACCAGGCCGGCCACCAGCGAGGTACCCCAGTCGCGCAGGAACAGAACCATAATCAGCGACGCCAGCACCAGCCCCAGCAGAATGGCGTCGCGCACGCTGTCGATGGAATCGTTGACGATTTCGGATTGATCGTAGAACGGCCGCAGCTCCACCCCCCGCGGCAGGTCTTTCTGCAGCCGCTCGATCTCCGCGTGCACTGCGTTTGCCACCACCACCGTGTTGCCATCCGGCTGCCGGTTGATGTTCAGCAGCACAGCCGGTTTACCATTGGCCGTCACCACGGTGTACACCGGCATCACCGAATTGCTCACCGAGGCCACATCGCCAATGCGCAGCGGCGCGCCCGCGGGCGTGGTCTTTACCACGATGTCGGAGATCTCTTCCGGCGTGCGCGTTTGGCCGCTCACCAGGCTCAACACCAGTTGGTGATTCGCCTGGATCATGCCCGGCGAGTCGATCATGTTGGTGCGCGCGATGGCGTCCAGAATATTGGGCACCGTAACGCCCGCCTCCACCAGTTTGCCCGGGTCGGGCTGCACCTGGAACTCCGGCACCTGCCCGCCCTGCACGATTACCGAAGAAACGCCGGTCTGCCGGTTGAGGCGCGGCTTGATGGTGTAGGTGGCCAGCTCCCACAACTCGGTTTGCGGAATCTTGTCCGAGGTCAGGCTGTACCCCAGGATCGG
>DATJRE010000193.1:0-15686 GCA_035505095.1 Bryobacteraceae bacterium | reverse complement strand
GGCGCGCAGGCTGCGTAGCATGTTGGCGTATTGCGAGCCTTGGCCGGTGTAGAGAAAGGCCACTCTGGGCGCGGGGCCGTGGCCGCGGAAGATGCCTTGGGCGCGTAGAGCCTTCCACGCGGCGGGCTGGTTGGCGGCCAGTGCCTTGAGCGCCTTGGCGCATTTGTCGGCCAGTTCGGCGGCATTGCCGTAGTCGATGGCGATACGCTCGGGCGCGCGCAGATCGGCTGCCGAGGGCGCGGCGGGGCCTGCGGGGTCCGCCGGCGTCCGGCCCGCCTCCGCGGCTTGCTGGAGAGTGTGAAGACACTGGGCCAGTGCAGCTTCGGAAGCGGCGCCGGTCACCAGCAACCCGCGCAAAGGGGACTTGGGGGTGGGGGCGACTGCCGCGGGGTGCAGCGCTGGGCGCCCAACCGGTGCGGCAGCGATTCCGGCGGAGGAGGATTCCCCGGCCGCTGCCTGGGGCCATGCGGCTGCGGCAACCTCGGGATTTGACGTTTCGCGCCACGCTGTTGCCCCGGCGGCTCCAGCGGAGGCGGTTCCCTCCGCGCCTGTTTGCCGAGCCAGGTCTTCCAGGGCGTGGGGCTGGACAGAGGCTGCAACTGCGCCGGCAGCCGATTCGCGCAGGGATTCGCGCGGCGCGGCGGCCGCCACCGAGTGCTTGCCGTTTGCGGTGAGACGGTGCGGGATGTATTCTTCCATCACCACGTGGAAATTGGTTCCGCCGAATCCGAAGGCGCTCACGGCGGCGCGGCGGGCGCCGTCGGCGGTGTCGGTCCACGGCCGCAGCTCCGTATTGACCTCGATGGGCGAGTGGGCGAAATCGATTTGGGAATTGGGATGCTCGCAGCGCACGCTGGGCGGCAGCACCTTCTCGTGCAGGGACAGAGCGGCCTTCAAAATGCCGGCCGCGCCCGCCGCGCTTTTCAAATGCCCGATGTTGGATTTGACCGATCCCAGGGCGACCTTGTGTCCGTTGGTCCCGCTCTCGCGGAGCACTGCGGCCATGCTCTCCACTTCCACCACATCGCCCACGCTGGTCGAAGTTCCGTGGCCTTCAATGAGGGTCACGGTGGCGGGCGAGAGGCCGGCATTCTGCCAGGCGCGCTCGATGGCAAACTTTTGCCCGATGGGATTAGGCGCGGTGATGCCCTTGCCTTTCCCGTCGCTGGAGCCGCCGATGCCGCGCAGCACGGCGTAGATCTTGTCGCCGGCGCGCTCGGCATCGGCCAGCCGCTTCACCAGGAAAACGGCCGCGCCTTCGCCCATCACGAAGCCATCGGCTCCTTCGGCATACGGGCGCGAGCCAGTGGCGGAAAGCGCGCCGATTTTGCAGAACTTCACGAAGGTGGAAGCGCCCATATTGCGATCAATGCCGCCGGTTACGGCCAAGTCGAAATCGTGCGCCACCAAGCCTTCGGCCACGGCGTGGAGGGCCGCCATGGCGGAGGCGCAGGCGGCATCGCAGGTGTAGTTGGGGCCGTGGAAGTTGTAGAGGTTGGCGATCCGGCCGGCCAGGCAGTTGGATAGCTCACCGGGCATGGTGTCTTCGGTGATGGGGGGAAGGCGGTCGCCCAGGCGGGTACGCCATTCGCGGGCGATGTCGCGGCGCACCGCGGCGGGCAGCGCGGCAAAGGTGGCGCTGGCTTCCAGTTCACGGGCGTACTCGGGGAAGTGCGCACGCATCACCGTCATGTAGTGCCGCTCGCCGGCCATGGCGTTGCCCAGAATTACGGCTGTGCGATCGTGGTCGAGGGGCCGGTTGGGATAGCCGTAGTCGGCCAGCGCCTGGCGCGTGCAGGCAATCGCCCAGCGTTGCGCCAGGTCCATGGCGTCGGCCACGCGCGGCGGGATGGCCAGGCGCCACGCCAGCGGATCCCACGCAAACTCGCGGACCCAGCCGCCGATTTTGGAGTAGGTCTTGTCGGGCGCGTTGCGGTCGGCGTCGTAGTAGGACGCGGGGTCCCAGCGCTCCGGTGGGACCTCCCCGATGCTGTAGCGGCCGGCGGTGATATTCTTCCAGAACGCCGGTACGTCGGGGGCATCCGGCATCACGGCGCCCAGGCCGACAATCGCAATGGCTCGATCAGACGTGTCTTGCATCTAGTCCTCCAAATGCCGCTCTTAAGGCGTGGCATAAGCGACGCGCTCGGCCGGCTTGGCGGCCCGGCCGTACAGCACGTCGGCAACGAAATCCATATCCGAAATCAGCCCGATCTGGGCGCGGTGAATGGCGGAGAGATTGAGCGCGGTTTCGAGCGCGGCCAGTTTGCTCTCCGCGGTGGCGGGCGCGGACGCCCCGGCGATCCACCGCAATCCCTCCCCGGCCACCTTGAGGGCGGCCTCGCGGGCGAAGATCCGCGAAATGGCGGACAGCGCCTCCTGGTCGAAGCGCTGGCTGGCTTTCTCGTTCAGACGTCCTTCCGCCATCCGCGCGGCGCGGCCCGCCAGGCTGGCGGCGCACTCGGCGTAGGCGATCCATTCACCCAGGCGCAGAAGGATGTGCTGGAAACGGGTCAACCGGCCCACGCGGGCCCACTCCATGACCTCGGCCAACGCATGGAAAGCCAGGGCCGCGCAGCCGGCGCCCACGCCGGGGTGCCGCACGTGGAGGGCCTCGCATTCGCGAGCGCGGTCGTGATAATGCCGCCCGCGGGTCTTGAGGTGCAACTGCCAGCAGTCGCGGCTGATGGTCATCTCCATGATTTCGGAGGTGCCCTCGTAGATGGTGGTGATGCGCACGTCGCGGCTGATCTTCTCCACCATGTAGTCGTGGGTGTAGCCGTAGCCGCCCAGCGCCTGGATGCTGGCGTCGGCGGCCAGGTTGCCAGCCTCGGTGGACATGTACTTGGCGATGGCGCCCTCGGTGTTGAGGCTGCCTCCACCCGCATCGATGCGCTCGGCGGTTTCTTCGATGGAGGCTCGGCCGGCCTCCAGGCGGGCCACATTGGGCACGATCAGCTTGTGGGTGTAGCCTTGCTTTTCGGAAAGCGGCGAGCCGGCCTGGATGCGTTTGGCGGAGTAGGGGATGGCGCGGTCCAGAGCGGCCCATCCGGCGCCCAGCCCGAAGGCCGCCACCATCAGGCGGGTGTAGCCGAAAACGGCCTGCGCCTGGAGTAGCCCCTGGCCTTCCACACCGCCGATCAGCCGGCTGGCATCCACGTAAACGTCGGTGAACGAAAGAGGCGCGGTGTTGCTGGTGCGGATGCCGTGCTTATTTTCGGGCTTTCCCTGAGTAAATCCGGGCGCCCCACGTTCGATGATGAACCAGCTTGGCCCGGTGGGCGTATTGGCCAGGACGGTGTAAGCGCCGGCGATGCCGCCGTTGCTGATCCACTGCTTGGCCCCGTTGAGGCGGTATCCCACCACCTGGCCGTTTTCGGTGACGCGGTCGGCGGTGGTTTGCAGGGCGCCCAGGTCGCTGCCCGCGTCCGGCTCAGTGGCGCCGTAAGCGAAAAGCAGGCCCTCGTCGGCGATGCGCGAAAGCCACAGTTTCTTCTGCTCGGGAGTGGCGCCCACAGTGATCGGATCGCTGCCCAGGAAGGTTGCCAGCACGGCGGTGGCGATCCCCAGGTCGATGCGCGCCATGCCCTCGCAGATGCAGTACACATCGAAGGCGCCGCCGCCCATGCCGCCGTATTCCTCGGGAATGAAGAGAAGCTGAATGCCGAGCTTATCCGGGCTGCACATGTGGCGGACGATTTCGAGCGGGCATTCGTCGCGCTCGTCGAGGGCGATGAGTTCCTGGTCAGGCAGCTTCTTGCGGGCGAACTCGCGCAGCGATTTCAAGCTGAGCTTGAGCGTTTTGGCCGGGATCATGCGCGCCTCCCTTTGCCCGGCAGGCCGGTACCCGGCAGGCAGGCTTCCTGGCGAACGCGAGCCGCCAGGGCGGGCAGGAATTCCAGGATGTCGCCGGCGATCCCCACATCCGCCACGCGGAAGATGGGCGCCTTGGGATTTTTGTTGATGGCCACCAGGAAGGGGTTGCCCTTGATGCCCGCCAGGTGCTGGAAGGAGCCGCTGATGCCGCAAGCGAGGTAGACCTTGGGCCGCACGGTCTGGCCGCTCGACCCGACTTGCCGCGATTTATCCAGCCATTTGGCGTCCACCACCGGGCGCGAGCAACTCACTGCCGCGCCCATGGCCTCCGCGAGGTCTTCGGCGATGGCCACGTTTTCCTGCTCACCAATGCCGCGGCCGATCGAGACCAGCACTGCTTCCTTGGTGATATCGACGTCGCCGGTTTGGGCGGCAATGGTTTCCAGATAAACCCGCCGCGCGGTGAGCGCGCCAACCTTGGCTGACTGGTCCACAATCTGCCCAGCGGCGGAAGCGCGATCTGCCGGCCGGAAGGCGCCCGGACGAATGTTGAGCACCGCGCCATGGGCCATATTGGCGCGCACGTGGGCGCTGACCTGGCCGCCGAACTCCTGGCGCACGGCTTGGAGCCATACGCCCTCCACGCCTTCGATTTCCAGCACGTCCGGCACATAGGCCGCGTTCAGTTTGACCGAAAGGCCGGGCGAGAGATCCACGCCGAAGTGCCCGTGCGGGACCAGCAGGATGGCGCCCGCGGGGAGCACCTGCACGAGCGCCTGGCGGACCAGTTCGGCATTGGGACAGGCCAGCGTTTCCCGGGCGATCTTCCAGATTTCCGGGTACACGGCGCGCAAACCTTCGCAAGTCCCGTCCAGATCGTCGCCCCAACCGGTGACGATGGCGGTGACCGGCCGGCCGGGATCGATCCGGCGCGCGGCCGCCAACAACTCCGCGGCGGTATCGTCGGCCACGCCGCTCCGATGAACGATGTAGGCAAAGACCGGTGGCATCAGTTCAACCCTCCTTTGGCCTTCAGCAGGTCAATCAGCTTGTCCACGATTTCGTCGCGATTGCCCTGAAGCATTTCGGCACCTTTGCCCTCCGGCGGCACGAAGTAATCCTGGCGCTTCACCCGGGCGGCGGCTGCACCCACCGTGCCTGGCGGGATTGCGAGGGCGGCCGCGCCGAGCGTGGGGATGGGGACCGAGGCAACCTGCCGAATGCCCCGCATGCCCACATACCGCGGCTCGTTGATGCCGGTCTGGATGGAGAGCACGCAGGGCAGATCGATGGCACTGATTTCCTTGCTGCCGCCTTCGATCTCGCGGCCGATTTTGAGCTTCCGGCCTTCCAGTACCTCGATCGAAGTGACCACTGACGCGAAGGGGTAATCCAACATGGCCGCCAGCATGCCGCCGACCTGGGCGCAGCCGTCGTCGGCCTGCACGCCCGTGAGGATCAGGTCAAAATGCTCCGTTTGGACGTAGGCTTTGAGGATCGCCGCCAGGGCGCGGCCGTCGGATCCCTCGAAGGCGTCATCGGAAAGCAGCACTCCGCGCGCCGCGCCCATGGCCATTTCGCGGCGCAGTACCTCCTCGTCCTCTTCTCCGCCCACCGTGACCACGGTGACCTTTCCGCCCGTGCGCGCGGCGATCTGCAACGCCTCTTCCACGGCGTAATTGTCCGGCTCATTGACCGAATAGACGAGGTCGTCGCGGCCGATCTCGGTTCCCGACCGATCGAGCTGAATTTCGTTTTCCGCGGTGTCCGGGACTCTCTTGGCGCAAACCAGAATCTCCATAGTTGCGTTTCTCCTTGGATTCACTGACTCATTTGCCGATCGACCAGCTCCGCCAGGTCGATGGCGGTCATCTTTCCTTCCATTCCCGCCACTTTGATGGCGTCTTCGATATTGACCATGCAGAACGGGCAAGCCGTAACGATCACGCCGGCGCCGGCTTCGGCCGCCATGCGGACCCTCCGGACGCCCATGCGCTCGTTCTCTTTGGCCTCGTAGAACAGGGCCAGGCCGCCTCCGCCGCAGCAGAAGGACCGGTCGCGCGAGCGCTGCATCTCGACGCGGTGCAGGCCGGGGATGGCGTCGAGCACGTCGCGCGGGTCCTGGTAGATGCCGTTGTGGCGGCCGAGATAACAGGGATCGTGATAGGTGTAGACGCCGTCAGCCACCGGGTTCAGCCGGACCTGTCCGGTTCGCACGGCGCGGGCGATCACCTGGCTGATGTGTGCGACCGGCGGCACATCGCGGTAGTCGTGCTTGAGGGCGTTGAAGGCATGCGGGTCGGCGGTGACGATGCGCCCGGCCCCGGACGCGCGAATGGCTTCCGTATTGTGTTCGCGCAAGGCGAGAAAGAGGGTCTCTTCGCCGAACCGCCGGACATCGTGCCCGCTGTCGCGCTCTTTGGGGCCGAGAATGGCCACGCGGCCGAGGGATGCAGCCGCTTTGGACGCGCAAGCGGCCAGGTCTTCTCTGCCTCTTCCTCCGCGTCTCTGCGTCTCCGTGTCAGACGGGGTGGACTTTTCGGCAAGCCGCCCCAGAATGCGTGCGGCGGCGCGGCCGATGGACTGGGCGCGATCGTCGTACGAGGTGATGCTGTCGACGAAGTAAAGCGTGTCCAAGGCCGCGCCGTTGGCCACGGGGACGATGCCCTGCGCCCAATCGGCGCGTTTCTTTTCGGTTTTGCCGAAGGGGTTGCCGCGGGTTTCCAGCGCTTGGAGCGGCTTGTGCAGCGGTTGCGGCGCCTTGCCGTCGTCGATCAGGCCACGCCGTAGATCGACGATCTTATCGGTGTACTCGATGAGCAGCGGGCATTCAGCCTCGCAGGCGCCGCAAGTCGTGCAGGACCAGATTTCGTCCTCGGAGAAGAGCACGCCCGCCAGCGGCGCGCCGTCCGAGGATGGTCCCAGAACCGGATAGTGGTGGAAAACGTAATCGCGCGCCTTGATGGAAAGGGCACGTGGAGAAAGCGGCCGGCCGCAGGCATTGGCCGGGCATTGGTCCGCGCAGCGGCCGCAATCCGAGCAGGAGTAGAAATCCAGGATGTGCTTCCAGGTAAAGTCGGAGAACTTTTTGACGCCCAGAGAGGGCAGGGTGTCCAGTTGTAAGTCTGGGACGCCCCATCGCACGGGCTTGACCGTTCCGCGGTCCAGTTTGGCAAAATAGACCGAAAATAACGAGGTTTCGACGTGGAACTGGATGCCGAACGGGCGGTAGCAGAGCAGGAAGAAGAAAGCGGCTTCGTGGGTCAGGTAGGCGCCCAGGTGCACGGTGCGCAAGGTCGCCGGGAAGGCGCCGGCAAAAGCGGCCCGCAAGACCCAGGGCAGCGACCACGGCGCCAGAAGGTCTGCCCGGCCTTCAATTTGCGCGTGAAAGGCGGCTTGGCTGCCTTCGAAAACACCATCCGCCGCCATCAGCAGTCCGATCAAGGCGAGCAGGAAAATGGGATCGGCGGAAGGACGCCCGTAGCGGGCCGGCCGGAAGACCAGGCGGCGGACGATCATCACGCCCATGCAAAGCAGCACCAGCGTAGAGGCGTAATCGCGAACCGTGCCGCACAGACCAGCGGGGCCCGCGGCGGCGAAGCGGTCCGAAACGCCCATTGCGAGAACCGCGAAGGCGCGGCTGGCCAGCAGCAGAAAGCCGCCGAAGACCAGAATGTGCAGGACGCCCGCTAACCGATAGCGGGGATGCCGCCACTGCAGCAGCCAGAATTGCAGAACCTTGCCCAAGCGTTGAAGCGGCCGGTCCAAACGGAAGTCGCGCTGCGCACCCAGAAGCGGCGCCAGGCGCCGCGCCACGATCCAGGCAAAACATGCCAGGCCCAGCAAATGGAGGAAGAGGAAGAGGTCTCTCCCGCGGATCAGCCAGAAAGTGGCTCCCGCGATGGAGTCCATATTTTCGCCCACGGGCGTGTAAACCCCCGGCTCATAAAGATGGAGGCCGGACAGAACGTCCCGGCGGTTGTCAGGCGATTACATCGTCGCGATGACACTCTCAACGGACAAACGTTCATTCAAAATCAGCCGCCGGAGGATCCGCAGATCGTTCAGCATGCGGCGGCTTTTGTGCACGTGGCACCCCAGCATTTTCAGCTTAAAGAGGGCCAGGTCGATGGCTTGCGCGCGGCGCAGGTCGCCGTCGCTCAGGGCCCGGTCGCGGTCGCGCTTTAAATCGGCAATCACTTCCAGGGTGGTCGCGGCCAGGATATTCATGTACTCGTGAGCACTCTCGATGGAATCGAAAGGCTGTTCGATGGCATCGGCGAACATAAGCTCAGCTCCCGGGCGCGGCAATCGCGCCCCACGGTCCTGCAAGACACACCAAGCGCGCGCAATAGAGAAGCCGGGACCCGCGGCGCCGCCACGGGTTGGCGAAGCAGAAGCAGCCTCGCACGCTTCGCTGCCGCTCCCCAGAGCAGTGCGAAGTTTCAGATTAACAGATGTGTTTATCTTATAATGACTACTTTCGGAAGTCCAGAGAAAATGAATCCGCTCGACGCACCAATTAGAATCCGATTGTATCGACGGTTACATTTTCGTGGGACCGTTGCCCGCCCGCCGCGCATCCCGCCGCGGCTGGTACGCTAAGCTGGTCAATACCGGTGACATTCAAATGAAAGGGTTGCAGACCTTGCGCCGCCAGCAGTGGATTCCGCGGCCGATCGAGGAAGTCTTCCCCTTTTTCTCGGACGCCCGCAACCTGGGGGCGATTACTCCGCCGTGGCTCGAATTCCGGATGCTCACGCCGGGCCCGATTTATATGGCGGCCGGAACGGACCTGCGCTACCAACTGAGTTGGCACGGCGTGCCGGTCGGTTGGACCACCCGGATCCGTCGCTGGGAGCCGCCGGTTCGGTTCATCGATGTGCAGTTGTCGGGACCCTACCGGCTCTGGCACCACACTCACCGGTTTGAAGCGGCGAGCGGCGGAACGCGGATGAGCGATGTGGTCCGCTACCGGCTGCCGCTGGGGTGGATCGGCAGGGCGGTAAACGCGCTCAAAGTGCGGCGCGACCTGGAAGGCATTTTCGATTACCGGCGCGAGCGGATTTGCCAATTGCTCGGCGGGCAGGCGTGAGCCAGGGGCCGGTGCTTCTGTGGTTCCGGCAGGATCTGCGCCTCGCGCACAATCCGGCTCTGTGCGCCGCCGTGGAGCGCGGTTCGCCGGTGATTCCCGTGTTCCTCTGGGCGCCGCAAGAGGAAGGCGCCTGGCCGCCCGGAGCGGCGTCGCGTTGGTGGCTGCACGGTTCGCTGGGCAGCCTGGATAGGGAACTCCAAAGGCGCGGGTCCCGGCTGATTCTGCGGCGCGGCCCAGCGGCGGAGGCGATTGAACGGCTGGCCGCGGAATCGGGGGCCTCGGCGGTGTTTTGGAACCGGCGGTATGAGCCGGCCGCCACGGCGCGCGACGCGGAGGTGAAATCGGCGCTCCGCAAGACCGGCTTGACGGCCGAGAGCTTCCATGGCAGCCTGCTCTTCGAACCGTGGACTGTTCGCAATACCAGCGGGAAGCCTTTCCGGATCTTCACCGCGTTCTGGCGTGCTTGTCTGAACCTGCGGCCCGCGCCGGCTGCGGAAGATGCGCCCGCGCGCTTGCCCGCGCCCGAACGGTGGCCGCATTCGCTGGGCCTCGCGGAACTGGCGCTGGAACCGGCAGTGGATTGGGCGGGCGGCCTGCGCGCGGCTTGGGAACCCGGCGAACCGGGAGCGCGGCGGCAACTGCGGCGCTTCCTGCAGGAGGCCCTCACGGATTATCCGGAGCAGCGCGACCGTCCGGCCATGGCGGGCACGTCGCGGTTGTCTCCGCACCTGCACTTCGGGGAAATCGCTGCGCGCGAGGTTTGGGAGGAAGGGATGCGCCTGCGGAAAGGCCGGCCCGCGGCTGCCGATGCGTGGCTCCGGCAGATCGGCTGGCGCGAGTTCGCGTATCACCTGCTGTATCACTTTCCGGAATCGCCGCACCAGGCGCTGCGGCGCGAGTTCGAGCGGTTTCCGTGGCAGACGCACCCGGAGTATCTGAAAGCTTGGAAGCGTGGCAAGACCGGCTACCCGCTGGTGGATGCCGGAATGCGAGAACTGTGGCACACGGGCTGGATGCACAACCGGGTGCGCATGGTGGCGGCGTCGTTTCTGGTGAAGCACCTGGGGATTGGCTGGCAGGAGGGCGCGGCGTGGTTCTGGGACACTCTGGTGGATGCGGACCTGGCTAACAACACGCTCGGTTGGCAATGGGTGGCGGGCTGCGGCGCCGATGCGGCCCCTTACTTCCGCATCTTCAATCCGGCATTGCAGGCGCAGAAGTTCGATCCGGCAGGGGATTACGTGCGGCGCTGGGTTCCGGAGGCCGGGGGTGGAGCGTATCCGCCGCCCATTGTGGATCATGCCGAAGCCCGCGGCAGGGCACTGGCTGCGCTGGAGACAATTAAGCTGCCGGCAAGAGAGGCGCTATAGCACCTGCGGTGCTTCGCTCAGCTTGATCCTCACGCGCTCGCTCTGGCCGTTGCGGTACAGGGTCAGTTCCAGCAGGTCTCCGGGCCTTTTGCGCGAAAGGGCGCGCGTGAGCGACTCGTTGCCATCCACCTGGCGGCCCTCGATGGCGGTGATGAAGTCGCCTCCGATGGGCAGCGGATAATTGCCGACCAGGACGGTGCGGCGCGGTCCACGGATGCCGAATTCCTCAGCCGCCGAACCGGGATCGACGCGGATGACCAGCAGGCCGCCCTCGGTGGGCAGGTGGAGCGCATCGGCCAGATCGCCCGATATGAAGATGGTCTGGATTCCCAGGGGCGCCAGCCGCGAGATGTGGCCGGACTGCTGGAATTCCTCGAGCATGCTCTTGACGCGGTTGATGGGCGTGGCGAAGCCCAGCCCGATGTTGCCCTGCTGGCCGTCGGTGGCGGTGTAGATGGCGGTGTTGATGCCAATCACGTTGCCGTGCGAATCGAGCAGCGGCCCGCCGCTGTTGCCGGGGTTGATGGCCGCATCGGTCTGAATCATGCCTTCCAACTGGTGCCCATCTTCGGTCTGGATGGTCCGGCCAAGGGAACTGACAATCCCGGTAGTGAGGGTGCCGGCAAACTGGCCGAAGGGATTGCCGATGGCCAGCACCTTCTGCCCCACCACCAGCCCATCGGAATCCCCCAGCCGCAGGGCCGGCAATTTGCGCCCGGCCTCAATCTTGATCAGCGCCAGATCGTCGTGCCGGTCGGTGAGCAGAATCCGGGCCTTGAAGGTCTTTTTGTCCGCCAGCGTGACGCTCAGTTGGGAAGCGCCGTTGACCACATGATTATTGGTGAGGATCTCGCCATCCGAATTCAGAATGAAGCCCGACCCGGCGCCTTCCACGGGATACACCTGGAAGAACCAGTCTTCGCGGAAGGCCCGCGAAGTAATGTTGACGGTAGCCGCGCTGGCGGTACGGTAGATATCGATATTGTTCTGCTCATCGGCAGTAAAACCGGTGCCGGATGCCGCCACGGCAGGTTCGTTCCACAGGCGCTCGACGTTGTGCACCGGCCGTAATACGGCGTCCCAGTGCCCCCCAGATGTGACGTAGAGAAAACCGGCCACCAAGACGGCAGCCCCCAGGAAAGGCCGAAGAGTTCTCATGATTCGATTCTCCGTAACGCTTCGTAGACGGCACGAGTCTGCCGCAACGTGTCTTCTTTTTCCCCCGATGTGTCTATGACGAAATCCGCGAATTTTCGTTTCTCAGCCAAGGGCATCTGGCGGCTCAGGCGAGCCCGCACGTCCACCAGATTGGCCCCTTCACGACGCAGGGCGCGCTCCACCTGGCGCTCTTCCTCACATACTACCAGTATGATACGGTCGAACCGTTTGTGAGAGCCGGTTTCGATCAGAATGGCGGCCTCCAGCACCGCGATGCCGTGGGGTTCGCGGGCAGCGAATTCGGCCAGCAGTTGCTCTTCGCGGCGCACCACGGGCGGATGCACCAGGCGGTTGAGCCGCGCCAGGCGGTCGGGCGAACCGAACACCTCGGCTGCCAGGGCGCGCCGGTCGATGGCGCCCTCCGCGCCCAGGATGGAGCCGCCGAATTCTTCGACCACCTGTTGGTAAGCTTCGCCGCCCGGGGCCAGCACTGCGTGGCCCAGAAGATCGGCCTGGATCAGCAGGCAACCGTAACTGGCCAGGGCCTCTCCGACGAAGGTCTTGCCGCAGGCCAGGCCTCCAGTCAACCCCACCTTCAGCATAGGCCGGCGCGCCGCTCGGCAGAGGCCACCGTATTGGCCATGAGCATGGCGATGGTGAGCGGACCCACGCCGCCCGGCACGGGGGTGTATGCGGAGGCGATGTCGCGCATGGCCCGGGGATCTACATCGCCCACCAGAACGCTGCCGCGCTGGTCGAAGGAGGCCAGTTTTTCGGGCATGTCGCCGAAGATGCGGACGGCCTCTTCGCGGTTGTCCACGCGGTTCATGCCCACGTCGATGACGGTGACGCCGGGCTTCAGATAATCCGCGGTCACCATGGCGGCGCGGCCGATGGCGGCCACCAGGATATCGGCCTCGCGGCACACGGCGGGCAAGTCGGGCGTTTTGGAATGGCAGATGGTGACCGTGGCGTGCTCGTGCAGCAGCAACAGGGCGACGGGCTTTCCCACGATGTCGCTGCGGCCCACCACCACGGCGCGGCGCCCGGCGATGGGGATTTGATGGCGCTTGAGTAACTCCAGAATTCCGGCCGGCGTACAGGCGCGCGGGCCGGGCATTCCGGCCACCAGGCGGCCCACGTTACAGGGGTGAAAACCATCCACGTCCTTGGCGGGATCGACCGCCAGCAATACGCGGCGCGTATCCACCTGCGGGGGCAGGGGAAGCTGCACCAGGATGCCGTCCACGGCGGGGCGGGCGTTCAGGGTGCCCACCAGTTCCAACAAGTCCTCGGTGGAAATGGACGCCGGCGGAGTGAGAGTTTCCGAACAAATGCCCAGGTCGTGACAGGCTTTCACTTTGCCGCGGACGTAGATTTCGGAAGCCGCATTGTGTCCCACCAAAACCACCGCCAGCGAAGGCCGGTGGCCCTGGGCGGTTAGCGCCGCAATGCGTGGCTGCAGTTCGCTCTTGATCTGATCACGGACGCGATTTCCGTCGAGGACGAGCGCCATTCTCTTCAATCATAGCGTGGCGGCGGCGGGGCGCCACCTGCAAGCGGAGCGACCGGGCGAGCGCCTGGGCATCTTCCGCCTGGAGCTGGGCGTGAAGGTCGGTGGCCACCTCCAGGAACTTGCGATAGCGCGGCTCCCAAATGCGCAGAAAAGGCCGTGGGTCGAGGCGCCCCTCCACGGGCCCGCGCTCGTAAAGCCGGTTTTCGAGGGCCTGGTTCACCAGGTTCTTTTCCAGACGCTCGCGGCAGGCGTCCTTCAGGATGCCGGCCAGCCAAAGCAGCTCCTGGCGGTCCAGCCGCGCCAGTGGATTTTTGGGGAGGGACATGGGAGGAACTGAAGCTTTAGACTACCATTCCAAGAGGCCGGTTGGCGGGGGAAATGTGACCCGAGCGGAGCCTGCGGAGGCCGACGTCGGATCGCGGATTTTCGAGTGGCTTGGCGGCCGCCCGGAGGGGCATGCCTGATATGATGGATCAGGTGGCCGGGCAGCCCCTTGCAGCGGACCGTCCCGGCAATCCGCCCCCGCAGCGGCGATTGGATTGCGCGGAGTTGGGCCGGTAGCTCAGTAGGTAGAGCATGTGCCTTTTAAGCACAGGGTCGCGGGTTCGAGTCCCGCCCGGCTCACCATGAAACTAAAAGACTTAGCGGAATTTTGGAAAACGCTCTTACCTACCAGTTACCTACCAGAATGTTTTCTGTTTTTAGTTAGGCGGGCGCTCGCGCCTCCGGCCCCACCGGCTAGCCACCGGCATTCAGGGCCGTCGCCAGGAACGCCCGCCCGCCGCGCACGGGGCCGCCGTGAGCGACCTTTCCGGGCCGGGTGGTAGTATGAGGCCAGCCCGCTTCATCCCAGCGAACTTCGCCAAGGATTTTCGACGCGGCGGATGGTGCGCAGCCAGTTTTCGCCTGCGGTGCAATGACATAGAGACAGCGCACATCTAGCCGATCGTGACCGAATCTTTTTGAAGGCCGAGCCTCAGATCGGAACTTGGCAGCGACGGTCAGCTGCGGCCTTCACGCCAGCAGTGATTCTTTTTATCGCACTGCCAGAGGCGAAAGACCAACATCGCCACAGGGGTGACCTCGTTGGCCCTCCTCCCGAGATGGTGCCCGGTTTGCCGGAACCACACGATCATCGGACGGACATGGACAGCGGCTCCGCCAAGCTCACGATGACCGGCACGAACGCACCTGGGTGCGTCGCGGGGGTCTGTCGTCCTTGCGGGAAGACCTTTACAATCTTGCCGGATTGGCTGGGCCCTTTGGCACCTTTCACCTTGCCTTGGCGGTACGCCTGCGAGGGCATCGCCGCGGGTACTCCGTGGAGCAATCCGCGCCACACTGCCAAGACCCGTCGCGAATCGCCCGATTCCTCCACTTTGCAATGATGGGCACGCGGCGACTGCTCAGCCTTTGCTGCTGGGTGAAGACCGCATCATTAAGGAGCAGATCGGCGTCAGTGGTGTCGGAGGGGACTTGCAGTAAATGTCGAAGTTGGTATCGTTCATCCAGTTCGGCCCTTTGAAGAGGTAATCGGGGCCATCCGAGACGCCTTGGGCCTGAATCAACGTCTTCTCATTGGCTCACCGTGATCAAAATTCCGCCCGGAGTGACGGTACCATCGTAGCGACACCCGATGGATTGATCACCGTTAGGGGTTCCATCTGGAATAACGATGTTCAACTGATAGAGGCCTGGGCTGATCAGTCCCGAATAGGTAACTGTCGCAACGTTGGTTCCCACAACGCATACTGGGAGCGAGGGAAGTACCCCGGACTGAGTAGAAGATCCAGAGGCAAGGGGCGTGGTCGGCAGACCGAAACCCACCGAGTAGACCGCCACTTGCTCGCCTGGCTGGGCGGGAGTAGAAGATCCTGGATACAGGCTGGTAGGGCCGACCAAACCAGAGTTCGCATGTGTCGCCGCCACGTAGCTCGTGCTTCCGAACGCAAGCAATGTTGGGGCAACCGCTGCGAGGTTGGCCTCATAGGGCGAACTCTCAGTTGTGCCTGACGAAGTCGTGCTGGCGACAACGATGGGAACCAGGCCAGTGGTGCTGTCCAGTGGAGTGAGCACGTTGATCTGGTCGCTCGTACAAACCTGGCTAGTGGCGGCGCTGCAGAAGAAATAGATATAAGCCGGTTTGCCGTTGATGGTCACGCTCACGCCGCCCAACTGCGTCGGCATCTGGCCGGACGCGAAAGAAGGAGCGTTGCTCCAGATTACGCCAACCGCGGGAGTGGTCTCAGGGACCAAATTCACCCCCTTGATCACGATAAAGGTATTCTGGGCGATGTTGGCGCCTCCGCTCGCGGTGCTCACCGATGTAATCGCGGAGGAAGAAAATGAAGGCGACAAAAGCCGGATGCGATTATTGAGCTGGTCGGCAATATAGATACTCCCGGCGGAGTTCACGGCGACTGCACTAGGAACATCGAATTCGGCACTGGTGGCCGGGCCGTTGTCACCGCTGAGGCCGTCCGTCCCGTTCCCAGCCACGGTGTTAATCAACCCGTTCGAGACCTCGCGGATGCGCTCGTTGGAAGCGTCGGCGATGTACAAGTCGCCAGCCGAATCCACAGCGACGCCCGTTGGCCGGGACAGTTCGGCGCTGGTGGCGGGTCCGTTGTCACCTCTAAAGCCAAATGTTCCATTCCCCGCCACGGTGGTGATCACTCCGTTCGAGACCTTGCGGATACGGTTATTGTTGCTGTCCGCGATGTACAAGTTA
>DATJRE010000192.1:0-11267 GCA_035505095.1 Bryobacteraceae bacterium | reverse complement strand
CGCCGGCAAATCCACCCTGGCCGATCTGCTGGTGCGCTTCTACGACCCCGGCGAGGGCGCCATTCTCCTGGATGGCCGCAACCTCCGCGACCTGCGCCTGGAGGACGTGCGCCGCGATGTGATGCTGCTCGACCAGGCGCCCTACCTGTTCCACGCCACCGTGCGCGAGAACATCGCCTATGCCCGCCCCGGTGCCACCCCCGAGGAAATCGTCGCCGCCGCCCGCGCCGCGTCCATTCACCAGCGCATTCTGGCCCTGCCCGAAGGCTACGAAACCGTAGTCGCCGAGCGCGGCCAGACCTTCTCCGCCGGAGAGCGCCAGCGCCTCGCCCTGGCCCGTGCCCTGCTCGCTGGTCCCAAAGTCCTGGTGCTGGACGAGCCAACCTCGGCCCTCGACCAGGAGAACGAGCGCGCCATCGCCGCGACGCTCTCCACAGCGCTCTCTGGCCGCACCGCCATCATCATCACCCACCGCGCGTCCCTGGCCCGCATCGCCCACCAGGTCGTGACGCTGGGCGCCGCATCCGAACCGGCCTATGAGCCGCTGGCCGCCGCGGCCGGGGACTTGGCCCCCGCTTCCGCCCCTGAACCCGCGTATCACCCACTGGCCCACATCCTCGGCCCAGAATCCGCATCTCAGCCATCGCTCGCCAGCCCCCGAGGCCTGGGCGCATGAGGATCGCGGTAATCGATAGCGGCATTCACGCCGGGCACCCGCACGTCGGCGAGATCGCCGGTGCCGTCCACTTCACCGGCGAGGGCCAGGGCGACGATCCCGTGGACCGCCTGGGCCACGGCACCGCCGTCGCCGGCGCCATCCGCGAAAGAGTCCCCGCAGCCGAGCTGTTCGCGGTGAAGGTCTTCGACCGCCGGCTCACCGCGCCCATCGGCGCGCTGCTGCGGGCGCTGGCGTGGTGCCGCGACGAGCGCATGGACGTAGTCAACCTGAGCCTGGGAACGGCCAATCCGGAACACCGCGCGGCCCTCGAAGAAGCCGTGCACGGGAATGCCGTGATCGTTAGCGCAGCGCACATGCTGCCGGGCAGCCTGGCGGGCGTGGTGGGCGTGGCTGCCGACGCCACCTGCCCCCGCGACCGCTTCCGCTGTCGCGACGGTCTCTACCTGGCCTCGCCCTATCCGCGGCCCATCCCCGGAGTGCCGCCCGAACGCAACCTGCACGGCGTCAGCTTCGCCGTCGCCAATATGACCGGCTTCGTGGCCCTGGCGATGGAGTCGGCCGGCCGCGCCGGGCTTTGGGCGGCATTAAGCCTCCGCGCGGAGGCCGCCGCGTGAGTCCGCGATCGGCCGCCGCACTTCTGCTCGTGGGCGTGTTGGCGCATGCCTGGGCCGCCGAGCCGATCGCCGGAAAGTGGCAGCTCAAAAGCCAGCAGGTGAACGGCCGGGACACCATGTCGCGCCCGCTCACCCTGCGCATCACCCAGACCGGCGACCAGGTGGAGTTCGAGTACTCCGTGGCAGTAAACCAGAAGCAGGAGGTTTCGCTGCGCTTCGCCGCGCGGCTGGATGGATCGGCGGCCGACGTGAAGAACTCCACAGGGCGCAAGATCGGCACCGCCCGCGTTACCCGCGGCGGCCCTTCGCAATACCTGGTGATGCTGGAAGGTCCCAACCGCCCCTCGTCCTCGGGCAAAATGACGGTGTCCGGCAACGGCAAGACGCTGGTCTCCGAATCGGACGCCACCGCGCCGGGTGGAGACCGGCTGCACACCGTCCAGACCTTCGAGCGGCAATAGCCGCGCTAGTGCACGACCACGGTCGCAGGAACGGCCAGCAGATTCGTCGCGGTCGCCGCCACACTCGGATGAGGAGCGGTCACATAGCTCATCACGTAATGCTTCATGGCGACCTCCAGCCGGCTCATTCCATCCGCCGCGGCCTCATTCAGGGCTTTGGCGTTGTCCCAATGGTCGTGCGAGATGCGGTAGCAGGCGATGACGGTGCCCGTGCGATCGGCGCCGCGCCGGCAGTGCACGAACACCGGACCGGCGGATTGATCGTTGAGCAGCGCCAGCACCTTGGACACCTCCTCATCGGAGGGGGCCGCGTACCCGCTGAACGGAATGGCGATGTAGCGCATGCCGTCCGCCTCCACCGCCTTTTGCTCCTCGCGCGAGCGGCCGCTGCCGCCCCGCAAATCAATGACGGTTTTCACGCCCAAGCTGGCGAGGCTTTGAAAACCCTCTTTGCTGGGTTGAGCGCCGCGGTAGACGTTCTGGTTAACCTGGTGGAAATTGTGCACCCCGGCGGGCTGCTGGGCAGCCAGGATGGGCGCAAAGACAAGCAATGAGGCAAAGAAAAGACTTGCCGGATTGATTTTCATGGGTCCACTGAATTAGACGGCACCTGCGACCGGAAGCGTTACGAGATTTCCACAGATCCCGCAGCCCTGGACTTCGCCACCTGTTCGCCCCAACGGGGGTGGACGGCCCCAAACCGACCGGCACCCGATTCTGTCGATTCTGCCGCCGGCTTTGGCGCCTCAATTGCCCACTCGACCGCCGGCACGCAGGCCCGCGCCGCGTCGGAGAGGGCCGGGCCGGCGCGGACAACCTCCCCCTCCCAGGTCGCAGCCCCGAAGCGGTTCGCGGTTCGGGGCATTCATTTCGGTAGCCGCGCGCGTAAGCAAGCCGTACCGGACGGCACGCTAGTTGCCGCCACGGCCTCCGCGGCCGGCGGCGGCCGGTACGCTGTTCAGGTCCACCTTGAAATACTGGACGCCGGCGTCGGTCATCAGCTTGTTCAGCTTGGGCACTTCGTCCCAAAGTCGATCGATTTCGGCGGAATCACTCTTCAACTGGCCGGCGGCCTCCTGGAGTTCGGCCATCTGGAACGACGTGGGCGGAGCCGAGTACGCGTCGATGGTGCTCATCAGGCGCGTGATCTTCTGGGTGACCGGCGGCGGCGTATAAGGCGGCGCGGCGCCGGCGCCGCCGCCTCCCCCGCCGCGTCCGCCGAAGCCCTGGGTTTCAAAGCGCGCGGCCGCGGTCTTGACCTTGGCCAGCAGGTCGTCGGCCGCCTTCTTCACCGACTCGGGCACCGGGGCCGCATTGGGCAGCTTCCAGCTATCGGTCAAATTGGTCAACGCGGTGGTCATGGCCACGGCCTTGCGCCGCGAAGCGTCGGCATCGTGGGCCATGGTGGCCAGCGTGCTCAGAGCCTGGCGCTTTTTGGAACGGTCTTCGGCAGACATCTGCACCCGCGGATCGTCCTCCACCACGATGGGGCGCGACTCGGTTTTTCCAGCGGCCGCCACGGTGATCGTGTACTCGCCGGGATCGACCAGGGCGCCGCGTCCGGCCCCGAATCCGCGTCCGCCGCCGCCACCTCCTCCACCGCCGCGGCCGCCGCGGCCTGCCTCGACAGTGCCGAATTCGTTGGTGATCTCGGCGCCCTCACCGGGAATCGCCCCGCCGCCTTCGCCCGCCGCGGCGCCACCACCGCCGCCACGCCCGCCTCGTCCGCCTCCACGTCCCCCACGGCCGCCGCCCGCCGCGGCGGTGTTGCCTGCCGGGGCCGGCACGGGCGATTCGTAGCGCATATCCCAGGTGGTCCGGTTGATCTCGCCGGCTTGGGCGCGGGCGGTCAGCTCGCGGATTTTTTGGCCCGACTTGTCGGTCACGGTGAGGTGCACCGGACCGGCCGCCTTCGTGAAGTAATCCACGATCAGGCCGTTGGGCGCATTGGACGCCAGAAAATTGCTCGTGCCCATGAAGCCGCGGTAGTTGGCCATCTTCCACTCGATGCCGGGACGCCCGCCGAAGAGCTTCAGGTCGCTGGTAAGCATCTGGTCGTTCAATTCTTCCAGCGCCGAAATGTCGTCCATGATCCAGATGGAGCGGCCGTGGGTCGCCAGGATCAGGTCGTGGTCGCGGGGTTGAATCTGGATGTCGAAGACCGGCACGGTGGGCAGGCCGTTCTTCAAGCGCCGCCAGTTGGCGCCGCGGTCGAAGGTGACGAACATGCCGAACTCGGTGCCCGCGAACAGCAGGTTGGGATTCACGGGGTCTTCGCGCACCACGTGCACGGTGCCCGCTTCGGGCGGAATGCCGTTGGTGATGCGGGTGAACGAGTCGCCGTAATTCCTGGTCATGTAGATGTAGATTCCGTAGTCGGCGCTGCGGTGATTGTCGAAGGTGATGTAGGCGGTGCCGGCGTCCTTATAAGACGGCTCGATGCGGCTCACGTAGCCGCCTTTGGGCGCGCCCATCATGTGCGAGACCACGTTCTGCCAGGTCTTGCCGTCGTCGCGCGACATCTGCACGTTGCCGTCGTCGGTGCCCACCCACAGCACCCCAGCGGTTTTGGGCGATTCGGCGATGGCGGTGATGCAGGGCCAGGCATTCACGCCGTCATCGCGCGACAGCACGCCGCCCTGGCGGTCCATGGTCCTGCCCATCACGACCATCTTGTCGCGGTCGGCGTTGGTGGTGAGGTCTTCGCCCAGCACCGTCCAGGTGTCGCCGCGGTCGGTGGACTTGAACAGGTGGTTGCCGCCGTAGTAAATGGTCTTGGAATTGTGCGGCGAAATCATCAGCGGCGAGTTCCACTGGAAGCGGTAGCGCGGCGCCTCGTCGTTGGGCTCCTGCGGCCGGATGGACTTTACCTCGCTGGTGCGCAGGTCACGGCGCGAAAGGCTGCCATCCTGCGATTCGGCGTAGATGATGTTGGGGTCTTCCGGATCGATGCGGTTGTAGAATCCGTCGCCGCCCTGCACGGTGATCCAATCGTCATTGCCGATGCCCGTGGATTGCAGGGTGGAACTGGGGCCGCACCAGGAGTAATTGTCCTGCAGCCCGCCGCAGACGTGATACGGCTTCTGGAAATCGTAACTGACTTCGTAGAACTGGCCCAGCGCGAGGTTGTTGATGTGCTCCCAATTGTGCCCGCTGTCCCAGGTGACCCAGATGCCGCCATCGTTGCCGGAGAGGAGGTGGTCGGAGTTGGCGGGATCGATCCAGATGGCGTGGACGTCGCTGTGCACGTCGCGGAAGCGGGCCTGCGAAAAGGTGCGGCCGCCGTCTTCGGACATGTACATGTTGACGCCGCCGAGCCAGATTTTCTGATCGTTATTGGGGTCGATGCGGATCTGGCTGAAGTAAGACGGCCGCGGATCGGTATCGCTCATGCGCGCCCAGGTGACGCCTTTGTCTTCGGAGCGGTAGACGCCGCCGAGGGTAGCGTGCTCGATGAGCGCGTAAACGATGTTGCTGTTGCGGCGGTAGACTTCTACGGCGCAGCGGCCGATATCGCCGCGGGCGGGAAGGCCTCGCCCGAGGGTGGAGTTATTGCCGCCCACCAGTTTGGTCCAGTGCAGGCCGGCATCGGTGGAGCGGTAGAGGCCGCTGCCGGGACCGCCGCCGTTGTAGCCGAAGACCGTGCGGCGATGCTGGTAGGCCGCGGCGTAAAGGATGTTGGGGCTTTGCGGATCGATGGCGATATCGGAAACGCCGGTGTCCTCGTCGATGAACAGCGGCTGGGTCCAGTGGGCGCCGCCATCGGTCGACATGAAGACGCCGCGCTCCTTATTGGGTCCCCATAGGTCGCCGAGCGCGGCCACGTAGACAATATTGGGGTCGGTGGGATTGACCACGATGCGGCCGATGTGGTGGGTTTGCTCCAGGCCGAGGTGCGTCCAGGTGGCGCCGGCATCCATCGATTTATAGACGCCATCGCCCCACGAGGAACTCTGGCGGTTATTGGCCTCGCCGGTGCCGACATAGAGGATCGAAGGATTGGAGGGGGCCAGGGCGATATCGCCGATCGAAGGATTGGGCTGGTTTTCGAAGAGCGGCTCCCAGGTCTGGCCGCCGTTCACGGTCTTGAAGAGGCCGCCGGCGGCCGCGCCCAGGTAGATGATGCGGGGATCGGATTCGACCACCGCGAAATCGTCGAGGCGTCCTCCCATCACCGCCGGTCCGATGCTGCGGAATTTCAAATTCTTGAGGGCGTTGTCGTAATCGGGTTGGGCCAAGGCGGCGGCCGCCAACAGACACAGGGCCGCGGGAACGAGAAACACACCGGGACGGATTGAGCGCATAGGAATCTCCAGAGTGGAGCCATTGTACAACAGGACGGGCAGGCGGGTCGCGCGGACGCCGCGTGTTTATGGCCGCGGCTGGCGGCGCGGGCGTTGTTTGGCGGAGATCGCGCGGATGATCAGGCGGCCGCGGCCGGTGGAGGCGAGCGGTGATTTGGATTGGCGCACGGCGGACTGAATGAGCGACTGCACATCCGGTTGCGCCAGGGTGGACTCGGTTTCGAGACGCAGGAAACGGTTTTGATTCCCACTGCCGTGGAGGAGGCCCTGCGGGTCGGGCAGCGTGGCGCCGTAGTAGAACATCAGGTCCACGCCTTTGGCGTTGGCGGCCAGGGAGACGAAACAATCCGAGGGACGCTCGGTGGTGCAGAAGCCGACCACCAGAAAGTTGTAGTTATCGTAGACCAGTTGATAGGCGGCGGGAAACTGTTTCTGGAGCGCCGCGCGGGCCGCGCGCATCGTCTTGGATACCGGCGGGTCGAACCGGGCGAGGAAGCCGGCGAGCTGGCGGGCGGGAGTGGAGGGCGGATTCGAAGATGAGGGATTGGCGCGGGCAGGCATGGATTCCAGTATGCGACAGAACCGGCAAAGCGGCACGTGGTGGGTGCGAGAGGTACATTGTGCGCGGCGGTGAACTGCGGTTGGGAGCGCGGCGGCGTTAAGAAAAAGTAGTATAATTTTTCTTAATCGGCGGGGCTGGTGGATTGATGCAAAGTATGCGAGATCGGATCGTGGCGCGGATTGGCCGGGCTGGAAAGGGGAAGGCTTTTTCGGCGAAGGATTTTCTGGATATCGCCAGCCGGACGACCATCGATGTGACGCTGTGGGGGCTGGCGCGCGAGGGCAAAATCCGCCGTGTCCGGCGGGGACTGTACGACGTGCCGAAGGTCAGCCTGGCGCTCGGCGGGAAGCTGAGCCCGGATATTGATGAGGCGGCGCGCGCCATTGCAAGAAGGCAGCGGTGGAAGATTGTGCCCGGCGGCGCGTGGGCGGCTAACCTGCTGGGTCTCTCGACGCAGGTGCCGGCCAGAATCGTCTATCTGACCGACGGCCCGAATCAAGAGGTGTCCATCGGACGGCGCAGCATCTATTTCAGACATGCCCGGCCGAAAGCCATGGCCGGGCTGGCGGGCAAGTTCGCCCTGGTGGTGCAGGCGCTGCGCTATCTGGGCAGGAAGGGCGTGGGCCACGCCGAGATCGCCAGGCTGCGGGCGGCCCTGACTCCGGCCGAAAAGCGCAAGCTGGTGCGAGACACGCGTTTCGGTGTGGACTGGATTTACGCCGTGGCGAAGCGGATCGCGGAGAAAGCGGCTTGAACCAGGTTGCGCGGATGTCCGCCGGCCAGCGCGCCGAAGTGTTCGCCGAAACGGCCGACCGGAAAGACCTGCCCGAAGCCATTGTCGAAAAGGATTTCTGGGTTTGCTGGGTACTCCAGCAGCTTTTCTCCATCGAGACGCTGTCGGGGCGGATTCTCTTCAAGGGCGGAACGTCGCTCTCGAAGATTTTCCACGCCATCAACCGTTTCTCGGAAGACATCGACCTGGCTGTGGACTATGCGGCGCTGGGCTTCACGGGAGAGAAAGACCCGCGGGTCGCGGCGATTTCGAAATCGCGGCGCAACCGCATCCTGGCGGAGATGATGGCGTCGTGCCGGCGGTACATCGGGGACGAGTTTTTGCAGACGTTCCGGACGCGCTGCCGGCAGGCGCTCGGCGCATCCGGGGACTGGAGTGTCTCGCTCAGTGCCGACGACCCCAACGTGGTCCGGTTTGCGTATCCGCCGGCGGCCCGCGGAAGCCTGGCCTACGTCGTTCCGCAGGTGGTGCTGGAGTTGGGCACGCATGCCGAGTTCATTCCGCGCGGCCGCTTTACGATCCGGTCGTTCGTGGCGGAGGAGTTTCCCGGCCTGATGGAGGAGGGAGAGGTCGGCGTGATCGCGCTGCTGGCGAAGCGGACCTTTTGGGAAAAGGCCACCATCCTGCACGCGGAATTTCACCGCCCGCCGGAAAGACCGCTGCCGGATCGCTATTCGCGCCACTACTATGATGTGGCCATGCTGGGGCAGGGCGGGGTGCGCGCCGAGGCGCTGGCGGATTGGGAGCTGCTGGAGCGCGTGGTGCGGCACAAGGAAACGTTCTACCCCTCCGCCTGGGCGCGGTACGATAGGGCACGTCCGGGAAGCTTCCACCTGCTGCCGCCCGAAATCCGTATGGCCGCGCTGCAGAGGGACTACCGCAACATGGCCGTGATGATTTTCGGCCGTCCGCCGGCCTTCGAGACGATCATGCAAACATTGGCGGCCGTGGAACGGGAAATCAACGCAGGCGGCGCGGGTTCCATATAGGCGGCGATCAAAACGGTTCGTCCGCCAAGCTTAGGTGGTCCCGTAGGTTCTAGGCGTGGCCTCAAAATCGATAGCATGCTACGAAACGGCTACGCTCCCGCCGAAACGGTCATTTCGGCCTCCATCGTGTCCTCGTCCGCCTCCGCATTAACGCCTTCTTCTTCGACGGGGCCAATGTACGGGGCTTTGCCGGTTGCGTGCTCGATTAGGGCTAAGAGTTGCTCTTGCCTGTCGGCCATGAAGGTCTCGAAGGCATCGCTACGAAGGAGATTAGGGTCGATCAGGTGAGATCTAACATATTCGTCAAGCCTGCTCCGCTCGATCTGTGGCGTCGACTTGTCGCCGGTCTCCAGCTTCATCAGATACTCGGAAGGGGCTACGCCGCCGATAATGCGGTTGGTCTTGAAGGAGAGGGGCGTCTTGTTAATGATTGAATCAAAGACGCTTGGTTTGATCCCATGCTTCTTGCACCAATCTTGCGGAAAGATGTGGTGGATATCGACGCTCTCGCCGAAGAAAACGGCATGGTCGAATTCCTGGCCGGAGCGAAAATCGCGCGCGCCCTCCTTCATCAGGAGCGCGTTGATGCCCTTGTAAGCAGCCGAAAGGCGCATACGCATCGTCTTCAGCCGGTCGGCACGGAAAATCGTCTCACTGACCGTTGACGGCTCCGGGCCACCTCTCATCCACTCGGGAACCTCCATAAAGTCGCGGGCGATGCGCGTTTCCACAGCGGAGCCATACAGTTCGCCGAAAACACCGTTCCAGTACCACCGGGCGAGCTTCGCGCGGTTCGCCTGATGTTCCCAGGCATCGCCGATATCCGCGAGAATCGCCGCGAGCGGCACGACTTGGGACTGGTAGGGCAGATCGAAAATTCGATAGATCCGGAGCAGATGAAGAAATTTCGCGGCCTTTACGAAGCCTTGCTCCACCTGCGTTTCGTATCGCTTGTATTCGGCTAACGGCAAATTCAGGAGGGCTTGGCGATTGCCCGTGACAGCGGGCAGTTCCTTGCCTTGCTTGCCGGCTTTCTCTGCCGCCCGCCTCCTCTCGCGTGTGTAAAAGAGCGATATAGCCTGAAGGAAATCAGTGTTCGAGACGCTGGCGATTATTCCACGGTCCTGTCCCGCCAGACGGAAGGCTTCTGCAAATCGGCGGTGCCTTCCCGGGATTCCGTCATCCCCATACCAGTCTTTCCGTAACAAATGGCCTTCTGCGGCGTACATCGCGGTCACGAGCTCGAAAGCGTCCAACGGCTTGCCTCCAGTGTTCACCTTTTCGAATACGACGCACACGGCTTCTTTGGAGGTGGAGCGGTCGAGCGTAATGACCGGCACGCAGTACATTTTGAAATTATCGAGGACTTCCTTCCTGAACATCCTGAATTCCTTCCGAACGCCTTCGTGCTCATCGCCACGCCAATATTCGTTGAAATCGTCTTGCCAATCCTCGCGATCGAAGACAAGCGAAACCGGATACATGAGCGATGCATACTCACGCTCGGGAGATGAGAGGTCCAGGACGATTTCTCGCCCGAAATCGGTGCGGCTGATACGGTCTTCAGGCACGCCGATGATGGCCTCCTCGCGGTCAGCGGCCGGATCAAGTGCTTTCCGAATGTCGATGTAGAACCAACGCTTCACCTTCTTGTTTTTCGGCGTGACAGTCTCGACGACCTTCCGGCGTAAAGTTACCTGATAGAGAGATGTCATCCGTTGCTGCCCGTCGAGGAGCAGTAAATGCGGCGTAGTGTGTTTTGCCCTGTCAGGCGCGCCCTCAATAGGGCGAGGCTGAAAGTTCACTAGGCCTCCGGTTTCCAGCGTCATCAAGGCACCGACCGGAAAAGCTTGGGACACCGAGGAAATCAGGCTCTTGATGCGATCCTCGTCCCAGATCCAACTGCGTTGGAATTCGGGCAATTGAAGGACACCTTCCTGGCAATCTTGAAGGAGTTTGCTCAAGTCGAAAGGGTTTGTCTGAAACGTTGATCCAGCCATCGGGGTGGGGTTTCTCCTAAGCGTCGAAGGTTCATAATAGCGGATTAAACCGCACTCTTCCATAGCGCTTTCGATAGTGATGGCCATCCAGCAGCAGCCCGTGGCAGAGCTGCCCTATACGGGCGCGCCGCATCAAGACTTCCTGCACTATCTCGGGCGTTCCCCACCGGCGAACAGGGCATTGAGGTCGCGGAGGCTGGCGGCGTCCTCGGTGAAGGTGAAGGTGCCGTGGTCGCGCAGCTCGCGGGCGGCACGCAGAAAGGCGCCCAGAGCGGTGCGCGCGAGCGCGCTGCCGACGCTCACGCGGCGGACTCCCAGGGCGGAGAGTTCCGCCAGGCTCAGCGAGACGCCGTGGAGGCCCATCAGCACGTTCACCGGACGGTCCACCGAGCGGACTACCGCGGCGATGTCCTCCCTGGTGGTCAGGCCGGGCGCGTAGAGCACGGCGGCGCCGGCTTCCTGGTAGGCCTGCAGGCGCAGGATGGTGTCCGCGAGATCGGGACGGCCGGTGATATAGTTTTCGGCGCGCGCGGTCAGGGTGAATGCGAAAGGAAGAGCGCGGGCAGCCTCGGCGGCCGCGCGAATCCGCTCGGCGGCGTGTTCGCGTTCGTAGACGCGTTCGCCGGCGGCGTCTTCGATGGAGCAGCCGGCCAGGCCCGCCGCGGCCGCCAGACGGACGGTCTCCGCGACCGCCTCGGGGGCGTCGCCGTAGCCGTTCTCCAAATCGGCGCTCACGGGCAGACTGGTGGACGACACGATGGCGGCCGCGTGCGCCAGCATCTCATCGCGCGCCACGGCGTGATCCGGCCGCCCGCTGGAGAGGGCGTAACCCGCGCTGGTGGTGGCCAGGGCCTCAAAGCCCAGC
>DATJRE010000191.1:0-2822 GCA_035505095.1 Bryobacteraceae bacterium | reverse complement strand
GGTTGCCGCGGATGGTGCGCAGGGCGTAATGCAGATCCTGCGCAAGCTGGCGGGCGAAACTCCATCCCCAGGTCTCGCGGACGTCCTCCTGGACCAGGGCCGGGTTGCCGAAGGCGCGGAGGGCGGCGTGGCGCGCTTCTTCTGGCGAAAGGCCGGCGGCTCGCTGCTCGGCGGCTTCCAATTCCAGATCGGCGCGGATCTCGCGCTCCAGATCGTGTTCGCGTTGTTTTCGTCGCAGCCAGCGCATGAGACCTCCTTATTCCGATCGCAGGGCTTCCATCGGATCGACCGAAGCGGCGCGGCGCGCGGGCAGGAAAGCAGCAGCGGCGGCCGAGAGCAGGAACAGGCCGGTGACCAGCAGGATGACCGGCGCATCCACCGCCTGCGTCCCATAGAGCAGCTTGCGAATGGCGCCTTCGGCCAACAGGCTGGCCACCAAACCGGCGATCACGCCGGCGCACACCGGCGCCCCGGCCTCCGCGAAGGTCAGCGCATAGACTTGGCCTCGGGTGGCGCCCAGCGCCATGCGCACGCCGATTTCCCGCTGGCGCGTGACCACGGAGTAGCTGAGCACGCCGTAGATTCCCAGCATGGCGAGCAGCAGGGCGGCCGCTCCGAAGGACAGCAGCACCAGGGTCTGAAAGCGCTCGGTGGAAAGCGAGTCGGTCAATTGCGCGTCCAGCGTTTTGACGCGCGCGATGGTGACCTCCGGGTCGTATTTCCAGATGGCCTGCCGCATGCTCGCGGCGAGGGCGCCAGCATTTGCCCCGCGCGCCAGAAAGAACGTGGGGAAGGGCGGGCGGTCCTTGAAATGCACATAGGCCATGCGGGCGGGCGGCGTTTTGAGCGAAGTGCTGCGCGAATCGGCCACCACGCCGATCACGGTAAAGGTGCGGCCCTCGATTTTGACCTGGCCGCCGATGGGGTCCTGGGCGCCCCAGAGGGCCTGGGCCTCGCCTTGAGACAGCACCACGTTGGACAGGTTGCGGTCGCGCTCTTCCATAAAGCGGCCGGCCTCCAGCCGTTGCCGCGTGGTTTCGAAATACCCCGGACTCACCCAACGCAGGTTAATCAGCGGGCTTTCCAGGTTAGGCTTGTCCAGGCGCTCGACCGGCTCGATCCAGGACTCGCCATCGAGCGGCATGGCGCTTACCAGCCCGGCGGTTTGGACGCCGGGAAGGGCGCGCAGATTGGCGAGGACCGCATCGTCGAAGGTGACCCGCTTCTGGTCCTTGTCGTAACTCTGCGGCGTGAGCCGGACCTCGGCAATGGCCACATGGCCGCTGTCGAACCCTTTATCCTCGCGAAGCAGATGGAGCAGGCTCTTGGAGAAGAGGCCGGTGACCAGCAGCAGGGCGGTGCAGCCGCAAACCTGGAGGCCGATCAACCAGCGGCGCACGAGGTTGCTTTGGCGGCTGCCGAGGGTGCGGCTGCTCGACTGCTGGAGCCCGGCCTGCGGGTCGATCGACAGCAGGCGGAGCGCGGGCAGCAAGCCGGAGAGAATGCTGGCGCAGAAGGTGAGGGCGAGCGAGAAGAGCAGCACGCTGAGATTGAGATGGATTTCGGAGAGGCGGGGCAGGCCCACGGGGGTGTAGCGGCGGAAGAGACCGAGACCGGCGGAAGCCAGCAGGATGCCGGCCGCGCCGCCGATTAGGGCCAGGAGCAGGCTTTCGGCCAGCGCGCTCCAGACCAGCCGCCAGCGGGCCGCGCCCAGGGCAGTGCGCACGGCGGCTTCGCGGCTGCGGGCCAGCGCGCGCCCGAGTTGCGCGTTAGCCAGGTTCAGGCAGGCAATCAGCATCAGCCCCATCACGGCGGCCATCAGGAGCCACAAACCGGTTTGGGAATCGCCCACCACGGCTTCCTGCATCGGCTGAACCGACGCGCCCAGCGTGCCGGGGCGGCGGTCGGCGGGCCACGCAGGGTCTTGCAGGATCTGTGCCTGGATGGCGTTCAGTTGCGCCGCGGCCTGGGCCATGGTGAAGCCGGGATTGAGGCGCCCCAGGGTGACCCAGTTGGCGTAATTTCCGTTCCAGGCGAACTGCGTCAGATCGAGCGCCACCGGGATGAAGATGGCCGGTTCGGAAGCGTTGGTGGTGGTCTGGGGGGAGCGGCGGAAGGAGCGCAGCACGGTGCCGCTGGGAAAGTGGAAGTTCGCGGGCAAGACCCCGACTACTTCGCGGGAGACATCGTTGAGGCGGATGGTTTTGCCGATCACGCCGGGGCCGCCGTGGAACAGATCCTGCCACAGCGAGTAGGTCAAAACGGCGACGTGATCGTGCCCGCGGACGCCATCCTCGGCGATAAAGGTTCGGCCCAGGAGCGGCTGCACCTCCAGGACGTCGAACAGGTTGGGGATGGAGACGACGGCGGGGGTGAGGCGGGGATGCTCGCCACTGAGCGTGAGACCCATGGCCACCTGGCGCAGGAAGGTCAGGCCGCTGAAGGCGGTGGCGCGTTTCTGCCAGACATCCACGTGGCGCGGATTGGGGCCTAGCTGGTTGTCGCCGAGGAACCGGACGCTCTCCCAGGCGGCCACCAGGCGGCCGCTATCGTGGTAGGCGAGCGGCTTCAGGAGGACCGAATCGACCACCGTGAAGACCGCCGTGCTCGCGCCGATGCCCAGCGCCAGCGTGAGAAGGGCGGTTGCGGCGAAGCCCGGGCTTTTCCGCAGCGTCCGCAAGGCATAGCGAAGTTCCTGCATAAGAATCTCCCAACGGGTCCAGCCCCGCATCAGACGTACCTCCTCCTGCACCCAAGTCACGTTGCCGAAGGCCCGCCGGGCAGCGTGGCGGGCAGCTTCGGGCGAGAGGCCGCGTTCCCGC
>DATJRE010000190.1:0-17328 GCA_035505095.1 Bryobacteraceae bacterium | reverse complement strand
TGCGGGCGGCAAGTACATGGAGGGCAGGCAAGCCGTGATGGATATGATTCTCACGGACGCCACGCGCGCCCGGCTGGAGGAGAAGGGCATCCACGCGGCGACTTCGTTTGTGGTTGCCAAGGGGTCGTATCGGGTCCGCGAGGTGATCCGGGAAGCCGTACACAACCGCCTGTCGGCTTCCAATGCTCCGATCGAGATTCGCTAGCCCGGTGCGGTTGGGGCGGCTCACGGCGCATCCGAACGCTGCATTTCGGGCGACAATAGCGGTGAGCGCGCGGATGGAGCCAATGCAAATCGCGGGTAAACCTCGCCGCCAGGCTGGAGCGGGGATGGCTCTGGTGGGCGCCTTTCTGCTGTTCTGCGCCGGGGTGATGCTGCTGGCCGCGGGTTGGCGGGCCTACCGGATGCACACGATCGAATCGCGCTGGGTGGGCACCTCGGCGACGGTCAAGAGATGTTGGCTCGACGTTTATCACCCGTTTATCAGAAACGGCCGCGACACTTTGTTTTCGCTGCGCTGCCGCCTGGATTACGACTTCGGCTCGCAGGATTACGAGACGCAAGTGCACAGCACCAGCGGCAGGTCTCAGGAGACGCGCTGGCGCATCGAGGATTGGGTGGCACGGCACCGGCCCGGCGCGGTGGTGACCGTGAAAGTGAACCCTTCGAAGCCTGGCGAAATCGCTTTATGGAACGAGCCGGCCGTGCACCAGTTCAATACGGCCGGAGAGGCGCTGGCGACGGCGATGGTTTTCGGCGCTGGCGGAGTTCTGCTGCTTGCGGTCGGGCGCAGGCTGCGAGTAGGGGCTTAGGAAGAGCCCCTGATTCGTTGAAGATGGCCCCCATGCCGGATCGGCCACAGCCTTCTGACGGGGCTTACCGGTGATTCCGGAAGCGGTTTGCGGCACGGAGAGCCTCATCGGCCGATTGTCGCCCTGCGCGGGTTGGACCTGAGGAATCATCGGCTGGCCGCTCTGCCGGCCAAGGCGGCACCCGTGCCCCTTCCGGCCGTAAGGGTTATCTGCGTGTATCCAGCGCTTTGGCGATGGCGTACCAGGCGGGCTTGCGATGGAACTCGTGATCGAGCGGGAGGACCCGCACGGGGCTGCCATCGGGGCGGCGGTTGCGGCTGGCCAGCCAGGTGTACTTGTCGGTCAGGCCCCAGGTAAGCACGGCGACGACGGCGGGTTCGGCCAGCGCGGCCGTCAGGTAATTCTCGTACACGGCGGCGACCGCGCGGTCGCGCGATTCGGCGTCGTCGGGCAGCCCGGCGTCGGAGACGTCCAGTTCGGTGATCAGAATTTTCAAGCCCAAGCCGGCGACTTCGCCCAGAAAACGGCGCAGCGTCTCGGGCTGGAAAGTGGGCTGCCGCCCGGCCGAGAGATGGGCTTGCATGCCGAACGCCTGCACCGGCACGTTTTGCTTCTTCAGGCGGCGCAGCAGGCCCAGGACGGCATTGCGCTTTGCCTCGTCTTCCGGCGTGTGGTAATCCAGGCCGTAATCGTTGTAGCCCGCCAGCGCCTGCGGGTCGGCTTCGGCGGCCGTGGCGTAGGCGATCTCCAGGTATTCCGGCCCCAGCAAATCCAGCCAGGGCGTCTGGCGCAAGCCATCCGCGCGGCCGTCCTGCGGACGGATGGCTTCATTGACCACGTCCCAGGAATGCATGCGGCCGCGGTAGTGGCCCATCACGGTGCGAATATGTTCTTCCAGGCGGGCGCGGGCATTTTGTTTGGTGACGGTGGAGGCGAACCAGCGCGGAAGCTGCTCATGCCAGACCAGGGTGTGACCGCGCATCCGCATATCGTGGGCAGCAGCGAAGTGCGCCAGGAAATCGCCGGGGACGAAATCGAAGCGCTCCGGCGCGGGGTGAACGGTGGTCCATTTGAGCACGTTTTCGGGGACCAGCAAGTTGCACTCGGCGGCGAGGTGGGCGCTGTAATCCGGGTCGTTCTGAAGGGGACCGTAAGCGGTGGCGGCGCCATAGAGCAGGCCATGCGCGGCGGCATGGGTGCGGAGCGGGCCTTCGGCGCCCGAGAGGCAGGCCGCGGAAGCCAGGCACGCGGCGGATTCAAGAAACGCGCGGCGGTTCATGATAGCCGCAGTGTAACGAGTTTCACGGCGGAGAGAGCGGGCCGAGACGCGCTACTCCTCGAAGAGCGCTTCGGTCGGGACGACGATTTCGGGGTTCTCGGTGCGGAGTTCGGTGACCTTCCATAGACCTTCGAGGGTGCATCGAAACGCTTCCCGGCTTTGGGGATCGATGATCCACACGTAGGGCACGCCCATTCCCAGAAAATCGCGAACTCTCTCCTGCATCGCGGAGAGGCGGTCTTCGGGGGAGAGGATCTCGATGCCGATGAATGGGGGCTTGGTAAAGATCTGTTCCTCAGGCTCCGGCCCGAGCACCACGCATATATCCGGGATGCGGAAACGCGCGGCGGACACTTGAACCCGTTGCTCCGGAAAGACGTTGATTCCCCACCTCGTTCGCCGCTCATGGAAGTAGATGAGCAGAGAGCGCTGCAGCTTTCCATGATCCTTTTCTCCCACATTCCGCTCCACTACGGCGCCATCCACGTAATCGCAATCGGGACGATAGGCCGTCGACAGGTATTCGTGCACGCTGATCAGATTCGTGGCCGCCATAAACGAAAAAGCCGGCGCCCGCGGATTGGCGGACGCCGGCCTCCATGGTAACAGACTACTCTGCCAGCGATTCCTCGCCGGACGTTTCTTCCGGCAGGCCGCCGGCGTACTGCAAGCGGGTCTCTTCGTCGTAGCCGGGGATGGCGTCGAGCGCGGGTTCGACCACCGGCTCTTCGACCACGTCTTCACCGGCGATCTTCACCTGGCGGTAATACTCCATGCCGGTGCCGGCAGGGACCAGGCGGCCCATGATGACGTTCTCCTTGAGGCCGCGGAGATAGTCCACCTTGCCGTTGATGGCGGCTTCGGTGAGGACGCGGGTGGTCTCCTGGAAGCTGGCCGCGGAGATGAACGAATCGGTCGAAAGCGAGGCCTTGGTGATGCCGAGCAGGACGGCTTTGCCCTGCGCCGGGCGCCCGCCCGCATCGAGCACGCGCTGGTTTTCGGAGCGGAACTTGAACTTGTCCACCACCTCTTCAGGCAGGAATTCGGTGTCGCCGATATCCTCCACCTTGACCCAGCGCATCATCTGACGGGAGATCACTTCCAGGTGCTTGTCGTTGATGTTGACGCCCTGCAGACGGTAGACTTCCTGGATTTCGTTGACCAGGTACTTCTGCAGTTCCTTCTCGCCGAGGACGTCCAGGATGTCGTGGGGATTGCGCGGGCCATCCATGAGGGGCTCGCCCGCCTTCACCCGCTCGCCTTCCTGAACGTTGATGTGCACGCCGCGGGGCAGGGAATACTCGCGCTGTTCGCCATCGTCGCCGATGACGAAGATCTTGCGCTGTCCCTTGCTGACCTCGCCGTATTTGACCTGGCCGTTGATCTCGGCAATGATGGCCGTCTCGCGCGGCTTGCGCGCTTCGAACAGCTCCACCACGCGCGGCAGACCGCCGGTGATGTCCTTGGTTTTGGTCGTTTCGCGGGGGATCTTGGCGATCACGTCGCCCGCGTGGGCATCTTCGCCGTCGCGCACCATCAGGTGGGCATGCGTCGGCATGAGGTACTTCTTGGCTTCCGAGCGCGATTGTCCGGCGCCTTCCGGCCGGACCACCACTTGCGGCTGGCGCTTCTCGTCGGGCGAGTCGGTCACCACAAGCTGCGACATGCCGGTCACTTCATCCACCTGTTCCTGCAAGGTGAGGCCGTCGATCAGGTCTTTGAAGTGCACCACGCCCGAAACTTCGGTGAGGATGGAGAAAGTGTACGGATCCCATTCGAGCAGGATCTGGTTGCTCTTCACGGGCGCTCCGCTTTCCACCAGGATGCGCGCGCCGTAAACCACCGGGTAGCGTTCTTTTTCGCGGCCCTTATCGTCCACCACCGCCATGATGCCGGCGCGGTTCATGGCGATCAACTCGCCGGCCTTGCTGCGCACGGTCTGGATACCGATGTAGCGGGCGAAGCCGTCGCTCTTGGCGTCCTGCGTGGATTGCTCGCTGACGCGGGTGGCCGTTCCGCCGATGTGGAACGTACGCATAGTCAACTGGGTGCCGGGTTCGCCGATGGACTGCGCCGCGATCACGCCGACCGCTTCGCCGCGCTCCACCAGCCGTCCGGTGGCCAGGTTACGGCCGTAGCACGCCACGCACACGCCGCGCTTGGATTCGCAGGTGAGCACCGAGCGGATTTTGACGCGCTCGATGCCGGCCGATTGAATGTGCGCCGCCAGGTCTTCGGTAATTTCCTGATTGACGGCCACAATCACGTTGCCTTCGTAATCCTTCTGGTCTTCGAGGGCCACGCGGCCCACAATACGATCGCGCAGGGGCTCGATGATTTCGCCGGATTCGATGATCGGCTCCACGTAAATGCCCTCGGTGGTGCCGCAATCGTTTTCGGTCACGATCACGTCCTGCGCCACGTCCACCAGGCGGCGCGTCAGGTAGCCGGAATCGGCGGTCTTCAGCGCCGTATCGGCCAGACCCTTGCGGGCGCCGTGGGTGGAGATGAAGTACTGCAGCACGTTGAGGCCTTCGCGGAAGTTGGCGGTGATGGGGGTCTCGATGATCTCGCCCGAGGGCTTGGCCATCAGGCCGCGCATACCGGAAAGCTGGCGGATCTGCTGTTTGGAACCGCGGGCGCCCGAGTCGGCCATGATGTAAATGGGATTGAGGTAGCGGCCGGTGCGGTCGTCCTCTTCCATGGCGGCCATCATTTCGTCGGAAACGCGCTCGGTCACCTTGGACCAGATTTCGATGATCTTGTTGTAGCGCTCGCCGTGGGTGATGGCGCCATCCTGATACTGGCTTTCCACGTTGACCACTTCGCGTTCGGCCTCACGGACGAGGCCGGCCTTCTCGGCCGGCACCACCATGTCGTCGATGCCGATCGAAATGCCGGCGCGGGTGGCGTAGAGGAAGCCCAGGGCCTTTACTTCATCCAGCATCTGCACGGTGACCTGCAGTCCGAACTTCAGGTAGCAGTACTGCACAAGTTGTGCCAGGCCCTTTTTCTTCAGCAGGCCATTGATATACGGCATGTCCTGCGGCAGGCTGTCGTTTAAAATCACGCGGCCGACGGTGGTTTCCATGTACTGCTTAATGAACTCGATCGGCTCGGTGTGGAGAATGTTCTGGCTGTCGAAGGCATGCACCAGGTCGATCACTCGTCCGGTGTAGCGCAGCTTGATGGGCGTCAGGGTTTCCACTTCGCCCATTTCGAGCGCGATCAAGACGTCGTCGGTAGAGGCGAAGGTGCGGCCTTCGCCCTTGGCGCCGGGGCGCGCCTTGGTCAGGTAATAGCAGCCCAGCACCATGTCCTGGGTGGGGATGGCGATGGGGCCGCCGTGCGCCGGGGAGAGAATGTTGTGCGCCGAAAGCATCAGCGTGGAGGCTTCAATCTGCGCTTCGGGCGAGAGCGGAATGTGTACGGCCATCTGGTCGCCGTCGAAATCGGCGTTGAAGGCGGTGCAGGTGAGCGGGTGCAGCTTGATGGCCTTGCCTTCCACCAGCACCGGCTCGAAGGCCTGAATGCCCAGGCGGTGCAGCGTGGGAGCGCGGTTGAGCAGAATGGGGTGGTCCTTGATGACCTCTTCGAGGATGTCCCAAACCACGGGGTCCTGCTGTTCCACCAGTTCCTTAGCCTGCTTGATGGTGGTGCAGTGGCCGCGCTGCTCCAGGCGGTGGTAGATGAACGGCTTGAAGAGCTCCAGCGCCATCTTCTTGGGCAAACCGCACTGGTTCAGGCGTAGATCGGGACCGACCACGATGACCGAGCGGCCGGAATAATCCACGCGCTTGCCGAGCAGGTTCTGGCGGAAGCGGCCCTGCTTGCCCTTGAGCGTATCGGAGAGCGATTTCAGCGGGCGGTTGTTGGCGCCGCGCAGCACACGGCCGCGGCGGCCGTTATCGAACAGGGCGTCCACGGCCTCCTGCAGCATGCGCTTTTCGTTGCGCACGATCACGTCCGGCGCGTGCAGCTCGATGAGCTTCTTCAGCCGGTTGTTGCGGTTGATGACGCGGCGGTACAGGTCGTTCAGGTCGGAGGTGGCGAAGCGGCCGCCATCGAGCGGCACCAGCGGGCGCAGCTCGGGCGGAATCACCGGGATGACGTCCAGGATCATCCACTCGGGCTTGTTGCCCGATTTGCGGAAGCTCTCGACCACGCGCAGACGCTTGGCAAACTTCAGCTTCTTCTGCTGCGAAGACTCGGTCTTCATCTTCTCGCGGATCTCTTCGGAGAGCTGCTCGACATCCACTTTCTTGAGCAGTTCCTTGATCCCTTCGGCGCCCATCATGGCGATGAAGCGGCCGGGAAACTCAGTGTCGAGGGCGCGCTTTTTCTCGTCGGTGATGACTTCGCCGCGAGTCAGGTCGGCCACGTCGCCCGGTTCCACCACCACGTAGGCTTCGAAGTACAGCACCCGCTCCAGTTCGCGCAGGGTGATGTCCAGCAGGTGGCCGATGCGGCTCGGCAGGCCCTTGAAAAACCACACGTGGGAGCAGGGACTGGCCAATTCGATATGGCCCAGCCGCTCACGGCGCACGCGCGCCAGAGTCACTTCCACGCCGCACTTGTCGCAGATCACGCCGCGGTGCTTCATGCGCTTATATTTGCCGCACAGGCACTCCCAGTCCTGCGTAGGGCCGAAGATGCGGGCGCAAAACAGCCCGTCGCGCTCCGGCTTAAACGTGCGGTAATTGATGGTCTCGGGCTTGGTGACTTCGCCGTGGGACCAGCTCCGGATTTTTTCCGGAGACGCCAGAGAAATGCGGATGGAATCGAAATCCGCAATCAAATTCGCCCGATCGTATGGTGAGGATCTCAAATTAGCCTCCAGGTTTTAAAAACCTGACGCGGAGGCGCGGAGACACGGAGGAAAAAGCGGAGTAAGCCCTAAACCGGCTCCGCCTCTTCCTTCGCGTCTCCGCGTCTCTGCGTCGACTTCATCTCTTAATCAGCCGCCAGTGCCGTATCCGGCACTTCCCGCGGCTTCTTCATCAACTCCACATCGAGGCACAGCGATTGCAACTCGCGAATCAGCACGTTGAACGATTCCGGAACGCCCGGCTCAATCGCCGCCTCGCCTTTCACAATGGCTTCGTAAATCTTCGCGCGGCCATACACGTCGTCGGATTTGGCCGTCAGGAGCTCCTGCAGAATGTAAGCTGCGCCGTAAGCTTCGAGGGCCCAGACTTCCATTTCGCCGAAACGCTGCCCGCCGAACTGCGCCTTGCCGCCCAGGGGCTGCTGCGTAATCAGCGAGTACGGCCCGATGGAACGCGCGTGAATCTTGTCGTCCACCAGGTGCGACAGCTTCAGCATGTAAATGTAGCCGACGGTCACGGGCTGCTCGAACATCGTGCCGGTCATACCGTCGTACAACTGGGTCTTGCCGGAGGTCGGCAGCTTGGCCTCGGTGAGCGCCTTCTTGATTTCGCGCTCGGTGGCCCCGTCGAACACGGGGGTCGCGAAATGCACGCCCAGCGCCTTGGCTGCCCAGCCCAGGTGGGTTTCGAGGATCTGTCCGACGTTCATGCGCGAAGGCACGCCCAGCGGATTCAGCACGATTTCCACCGGAGTTCCATCCGGCAGGTACGGCATGTCTTCGTCCGGCAGGATGCGTGCGATCACGCCCTTGTTTCCGTGGCGGCCGGCCATCTTATCGCCCACCGAAAGCTTGCGCTTCATGGCGATGTAGACTTTCACCAGCTTGATCACGCCCGGGGGCAGTTCGTCGCCCTTCTGGAGCTTGGCCACCTTTTCGTCGGTGATTTTTTCGAGCACCGCGATCTGCCGCGAGGTCATCTCTTCGATTTCGTCGATCTGCTCGTTCAGCCGCGGGTCTTTGCTCGCCAGGCGCATGCGCTTGAGGTCGCGCGATTTCATCTTCTCGATGATTTCCCGCGTCAGCTCGGTGTCCTTCGACAGCAGGCGCTTGTTGGTCTTTTCGTCGTGCAGGTCGGCCAGCAGCTTCTTGCCTTCCAGCAGAGTCCCGAGGCGCTTGGCGCGCTCATCGGTGAGAATACGGATTTCGTCCTGCAGGTTGCGCTTCAGGCGCGCGATCTGAGACTCTTCGATGGCCTTCGACCGTTCGTCCTTCTCCTGCCCCTTGCGGGAGAAAATCTTGCAATCGACGATGGTGCCCTCGATGCCCGGCGGGCAGTAGAGCGACGCATCTTTCACGTCGCCGGCCTTTTCGCCGAAGATCGCGCGCAGCAGTTTCTCTTCCGGGGTGAGCTGGGTTTCGCCTTTGGGCGTCACTTTGCCCACCAGGATGTCGCCCGGCTTCACCGTGGCGCCGATGCGGATGATGCCGCTCTCGTCCAGGTTGCGGAGGAAGGAATCGGCGATATTCGGAATATCCCGCGTGATTTCCTCCGGACCCAGTTTGGTGTCGCGCGCCTCGATTTCAAACTCCTCGATGTGGATCGAGGTGTAGTAATCTTCCTTGACCAGTTTTTCGCTGACCAGGATGGCGTCTTCGAAGTTGTAGCCGCGCCAGGGCATGAAGGCCACCAGCACGTTGCGTCCGAGCGCCAGCTCGCCCTCGTCGGTGCACGGGCCGTCGGCCAGCACCTGCTGCTTGGTCACCCGCTGCCCCACCTTCACGATGGGCTTCTGGTTGATGCAGGTGTTCTGGTTGGAGCGCTTGAACTTGGTGAGCTGATAGATGTCCGCGCCCACCTCGCGGGAAAGCTGGCCTTCATGGCTGGCGCCTTCCACGCGCACAATGATGCGCTCGGAATCCACCGAATCCACCACTCCGGGGCGCTTGCACAGCACCACCGCGCCCGAATCGCGGGCCGTCACGCGCTCCATGCCGGTGCCCACGTAAGGGGCGTCGGCGCGCAGCAGCGGCACGGCCTGGCGCTGCATGTTCGATCCCATCAGCGCGCGGTTGGCGTCGTCATTTTCCAGGAACGGAATCAGGCTGGCGGCCACCGAGACGAGCTGCTTGGGGCTGACATCGATGTATTCGATCTCGTCGCGGGCCTTCAGCACGAAGTTGCCGGCCTGGCGGGCGTTGGAAAGATCGGGCACGATGCGGCCCTTCTCGTCCAGCTCCACGTTGGCCTGCGCCACCGTCCACTTGTCTTCCTCCCACGCCGAGAGGTACTCGCAGTGGGCCTCGAATTCGGCCGGCTGCTTCTTGGGACCGAGCTTGCGGTTGACCTCATCGGCTTCGGCGCGCGGTACGGTGTCGCCGACTTTGTAATTGGTGTCGCCGGGGTTCAGAATCTTGACTTCATCGATCACCACGCCCTTCACCACCTTGCGGTAAGGACTTTCGATGAAGCCGTACTCGTTGATCCGCGCGAAGCAGGAAAGCGACGAAATCAGCCCGATGTTGGGACCTTCCGGCGTCTCGATGGGGCAGATGCGGCCGTAGTGCGTGGGATGCACGTCGCGGACTTCGAAACCCGCGCGCTCGCGGCTCAAACCGCCTGGCCCGAGGGCCGACAGGCGCCGCTTGTGAGTGATCTCCGACAGCGGGTTGGTTTGATCCATGAACTGCGAAAGCTGGCTCGATCCGAAGAATTCCCGGATGGCCGCCATCACCGGCTTGGCGTTGACCAGGTCGTGCGGCATGGCCGTCGACATTTCCTGGTACACCGACATCTTTTCTTTAATCGCGCGCTCCATGCGCACCAGGCCGATGCGGAACTGATTTTCCAGCAGTTCGCCCACGGCGCGCACGCGGCGGTTGCCCAGGTGATCGATATCGTCCACCGCGCCGATGCCTTTGCGCAGCTTCAGCAGGTACTTGATGGTGGCGCGGAAGTCCTCCGAATCGAGGGTCCGCTTGTCGAGCGAAGTGGCGTCCGCCTTGTCGAACAGCTTGATGTTGAACTTCATGCGGCCGACGCGCGAGAAATCGTACTTGCGCGCGTCGAAGAACATGCCCTGGAAGAGCTGGGTAGCCGTATCGAGGGTGGGCGGATCGCCGGGGCGCAGCTTGCGGTAGATTTCGATGAGCGCTTCATGCTGCGTTTTGACGGCGTCCTTGCGGATGGTCGCGGAAATGACCGTGCCCACGTCGTCGCGCTCGGGGAAGAAGATTTCGAACTCCTCAATGCCCGATTCGATGAGCTTGGAAATCGTGACGGTGGTCAGCTCGCTGTTGGCGTCGATCAGCACTTCGCCGGTGGACATATCCACCACATCGGCCACCACGTAAGCGCCTTCCAGATCGTTGGGCGCCACTTCCACCTGCGGAATCTTGGCCTTTTGAATTTCCTTGTACAGCGAGGAGGTGATTTTCTTGCCCTGCGCGACCACGGTTTCGCCGGTCTTGGTGGTGATGGCGTAGGAAAGCTTCAGCCCGGTGAGACCCTCATCGACGTTCCACAGGAGCTTCTTTTCCTTGACGCTGATCTTGCTCACGCGGTAAAACGCTCGTAGAATCTGCTCGTCGGTCTTGTAGCCCAGCGCCCGCAGAAATACCGAGCCGTAGAACTTGCGTTTGCGGTCGATGCGGACGTACAGGATGTTCTTGTTGTCGTACTCGAATTCCACCCAGCTTCCGCGGTACGGAATGATTTTGCCCAGGTAGTATCCGATGCCCTGCTGCTTCTCGAAAAACACGCCCGGCGAACGGTGCAACTGGGAAACGATCACGCGCTCGGTGCCGTTGATGATAAAGGTGCCGTTGTCCGTCATCAGCGGAATTTCGCCGAAAAAGACTTCCTGCTCCTTGATGTCCCGGACGCTCTTTTTCTGGGTCTCCGGGTCCTTGGAGTAAACCGTGAGCCGGATGGTGACCTTGAGGGGCGCGGCGTAGGTCATCCCGCGCTCCTGGCACTCCTGCATGTCGTATTTGAGTTGCAACCCCACCGGGTCGCCGCACTTGTTGCAGAAGGTCACCACGTTCTTGTTGAAGGTGCCGCAGTGCTGGCACAGAATATCGCCCGCGTGGAACGGGTCGGTACGGATGGTTGCGCCGCAATTGCGGCAAGTGGAACGCAAATGATGCAGCCCCTTCAGGTTGCCGCACTTGCACTCCCAGTTGCCGATTGAGTAATCGACAAACTCCAGATCGCTGACGCCGCGGAAATCCGAAATCGGGAACACCGAGTTGAACACAGTCTGCAGGCCGATATCCTCGCGCTCGGCGGGGAGCAGATCCATCTGCAGGAACCGCTCATAAGACTTCTTCTGGACTTCGATCAGATTGGGAATTGGAATCGAGGTCTTGATCTTGGAAAAATCCACTCGCTCGGGGTACCCGTCGGGCCCGGCGCCGTTTTGTTGAAAATCCATTCTTATACTCCTGACGGCCGAAGAGCCAAAGCCAAAGAAACTTCGCTTACCAGTACAAAGCCATTGGCGAGCCGGAACTTGACGGTTTCCGGCCCGCGGAATCCGGTACAGTATCGGGCGCGAGGGAGCCCTGGAAGGCGGCCCCGCTGGCGCGCGGCGATTGAGGACGAGAATCGGGGAGGTGACGAACGGGCTTCGGAGCAAAACCCGCGATGAAAAAACAACCAGCTATCGTGGGGGCCGGGGCACACGTATCCTGAAAGAGTCTTGCGGGAATTTGAGCGCGCAGAGATCCCCTCTCCGCAGCTTCACTCAAACTGCAATTGAAGTACCAGAATTTGCGAATCGCAGTCACCAATTGGGATCGAATCCGGCTAAATCGAGGCCCAACTACTCACTCTAACAGGACGAACGTCCTGCGTCAAGCACGAAATCACAAAACAGGGAAGCAGAAGGCAGATTCGCGGCCGCCCGGAAGGGATGCCGGCGCTTCGGCCCGCTGACTTCCCGAATCCCTACTTTACTTCTACGGTCGCGCCGACGTCCGTGAACTTCTTGGCGATGGCGGCGGCTTCATCCTTGCTCACGCCTTCTTTGACCGGCTTGGGAGCGCCATCCACGAGGTCCTTGGCTTCCTTCAGCCCGAGGCTGGTGACTTCGCGTACTGCTTTGATTACATTGATCTTATTGGCGCCAGCCGCCGTCAGCACGACGGTGAATTCGGTCTTTTCCTCAACCGGGGCCGCAGCCGGAGCCGCCGCGCCGCCGCCCGCCGCGGCTACCGGAGCGGCCGCCGCCGCCGACACGCCCAGCTTTTCTTCGAGCAGCTTGACCAACTGGGAGGCCTCCAGCAGGGTCAAGCCTTGAATCTGTTCCGCAATACCGTTGATATCTGCCATTTCTTTCTAAACTCCTTGAAAATCCAGTGTTTCAGCGCCGGCCCAATCGCCGGCCACCTTATTTGAACTTGTTCTCTTTCGCCGCCTGATCCAGCACCACGGCCAGGTTGCGGCCCACCGCGTTGACGGCTGTCAGCAACCGCTGCGCCGGAGCGTTGATGAGGTAGAGCAGTTTCGCCAGGATGACCTCGCGCGGCGGCATGTTGGCCAAGTCGCCGATGGCCTTGACGTCGATCGCCCGGCCCTCCACCATCCCCGCCTTGAAGGTAAAACTCGGATTGGTCTTGGCGTAGGCCGTTAAAGCCTTGGCCAAGGCCACCGGATCCTTGGTGGTGTAGGCCATCGAAGTCATCCCGCGCAGGTCCTTCAGCACCTGCTCCGAGGGAGTCCCTTCGGAAGCCTTGCCGGCCAGATTATTCTTGACCACGCGGTACTTGCCGCCCGCGCCGCGGACCACCTTGCGCAGTTCGAAATCCTGGTCCACGCGCATCTTTTCGTAGCCCGTGACGAACAGGTTCTGGAGCCGCGCCAGATCCTGGCGCAGGGCCTCGACGTCTTTCTGCTTGTCTTCCTTCTTTTTCATGGAATCACCTGTCGGGCTTTAGACTGCCGCTGCCGCCTTCGTGCTGAAGGGCGTCGTGTCGACGGCCACGCCTGGGCCCATCGTCGAGCAGATCGTCGCGCTTTTCACGTACTTGCCTTTGGCCACCGCGGGCTTGGCTTTGATTACCGCGCTGATCAAGCTGGAAGCGTTCTCCACCAGTTTCTCCGCCGAAAAGCTGATCTTGCCCACCGGCGCGTGAATGATTCCGGTTTTGTCCACGCGGAATTCGACCTTGCCGGCTTTGATTTCCTTCACGGCCTTGGTCACATCCACCGTGACCGTGCCCGTTTTGGGGTTCGGCATCAGGCCGCGCGGCCCGAGAATCTTGCCCAGTTTGCCTACCGAGCGCATCATGTCGGGCGTGGCGATCACGGCATCGAAATCGGTCCAGCTTTCCGACTGGATTTTGTTGACCATGTCGTCGCCGCCCACGAAATCGGCCCCCGCTTCGGTGGCCTCGCGCTGCTTGTCGCCGCTGGCAATCACCAGCACTTTCTTCGACTTACCCAGCCCGTTGGGCATCACCACGGTGCCGCGCACCATCTGATCGGCATGCTTGGGATCGACCCCCAGACGCATGTGGACTTCGATGGTTTCATCGAATTTGGCGAACTTGATTTTCTTGATAAGTGGAACCGCCTCTTCAAGCTGGTATTCTTTATGCTCTACCTGCTTGAGGGCAGATTGATACTGTTTGCCTGGTTTCCGTGCCATTTTTCCTCATTGGTGCAAGCGGTTCGTTTCAAAAGGCATACGAACCTCCCACTGAGCGTTTTCAAGGGACATCTCGCAGTGTAGCAGATCGTCCGCTGGCCTTGCAAGTTGCGTGCCGGGTTTCGACCCAGACTTCGCGGGATCCTCAGGCGGGCGGTACTTCGACGGTCAGCGACCGCCGGGCCCGGTGCCCCCGTTTGCCGGTGACTGTCAGAGTGTAGGTGGTGGTCTGGTGCGGGGCCACGTAAAACTGCCCGAGCGGCGCGCCATGCAGGGCAGGGAAGACGGGCGGATCGATTTCCACCAGTTGCCCGTTCTCCTGGCCGAATTCCAGCCGGACGATTAGCCGCCCATCCTCGATGCGCGGCTTCCCCGCGCGGAAATAGGTGATACGCGGCAACTCCGCCGGATCGGGCTCGACCTGGATTTCGAATGACGCCGAGACGGCCTGCCCGCTGGCGCCTTCGGCAGTTAAGGTGTAGCGGGTGTTGTGCTCGGGAGCGGCCTCGATGCAGCGGTTTAAGGAAGGGCTGACGTCCGCAACCGGCGGGTCCAGGCGCACCGCGCGGGCGTTCACCACGCCGTAGCAGATCACCGTCTGGCGGCCCTCCAGCACCACGCCATCGCGCGCGTAGAATTGCAGGATCTTCAGATCCGTCCCCCCGTAGGTTCGCTCGAAAGCGGCTTCCTGGCTGGCCGTGGCGGAAGAGTGCTGCCGCTGCTTCCAGTGCTCGCCGGCCAGGTAGCGGGCCAGGAAGGTCCATCCCACGTAGACCACGGCTAGTGTCAGGGTGACCCGCCACCACAGAAGCGCAAGACGCCGGAATGTCGGGGAGAGCGCCATTCCACCTCTATATTCGTGGTCCGGTTCTATAGACCCCGAAGTGGGGGCAATAGTTCCGCCTGGCCGCGGCTCTAAGCGGGCCCCGGTTTGCCCCGATCTGCTACTCTCGAAAAATGTCGCCTACCCTCACCGCCGCTCGGACGCGGTTTCGCAGCAGCCGCACGATGAATTTCACCGAATCGGTCATCCGCGAGATGACCCGGCTGGCGCTGGTCCATGGAGCCACCAACCTGGCGCAGGGCTTTCCGGATTTTCCGGCACCGGCGGTGCTCAAGGACGCCGCGGCCGAGGCGATCGCCGCCGATATCAACCAATACTCCATCACCTGGGGCGCAAAGGCCTTTCGCGACGCCATCGTGGCCAAATACCGGCGCTGGTACGGCCTGGAATTCGACCCCGAACGCGAGGTGACGGTCTGCTGCGGGGCCACCGAGGGAATGATCGCCACCTTGCTGGCGGTGGTCAATCCGGGCGATGAAGTGGTGCTGTTCGAGCCGTTTTACGAGAATTACAACCCCGATTCGCAGCTTTGCGGGGCGCAGTCGCGCTACGTGCGCCTGCACGCCCCCGACTTCACCTTCGACCCCGACGAATTACGCCGCGCCTTCAACCGGCGCACCAAGGCGATCATTCTGAATACGCCCAACAACCCCACTGGTAAGGTATTTACGCGCGAGGAATTGCAATTTATCGCTGGGATCTGCCAGGAATTTGACGCCCTGGCCATTACCGACGAGATCTACGAGCACATCGTCTACGATGGCGCCGTGCATGTGCCGATTCTGTCGCTGCCCGGGATGCGCGAGCGGGCCGTGCTGGTGAACAGCATGAGCAAAACTTATTCGGTCACCGGCTGGCGGGTGGGATGGGTGCTGGCGGCGCCGGACTTGACCGATTCCATCCGCAAGGTCCACGATTTTCTTACTGTGGGAGCCGCCGCGCCGCTGCAGCAGGCGGGGGTGACGGCGTTAGCGTTACCTGATGAGTACTATCGGGACTTGGCGCACGAATATAGCCACCGCCGGGACCATATTCTTACCAGCCTGACGGCCGCCGGCTTCCAGCCGGTAACCCCTGCGGGAGCCTACTACACGATGGCAGGAATGGCCGGACTGGGCTTCGTTAACGATATCGAAGCCGTTCGCCATCTAATTGAAAACGTTGGCATTGCCGCCGTCCCAGGATCGAGCTTTTACGCACATTTCGCGGATGGCGGGCAATATGTCCGCTTTTGTTTTTGCAAGAAATATGAGACCCTGGAGAAAGCACGGTATCAATTGACAAAGCTGCATTCGTAGTGCCATAGAACCGTTGGTACCGTGGCGGGAAGTTTCCCGATGCTTCCACAATTTCTTTTGCCCGAGACAACCGTTCGTGAAGCCGGCACAGGGCCTGAAATCAGCCTTAGTGACCAGCAGGGGGGAGTCGCGATTCTGACCCTCGGCATCACGCGCATTATTGAACAGGAAAGCCTCGATGTTTCGATCTGGGGGTCGGCCGACGGATCGGATTGGGGTGCAAAACCGGTAACCAGTTTCCCGCAGAAGTTTTACTGCGGCACATACCAACTTCTGGTGGACCTTTCCCGGCATCCGGAAGTAAAAAAGCTGCGCGTGAAATGGTCGGTGAACCGCTGGGGCAAAGGAGATCCGAAACCGCTGTTTACGCTGTATGTCTTTGTGCAGGCCATGGAAAGCCAATTGGCCGCGATGACCGCCTGACCGGCCGGGGATGTGGGTGGGGTAGTCCTCAGCGCTGGAGTTCCGCGAGCGTTCTGGAGGCAGCCGGAAGTTGGCGTACGGCCACTTCCAGATGGCGGATGGCCTCGTCTCGTGTGGCCGCATCCCTTGCCAGGATACAGCCCAATACGGTTGCCGACAGCATTCTCGACCGCCTAATTCACAACGCCTAACGGCCACAAGACGAAATGATAGGTGTGGGCCGCAGCATCCCATATCAGATCGATGTATGGGTCTGACTGGGACTCTGGCGACATAAATAAAAGGCGAATGAAGTTCCCACCCTAGCTTGGCTAGGCGGTCTTCTTTGGCATCTCGGCCAGGTTCGGCTTCGTCCGCTCGCCAAAGGCAGCCTTGAGAACTCCAGTCAACCGCTCCTGCCGTTCCGGTACCCACGCGCCATAATGCTTCCGTACCATCTCCGCAGCGTTACCCAGTAGTTCCGCCACGTCCCTGATCTCCACCCCAGGCCGTTGCAGTAAGATCCGGGCAAACGTATGCCGGAACCGGTGGGGAGTCGGTGGCTCCGGCCAGGGTCCACACAGCTTCCACAAGTTCTTCAGCTTGCGGCGCCAGACATCGGTGATGACGTTCATGTCCTCGGTCTTGTGATCACCGAAGATAAGCGGACCGTGCTCTCTGGCACGGGCACGAATGCGCTCCTGCAACCACTCCGGCACCCAGGTATAGACGTGTGTTCCGCCCTTTGTAGTCCGGAGCCGCACTTCACCCGACTCTTTCATCCGATCGATGTGGAATGTGACTACGTCAGAGATCCGCAGGCCGGTGTATTCCTGCGATTGAAGTGCTTGGCCAACGACCCCGACCCGAAAATCGGACAACTGCACCTCTGCCAGCCCTTCTTACGCTCCTCGAGTTCCCCGGAGCGGGACTCCTCCGAGTGCCCCGCCTGGCATTCCCGACGGTGGCGACGGTGCAGATTTAGGTGCCATATTGTACCATTCCTTCCAGGAATCATTGCCCGATATTGCCCGACGGAGGCCTTTCTGCGGGGCTTGTAATCGCCTAAATTGCTTATTATCTGTAGGTTATGCGATGGCGGAGAGAGAGGGATTCGAACCCTCGATAGAGTTTCCCCTATACACGCTTTCCAAGCGTGCGCCTTCAACCACTCGGCCATCTCTCCGGTTCGGAAAAGCTGCGGCGGCGGTT
>DATJRE010000189.1:0-38093 GCA_035505095.1 Bryobacteraceae bacterium | reverse complement strand
CCTCGCTGGTGGATCTCTACGCGCGCGAATCCGGCATCGACCGGGTGATTCCCTACGCCGTGCAGCTTGAAGAGCGGCGCGGGATAGGGGTTGCCCTGAGGGCCCGCGTGGAGTTCGCCCGCCGGCTGCGGGTCTTCCGCTTCGATGGCGCCATCCTCCTGCAAAACGCCTTTGACGCCGCGCTGGTGGCCTGGATGGCCGAGATCCCGGAGCGCATCGGCTACCGGCGCGATGGCCGCGGCCCACTGCTCACGCGCGCCATCACGGTGCCGGAACCGGGGGAAATTCCGCGCCACGAGCGCTTCTATTATCTGGAACTGCTGCGCCGCGCGGGGCTGCTGGAGCGGTTCCCCTGCGGCCCCATCCGCCTGGAGGGCGCCGAAGCGGCCCGCGATTCTGGCCTGCGCCACCTGGCGGAAATGGGCGTGCACGGTCCGGCCATCGGCATCAGCCCGGGAGCGGCTTACGGCAATGCCAAGCGCTGGCTGCCGGAGCGTTTCGCGGAAGCGGCGGCCGGCCTACGCCCGGCGGCGGTGCTGCTATTCGGCGCCCCGGCCGAGCGGGAGCTTTGCGAAACCTTGGCGGCGGCGCTGGGTGGCGCGGTTTGCGAGGTGCGCAACCTGGCCGGCCGAACCACTCTTGGTGAATTCATCGAGCTGGCTGCCGCCTGCCGCCTTTTTCTGACCAACGATTCGGGCGCCATGCATGTGGCTTCGGCGCTGGGCGTCCCCACCGTGACGGTGTTCGGCGCCACGGACGACACCACTACGGGGCCCACCGGACCGCTGGCGCGGGTGGTCCGCGAGCATGCCGAATGCAGCCCCTGTCTGCTTCGCGAATGCCCCATCGACCACCGCTGCATGACTCGCGTTACGGCCGATCGTGTGGTGGCCGCCGCCCGCGAACTGCTCGCCGATACGATATGGACACAAGAAGCAAGATTCTGACCCTGGAATCCGCCCTGGCGCTGGAACCCGCCCGGCCACTGGCCCTGGTGGCGGGACTATTCGACGTGCTGCGGACCGCCCACGCCCGCGAACTCGCCGGCGTGCGCAGCCGTGCCGACGCGGCCACCCTGATGGCGGTGGTATTGCCGGACGCCCAGGCTGTGCTCAGCCAGCGCGCACGCGCCGAACTGGTAGCCGCACTGCGCGTGATAGACTACGTGGTAGCCGCCAACGATGCCGAACTCGACCGTATTGCCGCAGCCCTCGCTCCCGCGGCAGTGGTCCGCCTGGAAGACGCCGACCGCGTGCGCCTCCGCCAGTTAATCGCGCATGTTCACAGCCGGCAAGCCCGCTAACAGTCAGATATTGGTCATCCGGTTTGGCGCCATGGGGGATATCCTCCACACCCTGCCGGCGGTGGCTTCGCTCAGGCAGAGTTTTCCGAAGTCGCGGATTACCTGGCTGGTGGACCGGCGCTGGGCGCCGCTGCTCGAAGGCAACCCCGCGATTGACCAAGTAGCCTGCCTGGAGCGCGATTCCGGCGGCCTCTGGCGCATGTGGCGTTTTCTGCGCAGGCGCCGCTGGGACCTGGCGATCGACTTTCAAGGGCTGCTGAAGTCCGCCCTGGCAGCTTCGGCCGCCCACCCCGACCGCATCTACGGCTTCCACCATTCGCAGGTGCGGGAGCGTGTGGCGGCGGTGTTCTACTCGAACAAAATTGCCAGCGGCGCCGCCCACGTGGTGGATCGGAACCTGGACCTGGCCGCCGCCGCCGGCGCGTCGATGGCGGTGCGCAGCTTTGCGCTGCCGCCGGGCAGGCCGGAGGGCGAACTGCCGGCCGGCGATTTTGTGCTGGCCAGTCCGCTGGCGGGCTGGGGATCGAAGCAATGGCCGCTGGAGCATTTCCGGACCCTCGGCGGGTTGCTGCAGCGCGAGTTCCGCCTGCCCCTGGTGCTCAACTTGCCCGCAGGGGGCGCCGCGACGATGGACCCCGGCCCCTGCCTGACGCACTTTTCCGGCCTTCCCGGCTTGATCCACGCCACGCGCCGGGCCGCGGCGGTAGTGGGAGTGGATAGCGGCCCGCTGCACCTGGCGGCGGCGCTGGGTAAGCCCGGCGTGGCCATTTTCGGCCCCACGGATCCGGCCCGCAACGGCCCGTACGGCGGATCGCTCACGATCCTGCGCAGCCCGCTGGCGGCCACCACCTACAAGCGCCGCGCGGCAATCGACCAAAGCATGAGCGCCATTTCGCCCGCCCAGGTCTTCGAGGCCCTGCGCACCGTATGCCCCTGTTTGGGAAGCGCTACGCCGATACGGTAGCCCGGCTGCGGGTGCCCACCGGTTTCCTGCTGGTGGCCGTGTTTGCCTGGCTTTCGCGACCCACGCCGCGCTGGATGGCGTTGGGCGTGCCGGTTTCGTTGGCCGGATTGGCCCTGCGCGCCTGGGCGGCGGGATGCCTGGCCAAGAACCAGCAGCTTGCCACCAGCGGCCCGTACGCCTACACCCGCAACCCGCTGTACCTGGGAACTATGCTGGTGGCGGCCGGCTTGGCCATCGCCTCGCGCAGCCTCGGCCTGGCGGCCCTCACCGCGGCGGTCTTCCTGCTGATTTACCTGCCGGTGATCCAGCTCGAAGAGCAGCATCTGCGGCGCCTGTTTCCGGAATACGAGGCGTATGCCCAGGCTGTCCCCGCGCTGTGGCCGCGGCTGCGGCGGATGGCGCAGAAGCGCGCGGTGCATTTTCAGGCGGCGCTTTACCTGCGGAATCAGGAATACAACGCCGCCGCGGGATTCGCCGCCGGCCTGGCGTTTCTGCTCTGGAAAATGCGGGGGTGAGGCGGGCGCGGCCGTCCGGCCGAAGTTTCCCTCAGCGGTGCAGCAATCGGGCGAGCCAAGCGGGTGTCGCGCGCCCGGTACACCTCGCCCATGCCGCCCGCGCCGACCGCCGCGACAATCTCATACTTGCCCAGGCGGGTTCCGTGAAGCCGAGACATGCGGTATGAATTGATTCTACCGTCTGGAAGCCGACAGTTTCCGAGCTTCCACACCTGTGACGAAAGCACTACAATCTACAGGACTTTTTGGTGTGCGAAGGCACACCGGCTTTTGGCAAAATAGAAGGGCAGCCAAAGTGTTGGGTGTTTGGGCGAACTGGCACGATTCGTGTTCCGCCGCCGGCCGGTCCGTCATTCGATTTGCAAAGGATGAGATTTACGTGAAGACTTTTGAAAGTGGTTGGTGGTGTCTGACGCTGGTAGTGTGCGCCTGGGTGACGCCCGGAGCGGCCCAGCAACAGCCACCTCCGCCCACCACGGCCTCCGCGAATGCCGCGGCTCGCGAAACCACCACACCACCACAGGACGCTTCCCCGGCACCGGCCGTGGCCCCGGACCAGCCGGCGGCCGCCGCACAGGAGGCTTCTCCGCCGCAGGATGGGGCGCCTGCGCAGGCGGCGCCCGGTCAGACCACTCCGCCGTCCCAGGCCACCCCGGCGCAGCAGAATCCGGCCACCACGCCGGGCCAAGGCGGGCAGACCAGCGCACAGCCGTTGCCGCCTCCTATGCCCAAAGTCCCGGATGTGCGTATGCCCGGCGAGACCGGTCTCTGGATCGGATTCACCGGATGGTTCCCGGAAGCCGGAGTGGCCATGGACAAAGGCCACGACTCCTATTGGACGTACTACTCCCGCGTGATCATGCAAGGCAATCCCAAGATCGCGCAGGGCGTGGATGTCGGCTTTGCCCTGGGCCTGCACAACGCCATCAAGCTTTCCTACTTCGAGGCGCGGGCGGCCGGCGACCTGATCCCCAACATCCAGACCTACCTCTGGAACATGCTTTACCCTAATGGCACGCTGCTTTCCACCAGCTACCGTCTGCAGGACCTGAAGCTCAGTTTCGAGTACCTGACGTGGCCGTATCCGGTGGAGAGCCGCCGCTTCCGGCTGAAAACCCTTTACCAGGTTCAGTACATCGGGGTCCGCACTTCTTTCGATAACCCCACCCTGCCGCTGTACGATTCCAACGGCAATCCGCTGCTGGATGCGAGCGGGAATCCGATCAGCTACGCAACCGAGGGTTCGAAGTGGTACGTGACGCCGACGCTCGGCATCGGCACCGAATACTGGGTGAGCAAGCGGCTGCGGTTCGAAACCGCGACCACGGCTTTCGCCATCCCGCACCACAGCACCACCCTGGACGGGGAAGTTTCGGCCAACTGGCGGTTCGGGCATTGGGAATTGAAGGCCGGCGTCAAGGGGTTTCACTTCAAGACCACTCCCACTTCCGACTACTTCATGCGCGGCACGCTGTATTCCGGAATGGTGGGCATCCGCTGGTACTCCGACTAGAAGCGGTTGGGTATTCGGAAGGCCAGGGCGGTGGTGGCGATTTCCGAACGTTGGTTTTCGGCCGCGACACCGGCGGCGCGGGTGTAGGCGCTATAGTCGCAGGCTGGGCCGCCCGGTGGCGCCGCGTGCTGCAACGCGGCCAAGGCTGGTGGTGGTTTTGAACCAACGCCCCCGACCGGCGCGGCGGTCCATTCGCGAGCACAGCCGCTGGAGCGGCTTCCGTGCCTGTGACTCTTGGCGCGTTGCGCGGCCCCAAACGTGCTCCAACGGCCGTACGCTATCATGTTGAGCGTGCGGCCGCTGCTGGCATGGTTCCCTTGCGTGATCCTCACCGTGGCGCTGGCTTGGCCGCCGCGACTCGCGGCCCAAGACAATGACGCCGCCTACGAGGGGAAGCCGGTTCGGAATATCCGCTTCTCGCCGGAGGAGCAGCCCCTGGGAGCCTCCGAACTGCACGATATCCTGCCGTTGAAGATGAACGAGCCGCTGCTCATGGCGACGGTGCGCGCCTCCATCGAACGGCTGTTCGCCACCGGCCGGTACGCCGATATCCAGGTGGATGCGGAACCCTACCGCGACGGCGTGGCGATCACCTTCCTCACCAGCAACGCCTGGTTCATTGGGGACGTGTCGTCCCGCGGGCACATCTCCAGCCCGCCCAACGCCGGGCAACTGGAGAATGCCGCCGATCTGGACCTCGGCAAGCCCTACACCGAAACCGCCGTTCAACAGGCCGTAGACAATCAGAACCACCTTCTGGAAGAAAACGGGTTGTTCCGGGCGCAGGTGCATCCCGTGCTGGACTGGAAAACCGGCGAGCCTTACCAGCAGGTGAACATTCTCTTCGATACCGCCAGTGGCCCGCGGGCGCGCTTCACCATGCCGATTCTGACGGGCGACCTGAAAATGGATAGTGCGCGCCTGCTGAAGGCCACGCGCATGCGCCGCTGGCTGATCCACACCTGGAAACCGGTCACTCAAACGCGCGTGCGGCAGGCCTTGGACGGCGTGCGTTCGCTGTATGAAAAGGACGGGCGGCTGGAAGCCAGCGTGACGCTGGAATCGCTCAAATACGACCCGGAGACCGACCTGGCCCTGCCCACGCTACGCATCGACGCCGGGCCGCGCATCGAAATCCGTACCCTGGGGGCTAAGATTTCCGACCGCAAGCTGCGCCGCTACGTCCCGGTTTTCGAGGAGCACACGGTGGATTCCGACCTGCTGGCGGAGGGTGCACGCAATCTGCGCGGGTATTTTCAGTCGGAGGGTTACTTCGATGCGGATGTGGAGTTCAAAGAGCAGCGCGTGGTGAACGACCAGGCCACCATGGACTACCTGGTGGTGCTGGGAGGCCGTCACAAGGTGGCCACGGTGGTGATTGAGGGGAACCACTACTTCAACCGCGAGGCGATTCGCGAGCGAATGTACCTGCAGCCGGCCACCTTTCTGGAATTCCCGCACGGGCGGTATAGCGAAAACCTGCTCAAGCAGGACCAGGATTCGATCACCAATCTCTACCAGTCCAATGGCTTCCGCGATGTGAAGGTGACCTCGCGGACCCAGGACAATTACGGCGGCAAGCCGGGCGAGATGGCGGTGTTCGTCCACATCGACGAAGGGCCGCAGTATCTGATTGGCGAGCTGGAGGTGGATGGGATCGAGCATTTGAACAAGCAGGAGATCCTATCGCGGCTGAGCAGCATTCACGGCCAGCCGTTCAGCGAATTCAACGTGGCGGTGGACCGCGACACGATCCTGGCGGAGTATTTTTCGAACGGCTTTCCCAAAGCCACTTTCGAGTGGAGTTCCTCGACCGCCGCCGCGCCGCACCGCGTCGATTTGCGCTACCTGATCCACGAAGGCCAGCGGCAATTCGTGCGGCAGGTGGTATACAGCGGCAACAAGGTGACCCAGGATCGGCTGATCGACCGCACCCTGACGCTCAATCCGGGCGATCCGCTGTCGCCTACCGAGATCACCGACATCCAGCGGAGGCTCTACGACCTGGGCGTGTTCGCCAAGGTGGATGCGGCGATTCAGAACCCGGATGGCGAGACCGATGACAAGTACGTGATCTACAACCTGGAGGAAGCCCGGCGATATTCGGTGGACGTGGGGTTCGGCGCGGAGCTGGGGCGGATTGGCGGCTGCGACACCTGCCTGGATGCGCCGGCCGGGGCGACCGGATTTTCGCCGCGCGTGTCGCTGGACGTATCGCGCAATAACCTTTGGGGACTGGGGCACTCGATCAGCCTGCGGACGCGCATTTCCACGCTGGAGCAGCGGGCCTTGCTGAACTATAGCTGGCCGCGTTTCGGGAATCGCGACAACCTGACGGTTTCATTCACCGGGCTGTTCGACGACTCGCGCGACATCCGCACCTTCAATTCCCGGCGCGAGGAGGGTTCGGCGCAGTTGAACCAGCGCCTTAATAAAGCCTTGACGCTGTTCTACCGGCTCTCCTACCGGCGTGTGGGAGTCAGCAATCTGAAGATTTCGCCGCTGCTGGTTCCGCTATTGTCGCAGCCGGTGCGGGTGGGGAGCGCGTCAATCACCATGGTGATGGACCGGCGGGACGATCCGGTGGACCCACACCGCGGCCTTTACACCACCGTGAATCTGGAATTGGCGGAGCACATCTTTGGATCGCAACGCGACTTTGTGAAATTTCTGGCGCGCAATGCCAGCTATTACCCGATTGGAAAGAAGGTGGTGCTGGCGCGCAGCACGGAATTCGGCGACATCTCGGCGTTCCATTATAATGGCGACCCCGAGGATGCCATTCCGCTGGCCGAGCGGCTGTTTGGCGGCGGAGGCACATCGCACCGCGGCTTTCCGGAGGACCAGGCCGGACCGCGCGACGACCTCACGGGCTTTCCGCTGGGCGGGGACGCGCTGCTCTTCAACCAGACCGAGATCCGCTTCCCGCTGATTGGAGACAATATAGGCGGAGTGCTCTACCACGACATGGGCAACATTTATTCCAGCCTGTCGGACATCTCGTTCCGGGTGAGGCAGCGGAATTTGCAGGATTTCGATTACATGGTGCATGCCGTGGGCTTCGGGGTCCGGTACCGCACCCCGGTGGGCCCGCTGCGCGTCGATTTGGGGTACAGCATCAACCCGCCGTATTTTTTCGGATTCAAAGGGACCGAGCAGCAATTGGTGGACGCCGGGGTGACGCCGTGCTCCCCGCCGCCGGGAATTCCCAACCAGTGTACGGTGACCAACGTGAGCCATTTTCAGTTTTTCTTTTCGATTGGACAGACGTTTTGAAAAACTTGACGCGGAGACGCGGAGACGCGGAGCAAAGAGAGAGAGGAATGGAAATGCCTCTCCGGCGTGTTCCTCTGCGTCTCCGCGTCTCCGCGTCAAGCGCTTTGGCGCTTGTCCTCTCTGTGGCGGCCGCCTGGGGAGTGATTCTTGACCGCATTGCGGTCTCGGTGGGCAACCAGGTGATTACGCTGCGGGATGTGGAGCGGCAGATCCGCGTGGCGGCGTTTCTGGATGAGGTCAAGCCGGATTTCAGCGCGGCCAACAAGCGCGCCATGGCCGAACGGCTGGTAGATCAGATGCTGATTCGCCAGGAGATGGAGACCAGCCGTTTTCCATTTCCTTCGGCGGCGGAAGTGCAGCCGGCGCTGGACAAAATCAAGAAGACTTTTCCGACGGACGCGGACTACCAGAAAGCCCTGGCGGCCTATGGGATCGCGGAACCGGATATCCAGGATGTCCTGCTGCGCATGTGGACGCTGCAGCAGTTTATCAGCCTGCGTTTCCGGCCGGCCGTGCAGGTGAGCGACCAGGAGATTCAGGATTACTTCGACCAGGTGGTGGCGCCGGCGGCCCGCTCCGCGCATCCGGGACAGCCGGTGAAATTGGAGGATTATCGCTCGCAGATTGAAGACAAGCTGACCGGACAGCGGGCCGACCAGGCGTTGGACACCTGGCTTAAGGAAGCGCGCAAGCGGACCGAGATCGTGTTTCACCAGGAGGCCTTCGAATGAAGCGGCGGCGCGTGCTGTGGAGTGCCGGTGCGGCGGCCCTGCTTCTGCTGCTGGCGGCGGGCGTCGCGGGCGTCGTCATGCTGCGCAGCCAGTGGTTCGTGCGGAAGGTGCACAGCACCCTGGTGGCGGTGGTGGAAACGGCTACCGGCGGGCGCGCGGAGGTGGGCGCGATCCAGTTCGATTGGCGCAATCTGCGCGCGCGGGTGGCGCCGTTCACCCTGCACGGCACTGAGCCGGCCGGCAAACCGCCTCTGTTTCAGGCCGCCTCCATCGAGATCGGCTTGAAGATCATCTCGCTGGCCCGGCGGGATGTGGACCTCCAGGAACTGAACGTGGCCGCGCCGCGCATCTACCTGATCGTGGGTCCGGATGGGCGCACGAATATACCGGGACCGAAAAATCACCGCGCGCGGCGGCCGGTGATGGAGACGATTCTGGACCTGGCGGTGAGCCATCTTCAGATCGAAAGCGGGATCTTCCAAATCGAGGGGCAGGCGCCCCGGCCTTTTGCGGCGCGCGCCGACAACCTGCAGGCGCGGTTTCAATACGACCGCTCCGGGCCGCGGTATCGGGGCGATCTGGCCATGGACCCCCTGGAACTCAACTGGCCGGGGTTGGCCGCCATGCCGGTGCGTATCCAAACCGCGGTGCTGGTGGAGAAGAACCGCATCCAGGTGACCGCGGGCCACGCCTGGACCGCCGATACCGCGGTGGATTTCACGGGCGCCTTGGAGAACCTGGCCGCGCCCGCAGCGAAGGTGCAGTTCGAAGCGCGGCTGCCGGCGGCGGAAGCGGGGCGCCTGGCGCGCGTGCCGCAATTGCGCAGCGGCGCCGTGGAGGTGACCGGAAGCGCGGCCTGGAGCCAGGCGGCCGGCGCTTCTATGGAAGGCCGCCTGCATGCCACCGGCTTGAACTACCGCGACGCCAGCGTGGCCTTGCGGGATTTCCGGCTGGATGGCGGCGTCCGCGCCGATGCGCGGGGCATTCAGGCGAGCGGCCTGCGCCTGGCGGGCGTTTGTACGGCCACGGTGGCGGCCAAAACGGCTACGGCTCCAACCGCAAGGGTCGCTCCCTCACGGTCGCGGCTCCGTTTGCCGGCAAGGGGAGGAGTCAAATCAGGCTTGCCGGTGGAAGGGCAGATTGGCGAGGTCCGGCTGGCTGGGCGCGACGTGGAGTTGGATGGAGTGGCGCTGGCGGTGCTGGGCGGCAGCTTCCAGGGCACGGCGCGGCTGCGCGATTGGCGGGAATACCACGTGGCCGGCCGCGTGGCTGGATTTCGCGTGCGCCCGATGGTGGCTATGTACAGCCCCGAACCGCTGCCGTGGGACGCGCTGGTATCGGGGGCGGTGGAATTGGAAGGAGCGCTCGGAGAGCCGGACCGGCTGCGCGCATCGGGCGAGTGGGAGATTGCGCCTGCTCCCCAAAGCGCGCCGGTACGCGGGCAGATTAACGCCCGCTACGTGGCCAGTACCGGCGTGCTGGATCTGGGCCGTTCCACGCTCTCGCTGCCGGCTTCGCAGGTGGATTTCTCCGGCGCCCTGGATTCGCAGTTGCACGTCCACCTGGAGACGCGCGATTTTGAGGACCTGCTGCCGGCGGCCGGGCGCAGCGCCGCTTCGCTGCCCGTGAAGCTGGAAAACGGCGCGGCGGTTTTCGATGGCACCATCACCGGGAAACTGGACCAGCCGCGCGTGGCCGGCCATCTGCGCGTGACCAACGTGGCTTACCAAGGCCGGCGGCTGGACGCGCTCGCAGGCGACCTGGCCGCCGCCGCGGATTCGCTGCGGGTGGCTAACGGTTCGGCCGCATTTGGCGCGCTGCGGGCGCAATTCCAGGGGCAGATGGGACTGCGGCAATGGAAAGCCGACGACGGCAGCCCGCTTACCGGCAGCGGATCGCTCACCGCCGCCAATCTGCCGGATATCCTGACGCTGACCAAAGTTCCCGTGGAACAGTCCGCCGGCACGGTGACCGGGACCATCCAGGTAAACGGCACCATTGGCGCGCCGGTGCTGGCGGGCCAGGTGGACGTGACCAAAGGAGCCGTGCGGGGAGAGCCGTTCGACCGCTTTTCGGCCCAGTTCCATGCGGCGGCGAACCGTATCGAGATGACCTACGGGCAACTCGCCGCGGGAGACAAGCAGGTGCGGCTGACGGGCGCCTTCGATCATCCGGAGGGCCAGTTCGACCAGGGAAAACTGCACTTCCAGGTGGTCACCAACGCGATGCCGCTGGATGAGATTCGTACGCTAGCCAGTTCCCGGCCGGGCCTGCGGGGCTCCGTGACCGTGACCGCCACCGGCGAAGCGGCAGTGGCCGGATCGCAGGTTCGCCTCACCGACCTGGGGGCGGAAGTCCACGGGCGCGAGCTGCAACTGACCGGCCAGGCGCTGGGAGACGCTACCCTGACGGCATCTTCGCAGGGGCAAATGCTGCACGCCCACCTGGAATCGAATTTTGCCGATTCGCAGGTGCTGGGGGACGGGGAATGGCGGCTGGAGGACGACGATCCGGGCACCGCCACGATCCGTTTTTCGAAGCTCGATTTCGCCCAGTTGCGCGCCTGGATTGCGCCCTTGCAGCCGGATGCGCAAACGCCCGCCGGACAGCCGCTGGCGGGCTTCGCCGAAGGCCAGGTGCGAATCGACGGGCCGCTCTTGCAGCGGACCCAGTGGCGCGCCGAGCTGCGCCTGGCCTCGTTTGAGATTCGTCCCGCGGATAACCCCGGAACCCAGGGCGGCGTGTCGTTCGCCTTGCGCAACTCCGGCCCCATCGTGGCCCAAATGGCCAATTCGGTGGTGACTGTCCAGAGCGCCCACCTGGTGGGCCGTTCCACCGACCTGGCGGTTACCGGGCGCGTTGCGCTGAACCAGAACAATCCGCTGGACCTGCGGTTGAATGGGCAGGTGGATCTGGCCATTATGCACGATCTGGACCGGGACTTCCAGTCGTCGGGGACGGTCGCGACGGATGCCACCGTGCGCGGCACGTTTGCCGATCCGCAGATTGCCGGAAGAGTGCAGTTTGAGAACGCGGCGTTCAGCCTGGCGGATTTCCCCAACGGGGTTTCCAACGCCAATGGCGCGATCGTGTTTACCAGGGACCGCGCCACCATCCAGAGCTTTTCGGGAGACACTGGCGGCGGCAAGGTGGAACTGGCCGGCTTCGCCACTTATACCGGCGGCATCATCGTGTACCGCCTGCGCGCCCGCGTGGACCATGTGCGGGTGCGCTACCCGGAGGGCGTGAGCACGGTGGCCAGCGCCAACCTCAGCCTGACCGGCGCGCGGGACCACAGCATGCTTGCGGGCACCGTGACGGTGTTGCGCACGGGTTTCAACCCGCAAGGCGATTTCAGCTCGCTGATCACGCGTTCGGCGGAGCCGGTGCGCACGCCGGCGGCGCAGACCGGTCTGCTGGGCGGAATGAGCTTCAGCATCCAGATCAACACCGCGCCGGATATCCAGTTCGAAAGCGCGCTGACCGAAGGTTTGCAGGTGGACGCCAACCTGACGCTGCGCGGCAGCCCGAGCAATCCCTCGCTGCTGGGGCGCATCACCATCACCCAGGGACACGTGGTTTTTTACGGAACCAAGTTCAACATTAACGAGGGATCGATTTCGTTCTTCAACCCGCTGCGGATCGACCCGGTGCTGGATATCGATCTGGAGACCAAGGAGCGCGGGATCGACGTAACGCTGACTGTTTCCGGGCCGCTGACCCACCCCAACCTGACGCCGCATTCCGATCCGCCGCTGCAATTCAGCGAAATCGTAGCGCTGCTGGCGACCGGCGAAGGCCCCAGCTCGGACCCCACCCTGCTGGCGCAGCAGAGCACGGCGCCGCAATCGTGGCAGCAGATGGGCGCCTCGGCATTGCTGGGGCAAGCCATTTCGAGCCCCGTAACGGGCCGCTTGCAGCGCTTTTTCGGGGTGAGCAAGCTGCGCATCGATCCCACCCTGCCGGGCGTGGAGAACAACCCCCAGGCGCGGCTCACCTTGGACCAGCAGGTGACCTCGGCGATCACCTTCACCTACATCACCAACGTGACTACCAGTAATCCGCAAGTGGTGCGCGTGGAATGGGCCTTGAGCAAACAGTGGTCGGTGGTGGCGCTGCGGGAAGAAAATGGTGTGTTCGGGATCGACTTCTATTTGAAGAAGCGGTTCTGAGGGCAGGCGGGGTCGTACGCGTCCCCCGGGGGGCTGGCGGCCAGGACGGCTGAGACGCCAGGACGACTGAGACGATGCCACCGGCGCCGGGGATCGCGCACCTCGTGTGGATTCGGGCGTCCACGGGGCCACGGAATGCTAGCGCCTCTTGCCGTGCGCCTCCGGCAAAGTTCCGCGCGCCTCCGCGGAGCCGTGGTAAGCTCAGAGGTGCCATACACTTGCGGAGGTGGCGGAATTGGCAGACGCACTAGCTTGAGGTGCCTCTGCCAGAGGTCTTTGGATCAATGGGTTTGCTAGCTTTTGAAATTCCCGAAAGCTAGTGCGTGGTGTGCGGATGTGGCGGAATTGGCAGACGCACTGCCTTGAGGTGGCAGCGGGAGCAATCCCGTGGAGGTTCAAGTCCTCTCATCCGCACCATGTCTTTTGTTTTCAGAGTAGTAGGGCAAGTGAGTTGACAAATTGAGTATTCCTGCTGCATCATAGAGATGATTCCGGTGATGTGCTCATTGCGCTCACGCGGAAGGGATCGAGTGGGCGTGGGGTTCCAATTCGTAACTCGCTAGCGAATTGAGGATCTCACATTTTAGTCCTGCAAAGATCACGGCGAGCATATAAGTTTCTCTGGTAGTTTGAGAAAGACTTCAAACGACCAAAAGGGCCGCGTAAGCGGCCCTTTTTAATTTTTCGCTAAGATGTCAGAGTGCCGCCCTTGAACATCGGGGACGCCCGAGCCCTCGTTGTTCGGGTCGTTGAAGAACTTTACGCAAAACGCCACAGCCCTGTACCCGGAGCGCTCGTCAAAGCGCAGGTGGTTGCCGAGGCGTCCCGGTCTGGCTCGCTTTTCAGCGAGCGCGAATACGGTCTCAAGAATTTCCTGGAGTTCGTGAAGACGATCCCAGAGATTGCGGTTCAGATTCGCCTTGGCAGCGATATGCTGCTGGCACCGGCAACCGCTGGCGATCTTCTTTCCGCTTATGCTCGTCCCCTGCCCAGGCTGCGGCGCGACTTCTGGCGGGCGTTCATCGAGTTCGCCGTGCCGAACACGGTGAGGCTCTACGATGCCGACGAGGATAAAATCTTCGTGGATGCGGCTTCCTCGGCTCGCAAAGGGATTGTCATCGAGCCGATTTCGCGCGACACGCAGGTGGAATGGCGGCGGCACTTCGCACAGGAGCAACCCGAGCCTGCAAGGGCCACGCTGATGGCTGCACTTGAGGGAACGGGAACGGCGGTCTTCAACGAGTTCGCGCGCCGGCTTCGCGAGAACCCGACTGTCATGCATACGTGGAACCGCTATCTGCAAAAACAGATCACGGATCGCGTTGCGGCATGGGCAGCGGAAAACGGCGTTTCGGAAGACCGCTGGAGTAGTGGAATATCTCGCTCCTTCGATAGCTCACCCAAGGAAGCGCTGCCAACCAAGACGCACAGCATTGGACAGCGAGCCGAGCTTTATAACTTTTTGGACAGCGTGCCGATTGAGGACTTGCTGCAATTGCGTGTTCCGCTGGATTGGGTGCTAAAGGTAATCCGGGACAAAAAATGAAGGTTCACCTGTTTGGACTTCCGATCAGCCTTCACCGACGGCTGAAGGAGGAATCTGGCGGTGAATGGGAAGGTGCTGTCCCCGACGGTCACCGGTTCCTTGCGACGCCGCTTACCTCGAATGAGATGGGTTTCTTGCCGTCTGACTTTGCGGAATTGGACAGGGCCGTCGGCAACGGGTTCACCCACATCTTGATTCCAGCGAGTCGGGATTGGCGTGAGATCGCGCGGCGATACCAGTTTGATTGCCGTATTCACATTGAACGACTGCGTGATCCGTTGCGGGATTTGACGTGGAATATTCTGCGGGATGCGCTGCGCGCGCTCGTGGCCAAAGACGAAGTTTGGTTGGACAAGTTCTGTCCAAGAGATTTGCGCCATGCGCTGCTTTTGCCGCCTCCGGTGTTTGCGACCAACCGGGAAACGGATTCCTATTGGCGTCACTGTGACGCGTACTCAACGGAACAATTCGCGGCAGCGGAAAAGCTCTTGGAGGACGTGGAACGTCATCATCGCCGACCGGATGCACAGGGTGGCAGGTCGTGGCTGGACGCTCGCAATCGGCGCTACCGCTTCGACCTGGCGCGGCACGCGCGCTCTGTAGCTGATCGGGAAAACAGGAAGTCGTACCGCTTCTGCTACGAGATTCCCGCTGGCTTTCACTATGATGTGACAGATGATTCCGGGAGACAGTTTAAGATCGAGATCGATGGCCGCCTTCACACGTTGACGCACTGCAATGTCACGCCTTGGGGTGTTGTTCGGCGCGGCTGATTGTAACCAAAATTGTAACCACGGCGGGATGCTTTGGGAAAGTGACGGATACAAGCAGCATAAACGAATCAGGTGCTTAAGTCGCGACGATACCTGACGATACTCGGGCTTTTCGCTTGAGGTGCTAGCGGGAGCAATCCCGTGGGGGTTCAAGTCCCCCCCGCACCAGATTTGTTGGGTTTTCATTGGTTTACGGCCCCTATCCGGGTACCTGTTCTCAGCCTGGAAGGTAGCGCTCCCGCCCTCCCGCACGCGCCTCCGCCCTCCCGGTCCCTGCCCCCGCGACTTCGGAAAGCACATAATGAAAACAGTGCGCGTGGTTTTAGTTTCAACTTACGAATTAGGGCGGCAACCGTTTGGGCTGGCCTCGCCCGCTGCGTGGCTCCGTGCGGCTGGGCACGCGGTGACGATGGCGGACCTCTCCTGCAGCCGGCCTCCGCGGGAGGCCTTGGCGCAGGCCGATCTCATCGCCTTCTATCTCCCCATGCACACGGCCACACGCCTGTTTCTGAAGCTGATCGAGCGCGTGCAGGCCGTGAATCCGCGAGCCTACCTCTGCGCCTACGGCCTGTATGCCCCGCTGAATGAGCCCATTCTGCGGCGCATCGGCATACGCGCCGTGCTCGGCGGGGAGTTCGAAGCTGGACTGGCCGCCCTGGCAGGCGACCTGGCGGCAGCCCGCACCAGGGAACCCGCCGCCCCGCCACTGGTTTCGCTTGAAAGGCTGCGCTTTCTGCCGCCGGACCGCTCCGGCCTGCCCGCCCTCGGCGCGTATGCCCATCTGGTGATGGATGGCGCCACCAGGCGCGTGGGCTATACCGAGGCCAGCCGCGGCTGCAAACACCTGTGCCGCCACTGCCCCATCGTGCCGGTCTACGGGGGCCAGTTTCGCATCGTGCAGCGCGAGGTCGTCCTGGAGGACATCCGGCGGCAGGTGGCCGCGGGCGCTGAGCACCTTACCTTCGGCGATCCGGATTTCTTCAACGGCCCCGCGCACGCCATGGCGATCGTCGAGGCGCTCGCGCGCGAATGGCCGCGCCTGACTTACGATGTGACCATCAAGGTCGAGCACCTGCTGCGGCACCGGGACTTACTCGCCGTCCTGGCGCGCACGGGATGCCTTTTCGTCACCAGCGCCGTCGAGTCGTTGGACGACGCGGTCCTCTCGAAACTGGCCAAGGGCCATACGCGTGCCGATTTTGTCGAAGCCCTTGGAATCATGCGCGCCGCCGGATTGACCCTGGCCCCCACCTTCATCCCCTTCACGCCATGGACCACGCGCCAGGGCTACGCCCGCTTTCTGCGCGAGCTTGCGGAGTTGGATGTAGTCGAACAGGTGGCGCCTATCCAGTTGGCGATCCGGCTGTTGATTCCCGAGGGTTCCCTGATGCTGCAACTCCCGGAGGTCCGCGCTCTGGTGGAACCGTTCGATTCACGGGCGCTGGTCTACCCCTGGCGCAATCCGGACCCCGAAATGGATCGTTGGGCGGCGGCGATTCAGGAGACCGTCAAGCGCCAGGAGGCCCGCCAGGCCGGCCGCTCCGAAATCTTCCGGCGAATCTGGGACCTGGTCCAGGCGGGCGACTTCCCCGAGACGCCCCTACCCGCGCGGGCGACTATCCCCTACCTGACTGAACCGTGGTATTGTTGAGCGGAGCCCACTGAAGAGCAGTTAGCTCTTGTGTAAGTTCCTGTGATTTCCACTGAAGTGCGGTGGCCGTGATGCGATGGGCAATGCCTATGTCGCCGGGTACACTGCGTCGCCGGATTCTCGGAATTTCAGGGCCTGTACCAGTGAGAGCCGGCGCGCCTGTTAGTGCACCTGGACATCCGGCTCGACCGACATTCCCGGCCGCAGCAGGTGCTGCGGATCCTGCCCCTTCTCGAACACGATTTTGACGGGGATCCGCTGCACCACCTTGACGTAATTTCCGGTGGCGTTCTCGGGCGGCAGCAAACTGTAGCGTGCCCCGGTGGCCCCGGCAATATTCAGCACATGGCCATTGTAAGTGCGGCCATAAGTGTCCACGGAGATCTTTACCGGCTGGCCCGGCCGCATGTACTTCAATTGGGTCTCCTTGAAGTTGGCAGTCACCCAGATATTCTCGCTATCCAGCGGGACAATGGTCATCAGTTGCTGGCCGGGCGCCACGTTTTGCCCGGGTTGGACCGACCTTTGCCCCACGATCCCGCTGACCGGCGCCACGACGTTGGTGTACTGAAGATTCAGTTGCGCCTGCTGCAAAATCGCATCGGCGCGATGGGTTTCCGCCTGCGCCGCGCGGGCGCGGGATTGTTGCACCGAAATCTGCTGCGGCCGGGTGTGCGCATAGTTCAATTGGGCCTCGGCCTGGGTGAGCCTGGCGCGGGCCTGGTTGATGGCCTGTTCCTTGCCCGCGGCGGCCGAGCGGGCCGATTCCACGGCGGCGGCTGTGGCTCTCTGGCTGTCCACCGCCTGGGTGTATTGGTGCTGCGGAATCTCTTCTTTCTCCGCCAGCGGCTTATACCGGCTCACGTCATCCTGCGCCTTCAGGTCGTTGGCTTCCGCCTGCCGCAGGGCAGCCTGCGCGGCATCGAAATCGCGTTGCGCCGCCACCACGCCGGCTCTGGCGTTGTCGATCCCCGCTTGGGCCGTAGAGAGCTGGCTCGAAGTATTCACGTCCGTGATGGGAACATTGGTCGAGATCGATGCGGCGCTGGCCTGGTCATTGGCCAGTGTCGCTTTGGCGTTGGCAACGGCCACGTCATAATCTTTGGGGTCAAGCTGCACTAACACGGTGCCGGCCTCGACATACTGGTTATCGTCTACCGTGACGCGGTTGACATAGCCACTTACTCGCGAGCTGACCGGATAGATGTAACCATCGATCTGGGCATCGTCGGTCGATTCCCAGGCTTCCAAGTGGCGGTATAACGGCACGCCCGCGAATACGATGATGGCGAGAATCACCACGAGCCATAGCAGCCGCCAGAGCGCCTTATGGCGGCGCGTGGGACGGCGCCCCGGCCCCACTCCCGTGGCGCCTGGCTTTGGTTCGGCGCGCTTGGTTGTTTCCTGCTCTTGGATCACCGTTTCAGCCATAAGTTGTTCCCGTCATCCAAACGGCGGGCCGTGGTTTCATCAGGTCCGCCCCTGCTCGTACTTCGCAACCGCATCCCGAATGATCTCGACGGCCACGTCGTCACCTATACCGGAATTCACCATCAGGTGGAAGCGGTGCCTCCCGGGCCATTCGACATCGAAATATTGTTTGATGAATTCCGCCCGGTCCCGGTCCACCGTCTCCGCTAACTCCGTGGCCTTCTCCTCACTGACGCCGGTTTCCTGCAGCCGGCGAACCCTCTCCTGAAAGGGAGCGTAGATAAACACGTGAAACGCATCGGTGCGGCTTCCGAGGTAGTAAGCGGAACCTCGTCCGACGATCACGCAGTTGCCTTCGGCGGCGATCTCCGGCAGGAGCTTCCGCACCACCACGCGGACGCATTCCGTATCCACCATCTTCAACCGCGGGGCGTTCAGGCTGCCCTCGAAACTCCCGTGCAGGAAGGCCTTGAAGAGCCGGTAGTAGACCGGATCCTTGCGCTCCTCGTGCTCCTCCACCGCGCGGCTTTCGCAATCCAGGCGGCGCGCGATTTCCTGCGTCAGCGCCTGGTCCCAAAGCTTCCAGCCCAGGCGCGAGGCAAGTTTCCCGGCGATCACGCCGCCTCCACTTCCGTATTCGCGCTCCAAGGTAACCACCCGGATTGTCATATGCACCTCGGCAACTCTGGCGTAGCGCCGGCGGCGGGTTATCCGGCCGCCACTTCTCCTCCCGCCCCTGGCTCATTCTTCTTCAATGCAAACGATAGCAGGAACATAATGCCGGCTCCAATCGAGAGAACCCAGAAGGTATCGATGTAAGCCAGCGTGGTGGCCTGGCCGATCATAAGCTGGTACAGCCGCGCGTAGGCCTGGCTGGCGGCACGAGCGGCGTCCAGCCCGGAAATCTCCAGGTGCGCCGCCAGAGCTTTCAGCGCCTGGCTGAACGCCGGCTGGGCCGCGGTGACGTGCGCCACCAGGTAATTCTGGTGGAATTGCGCGCGGCGCGCCAGCAGGGTGGTCACCATGGAGGTTCCGATGCTGGACCCGATGTTGCGCATGAAATTCACCAGCCCGGCCACGCTGTTGCTCTTCTCGCGCGGCATGCCCACGTAAGAGGCCAGGTTGATAGGAACGAACAAAAAGCCCAGGCCGAAGACCTGTATCAGCCGCAGCACGCTGGCTGACTTGAAACTGATATCCAGGTCCAGATTCTGGGTGGAATAATACATCCCCAGCGAAAGCGTCAACCATCCAAAGGCGATCAGGTAGCGCGCCTGCACCCTCGATGCCAGCATTCCCGCAATCGGCATGAGGAACAGCAGCACCACACCTCCTCCCGATAGCACCAGCCCCGCCGATTCCGCCGTGTAACCCAGAAGCGTCTGCAGAAACAAGGGCATCATGACCAGGCTCGAGAACAGCATGATACCGAGGACGAACATCATGAAGTTGGCGCCCAGAAAGTTCAGGCTCTTGAAGAGCCGAACGTCCACAATGGGGGTTTTGTGAAACCATTCCCAAATGACGAGCGAAATCAGTCCGGTGGCCGCCAGGATGGCCAGCGTGACGATGAAGTGCGATCCGAACCAGTCGTCCTCCTGGCCCTTATCCAGCAAGACTTGCAGCGCTCCCACGCCCAGGGTGAGCAGGCCGACGCCGATGTAATCCAGCTTCACTCCGGCCCCCGCCGCCCGCTTCACCCAAGGCGGATCCTGCACCAGGCGAAACACCAGAAACAGCGCCAGGATCCCCACCGGCAGGTTGATAAAAAAGATCCAGCGCCAGGTGTAGTTGTCGGTGATCCATCCTCCCAGAGTAGGGCCGATGGTCGGCGCGATGATCGTGGTAATGCCATAAAGCGCGAATGCCAAACCGCGTTTCTCCGGAGGAAAAGTGTCGGCCAGAATGGCCTGCGCCATGGGCTGCAATCCGCCGCCACCCGCTCCCTGCATGACGCGAAACAGAATGATCGCCCCCAGGCTGGGCGCCGTCCCACACAGCATGGAACTGGCGGTGAAGATGGCCAGGCACATCATGAAGAATCGCTTGCGTCCGAAAACCCCCGCGAACCAACCGCTGATGGGAAGGACGATGGCATTGGAGACCAGGTAGGAGGTGAGTATCCAGGTGCTCTCGTCCGTACTCGCTCCCAGGCTACCCGCCATGTACGGCAGCGCCACGTTAGCGATGCTGGTGTCCAGGACCTCCATGAAGGCCGCCAGCGCCACGACCACACCGATCAGCCACGGGTTGACGTCCGGCTTCCAGGGTGCCGGCGGAGGAGTCGGAGGCGCGCCGGCTCCGCCCGTGCCATCGTTTTGCAAGTCATTCAGCTTCTCGCCGCCGGCCATGATGGAACTTTTCTTATTAGTTGTCGATCCCCGCTGAAACGATTCGTACCATTGGCTGGAATGCGCGGCGCGCATGGATCGCTCCCCGGCATAGGTAATAAAAATCACCGAGCCGCGCCAGCGTACCACTTGCCGAGAAGCTGCGAAGGTATCGAACGCCCGCAAGCCGAAGCATGGGGGTCATGTTTCGCCCGCCCTGCCGTGACTGCCCTACCGCCGCTTCCAGTTCCAGCTCAGGTGCAGGCGGTCACGGCCGTCGGTGGCATCCAGGGTGATGGCGGTGACGCGATTGTGGGCATCGTCGATCGACAGGAACATGGGTCCCTGAACATGCCATAGGGGGCCGTCGCACACCACATCGGCGCGCAGGCGGTCCGGCTGGCGGTCGTTGATCACGCCGCTAAACGAAAGAGCCTGCTTGTTGGCGGTGTGGAAGGTGACCCAGGCTTTGCCGCCCAGATCGATGGCCACGTCCACATCCAGAAGGGCGAGGTGAACGTCGCCCACATCGGCCTGGCCCGCGCCGCGCGTTTTGTAGCGCGTGGCGTTGTTCCAAACGAAGCCCGGCGGCCCGGCCTGCCGCTCATCCAGCATACCGGCGGCGGAGAGATCCCAGTTGAGCCGCAAATCGTAGCGGCCCTCGCCCGGGGCGGTATCGCTGATGTGGACAACGGCCTGGAAATCGTTGGCCTCCGACGGCGGCGCCACCAGGCGGACCTCGCCGCGGCTCTCCTTCGCCTTGAAGGCAAAGCCGCGCACGTCGCGATCGGGCAGCGGCTGGTTGCACACGGAGCCGTCATTGCGGGCATCGTGGCCGGAAATGGTGTGGACCGACACGACGTCCCCGCGCAACGAAACCTCCGCCTCTCCACTCACGCGCAGACGAATGTCGCACTGCCCCTTGGCGATGGGCGCCTGGGTGGGCTTCGCCGGCTGCACGCGGAACTGGAGATCGGCCCGGGCCGGCAGCGCCGCGGCAAGCAGGAGCCAGGCGAGCGGGCGAAGGCGGGTGAGTACCACTGGTCCTAGAATAACAGCCGCAGATGCACAGCCACGCAGAGCTTGCCTCACCCGCTAAGATAGTAAGAGCCGCTTCTGTTATGACCACACCTTCTGAGCGCCAGCGTGCGCTCGCCGACATCCTGGAACAACGTGTCCTCGTCCTCGATGGGGCCATGGGGACCATGCTGCACCAGGTGCCTCTGTCCATCGAGACGGATTACGAGGGGCATGAAAACTGCCCGGAGATCCTGGTGGCCACGCGGCCCGATGTCATCGAAAACATACACCGGGCGTACCTGGAAGCGGGCGCCGACATCATCGAAACCAATTCGTTCGGCGGCGCGCGCATGACCCTGGCCGACAATCAGTTGCAGGATCGCGCCTACGAGCTGAACTTCGGCGCCGCGCAGATCGCGCGCCAAGCTGCCGAAGCCTTTTCCACTTCGGACAAGCCGCGCTTCGTGGCCGGCTCCATCGGTCCCACCACCAAAAACATCAACACCACCGGCACGGCCACCTTTGAGGAATTCCGCGATGACTACTACCAGCAGGCCAAGGCGCTGGTGGAGGGCGGGGCCGATTTTCTGCTCATCGAAACCTGCTTCGATACCGGCGCGCTGAAGGCCGGGCTGATCGCGGTCGATCAGCTTCGGCACGATCTCGGCGTGCCCATCCCGGTGGTGGCCTCGGTCACCATCTTCGATACCGGCACCATGCTGGCCGGGCAGGAGATTGATGCGCTGTATTCCTCCATCGCCAATCACGATCTGCTGGCGGTGGGGATGAACTGCGCCACCGGCCCGGACCTGATGACCGATCATCTGCGCACCCTGCACCAGCTTTCGCAGTACCGCATCTCGTGCTATCCGAATGCTGGCCTGCCGGATGCCGAAGGAAAGTTTCCGGAGACGCCCCAATCGCTCGCCGAACAGCTAGAGCGGTTCATCCGGCAGGGGTGGTTGAATATCGTGGGCGGCTGCTGCGGCACCACTCCGGCGCATATCCGGATGATCGCCGCCATGGCCGAGGGCAAACGGCCCCGCACCATCCCGGCGCGCTCGCACCGGGCCTATTATTCCGGCATCGAGATGGTGGAGGCGGAAGAGAGCAACCGCCCGCTGATCGTCGGCGAGCGCACCAACGTAATCGGCTCGCGGCTGTTCAAAAACCTGGTGGCCGCGGAGAAATGGGAAGAGGCCACCGAAATCGCCCGCCGCCAGGTGAAGAACGGCGCGCACGTCATCGATGTGTGCCTGCAAAGCACCGACCGCGAGGAAATGGGCGACATCCCGCTGTTCTACGAGAAACTGGTCCGCAAGATCAAAGCGCCCATTATGATCGACACCACCGATCCCAAGGCGGTGGAACTCTCGCTGACCTGGTGCCAGGGCAAGAGCATCATCAACTCCATCAACCTGGAGGATGGCGAGGAGAAGTTCGAGCGTGTCTGCCCCACCGCCAAACGCTACGGCGCGGCGCTGGTGGTGGGGGCCATCGACGAGGACAAGCTGCAGGCCCAGGCGTTCACCCGCGAGCGCAAGCTGGCGGTGGCCGAACGCTCGTACGCGCTGCTGACCGAAAAGTACGGCATCCCGCCCGAAGACATCATCATCGACCCGCTGGTGTTTCCTTGCGCCACCGGCGACGCCAACTACATCGGCGCAGCGGTCGAAACCATTGAAGGCATCCGGCTGGTGAAGGAAAAATTGCCGCTGGTGAAAACCGTGCTGGGCATTTCGAACATTTCCTTCGGCCTGCCGGCGGCGGCGCGCGAAGTGGTCAATTCGGTCTTCCTCTACTACTGCACCAAGGCCGGCCTCGACCTGGCGATTGTCAACGCCGAGAAACTGGAGCGCTTCGCCTCAATTCCGGAAGAGGAGCGGCGCCTGGCGGAGAACCTGCTCTTCAACGCGCCGCCCGTGGATGCGGAGGACCAGTCGCTGCGCGCCGCGCCCGAAGACTGGCGGCAGCAGAGCCCGGAACAGAAGGCCGCCATCAACCAGTGGCATATCGCGGCCGTCACCGATCACTTCCGCAAGACCGGCGCGCGGGTGAAGCAGCGCGCGGCGGATCTGCCGCTCGATCAGCGGCTGGCCAACTACATCATCGAAGGCACCAAAGACGGGCTGATTGCCGATCTCGACCGCAAGCGGGAGGAAGGCGCCGCGCCGCTCGATATCATCAACGGGCCGCTGATGGCCGGGATGTCCGAAGTGGGCCGGCTGTTCAACAACAATGAGCTGATTGTGGCCGAGGTGCTGCAATCGGCCGAATCCATGAAGGCCGCCGTGAACTACCTGGAGCAGTTCATGGAGAAGGCCGACACCGCGGCCCGCGGCAAGGTGATTCTGGCGACGGTGAAGGGCGATGTACACGATATCGGCAAGAACCTGGTGGAAATCATCCTGGCCAACAACGGCTACCGGGTGATCAACCTGGGAATCAAGGTGCCGCCGGAGACGCTCATTCGCGCCTACCAGGAGCACCATCCGGACGCCATCGGGCTTTCCGGGCTGCTGGTGAAGAGCACCCAGCAGATGGTGATCACGGCCGGCGATCTGAAGATGGCCGGCATCGCGGTGCCCCTGCTGGTGGGCGGCGCGGCGCTTTCGGAAAAATTCACGCGCAACAAAATCGCCCCAGCTTACGGGGAAGCGGTGTGTTACGCCAAAGACGCCATGACCGGGCTCAGCCTGATGAACCGACTCATGGACCCCGCCGAGCGTCCGGCAGTGCTGGAGAATCACAAGGCGGAGACGGCCGCGGTGGCCGTGGAGACGCCGCCCGAACCGGCCAGCCCCGAAGGTCCATCCACCCGGCGCAGCCGCAAGGTGCGGACCGATCTTCCGATTCCGCCCGCGCCCTATCTGGATCGCCGCATCCGCGACGTCCCGCACCTGGCGGAAGTGTGGAGCTACATCAACCCGAACATGCTCTACGGGCGTCACCTGGGCTACAAGAGCAATTTCGAAAAGGGGCTGCGCGAACACGATCCGCGCGCGCTGGAGTTGTACCGCGGCGTCGAGGAAGTGAAACAGGATGCCGCCCAGTTCATGAAAGTCCGCGCGGTGTGGCAGTTCTTCGAGGCGGCCCGCGACGGCAACTCGATTCACCTCTACGAACCGGGCGCCCGCTCGCCGCGGCACACTTTCCGCTTCGGACGGCAGCGCCGCGAGGATGGGCTCTGCCTGAGCGATTATGTCCTCGATCCGCCGGATGGCGCGGATGAGGGCCGCCGCGACCACCTGGCGCTGTTCGTGGTGACGTCGGGCGCGTGCGTGCGCGAACGCTCCGAGGAATTCAAACAGGCCGGCGAGTTCTTCAAGGCGCATGCCATCCAGGCGCTGGCCATTGAAACCGCCGAGGGCGCCGCGGAATGGCTGCACCGGCGCATCCGCGAGGATTGGGGCTTCCCCGATCCGCCTTCCATGACCATGCAGGAGCGCTTCACCTCACGCTACCGCGGAAAGCGGTACAGCTTCGGCTATCCGGCCTGCCCCAACCTGGATGACCAGCAGGGGCTGTGGCACTTGCTGCGGCCCGAGGATATCGGCGTGCGCCTCACCGAAGGCATGATGATGGAACCCGAAGCCAGCGTCAGCGCGTTGGTGTTTCATCATCCGGATTGTGCCTATTTCACGGCCGAGGAATAGCTGCCGCGGCGAACCCTTTCGGCCGGCGCCCGCATCCAAGGAAGGCACCTCAAAGGAGAATACATGAAACGAACGGCTAATGCGGAATGGCGCGGCGATCTGAAAACCGGCAAAGGGAGTCTCTCCACGGCCAGCGGAGTACTTTCGAGTGCCCAGTATTCTTTTTCCACCCGCTTCGAAGAGGGCAAAGGGACCAATCCTGAGGAACTGCTGGCGGCGGCTCACGCCGGTTGCTTTTCCATGGCGCTATCGGCCCAGTTGGGTGGCGCCGGTCTGACCCCCGAGAGCATCGCAACCACCTGCACCATCAGCCTGGAGAAACTGCCCGACGGCTTCGCCATCACCGAGAGCCACCTGGACCTGAAGGCCAAAGTGCCCGGCGCCTCCGAGGAAGCCTTCGATAAAGCGGTGCAGGCGGCCAAGGCGGGCTGCCCGGTATCCAAGCTTTACAAGACCAATATCACCCTGCACTACACGCTGGAGAGCTGACCGGCCGCAAGCCGCCACCCGTAGCGGTTTGCAATTGACCCGCGCGGCGGCGCCCTCAGCGAGCGGCGGCGACCGGAACTTCGCTGGCCAGCCGCTTGCCGATTTCGGCCAGTTTGCGATCCGCTTCGACCTCCTCGTGTAGGGTTTGCTCCAGCAGTCCCGCGGCGTCGTTCATCCCCAACTGGCGGGCCAGCGCGGCGGCGTTTTCGTAGCCGGCAATTTCGTAATGCTCCACCTTGCGAGCTGAACCAGCGATGGCCGTATCCATCACGGCTTGGCCTTTCTCCATCTCGATCACGTTGTGGCTTTCCTCCACGAGGCCTTGCATCCCTTTCGAAGCCCGGCCGACGGGTTTGCGGTCGAGCGTGGCAAACACCCGGCCCAAGCGGTCCACCTGCCCCTTGGTCACTTCCAGATGCTCCCGCAGATCCGAGGCCAAGCCCTCGTCGGAAGCCGATTTCGCCATTGTGGGAATGAATCGAAGCAGTTGCTTTTCGCCATCCAACAAGTCCTGCAACTCTTCGACAAAGAGATCTTCCAGTCCTTCCTCTTTTTTCGGCATATTTCTCTCCTGTGGAGACAAATAGTGCAACTGGAGTGCCGGAGCACTGGCGGAATGCTTCCTATTGTGGGCAAAGGTACGCCGGCCGTGGTGTCGCGCAGCCGCGGCGGAGTTGTGAGGTTGAGCACCCGTGCCGCGGAGCGCTACTCTGAAGTTTCATGCCGCTGATTCCCGCTCCCACACTCAGACGATTCGCCGAAGAGATCCTGTTGGCCGCCGGCGTGCCTCCGCACAAGGCCGCTCTGGTCGCCACTACCCTGGTCGCCACCAATCTGCGCGGTGTGGATTCGCACGGCATCCAGCTCCTCACCTTCTACGTGGACCAGTTGCTGGCCGGCGAGATGGACCCACACACCGAAGGCCAGGTAGTTTCGGAGAGCGGCTCGTGCCTGCTGTTCGACGGGCAAAACGGAATCGGCCAGTGGGTGGCCGAGACCTGCTGCGGGCACGCCGTGCGGATCGCCAAGGCGCAGGGAATGGCTATGGTGGTGGCGCGCGAATCCAACCATTTCGGAGCGGCCAACTGGTGGGCACAGAAAATGCGCGATGCCGGGCAGATCGGCATCGTCATGTGCAACGCTTCGCCGATTGTCCCGCCGTGGCAGGGCCGCCAGGGCCGCGTAGGCACCAACCCCATCTGCGTGGCGCTGCCCGGCCCGTGGCTGCTGGATATGGCCACCACCACGGTGGCCGCCGGCAGAATTTTCAAAGCCATGATCAACGGCCAACCCGAAATACCGGCGGGCTGGGCGTTCGACGCGCAAGGCGTGCCCACCACCAATACCCAGGACGCTTACAAGGGACTGCTGATGCCGCTGGGCGGATACAAAGGCAGCGGCCTGGCGATGATGGTGGAGATTCTGTGCGCCGTGTTGAGTGGGGGCGCCATGGCCACCGAGTTGGGCGGCATCCGTTTCCGCGGCCGAACCGTACGCGTCAGCCAGACCTTCCTGGCGATCGACATCGCGCGTTTCCTGCCCGTGGAGGAGTTCACCAAACGCGTGGAATGGCTGGTCGAGCTGATCAAATCCACGCCCACCGCGCCGGGTTACGACGAAGTGCTGGTGGCCGGCGAGCCGGAGTGGCGCACGGAGGCGCAGCGCCTGAAGGAAGGCATTCCGATTGCCGACGGCAACTGGGATTCGCTGGTCAAGACGGCCATGAGTGTCAAGGTCGCGGTGCCGCCCATCTGAAAAGCAGCCCGGCCGTTGACGGGCCCGGCGCTATTCGGGACTGCGGCGTTCCAACAGCAGAATGTTATGCCCTTCCGGGTCCTGGAGCACGGCCCAGCCGCCGGTCACCTGGACGAAGCGCTCGCGCCCGATGGCGTCCACCGCGGCCGCCACATCGTCCACTTCGAAAAATAGCACGGCCTTGTCCTGGGAGGGATACGGCTCGGACCCTTTCCGCTCCAGGCAGACGAAACCCGCCCCTGCGTCGAACTTGGAATAGTGTCCCGCCTTCTCATCGGCTACGTCTATACCGAGCGTCTCGCGGTAGAAATTCCTGGCCCGCTCCAGATCGTCGAAGTAGAGTTCCACGCCCGAAAAACGCAGCCGCGGCCGGTTCATGCCATCACGCCGCCAATTAGCCCAGTCCCGAGTGGCGCTTGAAAATTAGCGGCATATTTTGCGAGAAGGCCGAGCGCGCCAGCACCATGTCGCAGCCGGCTTCCTGCGCCTGCATCTTCAGCTCGCCCTGCACGTGCGACAGGTAGCCGATCAGGCTGATGCCGCGCGTTTCGGCGCTGCCCTTCAGTTTGCCGATCAGCGTCAGGGGGCTGACTGCCTCGTAATTCAAATCGAAAATGATGAGCGACGGCCGCGACTGTGCCTTGTCTATCACTTCGTCGGCGTCTTTGACGAACTCCAGCGCCAGACCGGCCCGCTTGGCGGCCTCGGTCAGCTTGACCGAGAAGAACAGATCGCTAACCACAGCCAGAATTCTCTTCGGTTCCTGCTTTAGCATAGAGCTGTAATAATGTAGGTTTCCTTAATCTCTGAACAGGGAGGAGGGGGACTTTCCGATCTTATCATGAAATTCGGCCGCGCCAAGCTGCTCGATTTTCACTTTTTCACCTGCCCGGGCCTCACAACAAATCGTGGCGATTGCGCTTTTCCAGTGTTTTGAGCACCTCGCCCACCCGTTGCGCCTCGCCGCGCGCGGCCACCAGCAAGGCATCCGGCGTGTCCACCACAATCAGGTCGTGCACCCCCAACAGCGCCACCACCTTGCCGCGGGCATCCACGAAGTTATTGTGCGCATCCAGGCAGACCGCGTCTCTGGCCGCCACGTTTCCGCAGGCATCGCGCGGCAGCAGCTCGTAGACGGCGTTCCAGCTTCCCACATCGTTCCAGCCGAAATCCGCCGCAGCCACGCCGCTGACGCGTTTGGATTTCTCCAGCACCGCGTAATCGATGGAAATGTTCTCGCAAAGCGGAAAGATGCGCTCCAGTCCGCGGGCGAAGGCGCGCGACCCAAACCGCGGCACTCCCGCCAGCAGGGTGGCGGTCTTCGGCAGATGCGCTCGCAGTTCCTCCAGCAGAACATCCGCGCGCCAGAAAAACATACCCGAATTCCAATAGAAATTGCCCGCCGCCAGGTAGCGGCGTGCCTTGGGCAGCGCGGGCTTCTCATGGAATCGCCGCACCGGCGCGGGCTGCCTGGCGCCGGCTTGGGTTCCGGACGGAAATTCGATGTAGCCGTAGCCCGTCTCAGCCCATCGGGGCGGAATCCCCACTACCATCAGGCGCCCGGCCGCCGCGCCTTTCAGTGCCACCCGCAGCACGCTGCGAAAGGCCGCCGGATTGCCCACCACGTGGTCCGAAGGAAATATGCCCATCACCGCGGCGGGGTCCACCGCGTGCACCACGTGCGCCGCCAGGCCGATGGCCGGAGCGGTATTGCGCTGCACCGGCTCGGCCAGAACCTGCGCCTTGGGAACCTCCGGCAACTGTTTGATAATGATGTCGCGCAAATGGTGGTTGGTGAGCACCCACATGCGCTCGGGCGAGATCAGCGGTTTCAGCCGCTCCACGGTGGCCTGGATCAACGATTGCTCGCCCACCACGTTGAGCACCTGCTTGGCGGAACGTTGGCGGCTGCGCGGCCAGAACCGCGTGCCGCGTCCGCCAGCCAGGATCAGGGCATGCAGATGCGGATTCATCTTATTGGAGAGGATAACCCCGAATCAGTTGAAACGTCCGCCGCCAGCGCGTCTTGCTGGGAAAGTGCAGCACCAGGTCGCGAACATGATCCAGGGTCAGCGAAGGGGCGATCAGTTCGTCGGTGGGTGCGTCGTATGACCAGTAAATCACCACCGGCTTGCCGATGATATTCTCGCGCGGCACAAACCCCCAGTAGCGGCTGTCCAGGGACGAATCGCGATTGTCGCCCATGGCGAAGATATACCCTGGCGGCACCACTACCTCGCCGTTCACCACGTGGTTCACCAGCATATCCATGGCGGCCGGCGCCACGTGCCCGTTCGGATCGCTCGGGAAGTTATCGCGGTATGAGTCCACATACCCGGTCTTATGGAAGGCGTACGGCTCATCTTCTAACTTGCCGTTGAGCATCAGTTGCTTGTTCACCAGGCGGATGCGGTCTCCTGGCACGCCGATGGCCCTTTTCACGAAGGTCTGCCGGATATCCACCGGATAACGAAACACAATGATATCCCCGCGCTTCACTTCGCAGTACGGCAGCAGGTGGCTGGAAACGGCCCCGCCCGGCGCATAGGCCAGCTTGTCCACCAGCAGATGGTCCCCCACCAGCAGGGTATCTTCCATGGACCCGGTGGGAATCACAAACGCCTGCACCAGGTTGGTGGTGCCGAACAGCAGCAGGATGATGGTGACGGTCCACTCGGCAATGAATCCGCGCTCGAGTGACGCCGGCCGTGGTTGGGGCGTTTCTCCGCGCTCCTCGTCGGCCACCGCCAGGTTGTCCGGATCCACTGATCTCCATTCTAGCGGAATCCCTGCTATCCTGTTTTGAGACCCCCGAGGCTATAGATTGGGTTCCCCCGCTACCGTTTCCACCCCCCAGGACGACACCGCGCGCCGCCGGCGCTCGATTCTGCTGGTGTTCTGCTGTACGGTCTTCGGCGCCGCCGCGCAGATCTTCATGAAGGTGGGGATGGAGCGTTTCACCTTCAGCCTGCCGGCCCTTCTCACCAACCTGCCGCTGATTGTGGGCTACGCGCTCTACGGCGTGAATACCCTCCTGCTGGTGGTGGCGCTGCGCGATGGCGAGCTTTCCATGCTCTACCCCATCATTGCCCTCACTTACGTGTGGGTGACGCTGCTCTCGTACACGCTGCTCCACGAGCCTCCCAATCCGTATAAGAATATCGGGATTGCCACCATTGTCATCGGCGTGGCGGTGCTGGGGCGCGGAGGCCGCAAGTGAATCCGGTCTTGCTGCATTCCATGCTGCTGGTGTTTGCCGCGTCGGTGGTCGGTTCCTTTGGAGCGGTGTTCCTGAAATTCGGCTCCGCCACCGTGGGCCGGTCCCTCACGACCTTCGTCAACCGCAACCTGATTCTGGGAGTCACCCTCTACCTGGGATCGTCGGTATTTTATGCCCTGGGACTCAAAGGCGGCCAGGTTTCGGTGCTCTACCCGATGGTCTCCCTGGGTTACATCTGGACCATGGTCTGGTCGCGCATCTTCTTCAAAGAAACCTTCAACCGGCAGAAGCTGGTGGGTCTGGGACTGGTATTGCTGGGCGTAGTGTTTGTAGGCCTGGGAAGCTCGTAAGGCCACCGCCAATCCCCGCCGTGATAGAATTGGCCGCTGATGCGCAACGGCATTGGACGCAAACTCCTGCTGGTAGCGGCCATCCTGGTGGCTGCGCACCTGACCCTGAGTGCGGGCCTCTACTGGGCCATGCGCCAGCCGCCCGACCGGTTCGGCCGCGTCATGCAGCATATGCCCATGCCCATGATGCTGGTGCTGCCCTTCGAAACGTTGTGGATGCGGGCGCGGGCGGGTCCCGTACAGGCCGGCGACATGGCGCCCGATTTTCGCCTTCCGACCCTGGACCACACGGCTACCGTCCAACTGGCCTCGTTTCGCGGCTCCCAGCCCGTGGTACTGGTGTTCGGCAGCTACACTTGACCGCCTTTTCGCCGGGAGGTTCCCGCGCTCAACAAGCTGTACGATACCTACCGCGGCCGCGTGGCGTTCTACGCGGTCTATATCGAAGAAGCCCATCCCAGCGACATTTGGCAGATGAGCAGCAACCTCCGCGACGGCGTGATCTTCCGCAACCCGCGCGCCGAAAGCGAGCGGACTGAGGTGGCCGAGAGCTGCGTGCGCAACCTGGGAATTCGTTTCCCGGCGCTCATCGACGGCATGAGCAACACCGTGGAGCGGCTCTATACCGGATGGCCCGACCGGCTGCTGCTCATCGACCGCAACGGCCGCGTGGTGTACAAGAGCGCTCCGGGACCCTTCGGATTCCACCCGGTGGAACTGGAAGCCGCCCTGCGCCAGTTGATGAACGGACCGGGAGCGTCGGCGGCCATCCGGTGACGGCGCGGCTGGGTCAGCCGGCGTAGCCCTGGGTGGCCAGCCGCTTCCCGCCTTCGCGGTGGGCTTCGTCGGACATAGCGTGGACCCCGCTGGCGTCAATCCAGCGGTTGTAAAAATTGAACAACGCGCACACCGTGATGGCGAAGTAGATGGCTTCGTCGGTCCATCCGGCGGCGCGCACCGGGTCGAGGTCCGCCGGGGTGATGCGCGGCGAGTCGTGGTTGACCTTATCCACAAACCGGAACAGCGCCTTGTGCTTTTCGTCGAGCGGCGAACTCTCCAGGTCGCGCAGGACGGCCCAGACCAGGGCTTCGTCGCCCAACAGTGCCGCCGCACCGGCAGCATGCGCCTTCAGTCAAAACGGGCAATCGTTGCGATAGGAGGTATATGCCGCGATCAATTCCCGCATGCCGGGCGGGAGGGGCGCCGGCCCTCGCATGATCTCCTGGGTGAAGCGGGCCAGGTGCTGCGTGGCCTGCGGCAAGAAGGCGAACATGTGCCAGATCTGCGGGTATTCTCCTCCGTGGGCGCGCATCATCCCGATGAGGTCGCGATACGGGCCGGGCTGCGGGTTCTGCTCCACATCGGGGAGAAACATCGGCTGCATTTCAGGCATGGCTGTCCTTCGAGTTAAGCAGATTTTATGCCACCGGCGGCCCTGGTGCAAGCGCAGTTGGCCATGCAGTGCCCATTCTCCTGGTGGACCGAAGGTAGCGCTGCGGCGCTATATCTCGATAGGTTGAGGCGCCTGTTAACTCCGGTTATGGGAACGGAGCGGTACGCAATGCACCTGGATCAAACCACTAGGAGTTGACAACATAGCTCCTGGAGGGGCCAATCATATGACTTTCGAATTCATCGACACCACCCACAACGACACCTTGATGGTCATCTGCACGGAGCCGGCGCAGCCGGTCCCGAGCCTGAAACTGAGAGTCCAGCCATGGCTCAAATCGGCAATCGCTTGCATTTGCGTGACGCAGGGGCTGCGCTTTTTGAATGCACACGATCCGGTGGGTACGTTGGCCGGCCTGGCCCTGATGCTACCCGTTCCGAGCTGCCTCTATCTGGGCTGGCGCGATTACCAGGGGCTGAAAAATGCTCTGGCCAGCCGGGCTGGCGGCCGTACCAGGGAATTGCGCAGGATCGTCCGGTAACCGGGACGACGGGCGCGCCGGCCGTGGCAATGCGCAGTGGGAGCGCGGCCGGCGCTTTGCAGTGGCACGCTCCTCCCTGTCTCCACGGGCCAAACCACAATTCTTCCTGAACTAACCCCATTAACCCATCCCGTCCCAAATTGCCTGAAATAGATCCCACAGGAACGCTAACCAATCCAAACTGAATTTCCGGTGCGCCGGCGCCCGGCCCGACCTCGCTACCGGGCGCCTGAATTTCTGTGTAACCTTTCCCGGGTCCGCCGGTATGATACCTGACGGCAATCTGTGCGGCTTGAGGCGCGACCGGCGCGGCCGTGGGTTCCCGTCCGGCAAGGAGGATTCGATGAAATCGGCACTTACGGGCGCGGCCTGGATCGGTCTGGCCGTTTCCACGGGAAGCGTTCCTTTATTCGCTCAGTTGCAGGACAACAGCGAAAAACAAATGACTTGCGAGAATGGCGGCTCCGACGGCGAGCGTGCCCGCCACTGTGAAATCCGCGAGCAAACCGTACCCGCGGTAGGCCGCCTGAGCCTGGATGCGGGCCAGAACGGCGGAGTGACCATCAAAGGCTGGTTGCGGAGCGATGTGCTGGTTCGTGCACGCGTAGAGGCTGCGGGCGAAAACGAAGCTGCCGCGGCTCTCATGGCCAGCCAGGTGTCCATCGACAATTCAGGGGGAGAGGTGCGTGCCACCGGGCCGGAATCGGCAAACAATTCATGGTGGAGCGTGAGTTACGAAATCTTCGTTCCACAAACTACGGATCTGAGTCTAAAGACGCACAACGGGGGAATGACGATTGCCGACGTGCGGGGACAAATCCACTTCGACGTGAACAACGGCGGCGTGCGTCTGAAACGGGTGGCCGGCGATGTCAGCGGTGCCACCGTGAACGGCGGTATTCAGGTGGAACTGGCCGGCGCCACGTGGGAAGGGCGGCAACTGGAAGTCAGCACACGGAACGGCGGTGTTACGGTCGCAATGTCGTCCTCTTATTCGGCGCATATACAGGCGGAGACCGGGAGCGGCGGCATTCAATCGGATTTTCCAATCACGCTGGAGGGCAATGTGCGGCCGCGGCGGTTGGACGTTGACCTGGGCTCCGGCGGTCCGCTGATTCACATCACCACCGGGAACGGCCAAGTCAGGCTGAAGCGCGTAGAATCGCAGTAAGTTGAGTTGCGGCCGCGCGCCGGGTCACGATGTTGCCGGCGCGTGGGCCGGCCGCCAGGCGATTACGCTTCGACCCGCCTGGCGGCCGCGTTCCAGTGGAGGCGCCGGCCTTGCTTCAGCGACAGGTTGGCCATCTGCACCACCAGGGCGGCTTGAAACGCCACGCTCATCGGCGCAGTGGGAGTATGCCGCGTGCGAATGCACTCCAGGAAGTTCTGTACGTGCAGATCGGTGGCCCAGCCGAATCCCTTGGGGGACTTTTTGTAGATGGCCGGCGGAGCCTCCTCGGCGCCTTTCTCGAAAACCTTCAGCTCTTCGCGTCCGATGTCCATGCGGGCAGCGTCACCGTCCAACTGGTTCAACTGGTCATTGCGGCTCTTGTACTGCATGGCGGCATAGTTGACGGTGAAGACACCCAGGAAATCCTCGGCGTACTCGGCGATCGCCACTACCGATTCGGGCTGGTCGACGCCGGCTTTGTGCACTTTGCCCGCCGAGGCGTTAACGGCCAAAGGATACCCGGCGGACATCAACAGGTGCATGCCGTCGAAAACATGGGCGCCCTGGTCGGCCAGAATGCCGCCGGCGTAGTCGGAGTAATAGCGCCACTGCCGGAAACGGTTGGGGTCGAAGGGGTGGTGCTTGGCGGGGCCCTGCCATTGTTCCCAATCGAGCGGGCCATCCAGCTTGGTAGCGACGCCGCCGGCGAGGTAGTTGTTCAGCCACCAGGAGCGGATCATGCGAACATTGCCCAGACGGCCGGACTTGACTACGTCGCGGCCTTCCAGGTATAAGTCGTAGCTGCGGCGCTGCATGCCGACCTGAACGATGTTAGCGGATTTCTTCTCGGCCTCGACCAGCCGGACGCCCTGCTCAGGAGTCTGGCAGAGCGGCTTTTCGACGTAGACGTCTTTGCCGGCGGCCAGCGCGTCCAGCACCATTTGCGCGTGCCAGTGCTCGGGAGTGGCAATCAGAACGGCCTGGATACTCTTATCGGCAAGCAATTCCTTATAATTTCGGTAAATCCTGGGGCGGCTGCCGCCGGTTTTGGAGGCAGTGGCTACGGCGTTTTCCAGATTGGGCTCATACACGTCGCAGATGGCGCCGATGCGCACGGCGGCATCCTTCTGGAAAACGGTCATGACGAAAGTTCCGCGGCTGCCGCTGCCGATCACCCCCAGGACGATCTGGTTGCTGGGGGCCGTCTGGGCGGCCATCAGGGTGCTTCCAGCCAATAGAAAAGTGCGTCGCTGCATGGGAGTCCATCTCCGGATTTCAGGGTACAACATCCCGGGAATCGTGATGGGCGGGCGTTCCCAGTCGTGATAGCATGTCTCGCATGAAGCATTCTCCCTGGCTCCTGATGCTCCTGCTGGCCATCGAACTGCGGCCTGTGCGGGCCGCCGAGATCACGGTCAATCTTCGCTCGCGTGTCGAGGCCTTCAAAGGCAGCGGGGAATGGCGCGAGGTGAGTCTGCGGCAATCCTTTGCTCCGGAACAGACCGCCGTGCTGATCTGCGATATGTGGGACAAACACTGGTGCAAGGGCGCCACGGAGCGGGTCAACGGTCTGGTGGTGAAGATGGCGCCGTTTCTGGAATCTGCCCGCAAGCGCGGGATCCAGATCATTCACGCACCGTCGGAAGTGATGGCTTTCTACGAAAACGCGCCGCAGCGCAAACGCATCATGGCCGTTGCCACGGTCGATCCGCCGGCTCCGCTCAGTCTGCCCGATCCCCCGCTTCCCATCGACGACAGCCGTGGCGGATGCGATACGCCGGATCAGTTCTACAAAGCCTGGACCCGCGAGAATCCCGGTTTGCGCATCGACGCCTCGGATGTGATTTCCGATAATGGTACGGAAATTTACAGCTTCCTCCGAGACCGCAACATTCATACCCTCCTGGTCATGGGAGTCCACGCGAATATGTGTGTGCTCAATCGGCCGTTTGCGATCAAGAGAATGACCGCGCTGGGGATTCACTGCATTCTCGTTCGGGACCTGACCGACGCCATGTACAATCCGAAAGATCCGCCTTACGTCAGTCATGCCGCAGGCACACAGTTAGTCATCGAATACATCGAGAAATACTGGTGTCCGACAACCACCAGCGCGGACCTTCTACGGGCATTCGCTCATTAAGACCTTTCCTCCCGCCAGGTCAATAAACTCTACGTTCCATGGCGACCGCCGCAAATCCAGGCGCGCCACCGTGACCGGCAACCGGAAACGCCTGGGGCCGGCGCTGCCTGGGTTCAGGTACATCACGCCCCCTCGTTCCGTCTGGCCGGGATGGTGCGAGTGGCCGCTGACCACGAGACCGAATCCAGCGCCGGCGGGATCGAGATCGAGTTGCTGCAGGTCGTGCAGGACGTAGATCAGGGCCGAGTGAGCCTCGACAACCGCGGTCATCGGCAATTGGGCCGCCCAAATCCCCTTGTCAACGTTTCCTCTGACGGCAACCACGGGGGCCACAGCGCGCAACTTTTCGACGATTCCCGGATTGCCGACGTCGCCGGCGTGGATGATCAGGTCGGACCCTTCGAGCGCCGCCAATGCCTCCGGGCGCATCAGGCCATGGGTGTCGGAGATCAAGCCGATGATTGCGGCTTCGCCCATATTCCGATGCTATCGGATCGCAAGACAGAGCGGCGAACAGGCGTACCCAAGAAATTCCAGCCGCCCGGTACTACCATGAGAACGTGTAAAGGAAGAAGCTGAGGAAGGCCACTTCCATGCTGCGTCGATCTTTCTTGAAGTCTGCGGCTGCCGGAGCGTCGGCACTGCCATCGGCCCGCGCCGCGGAGGCCCCCAACCGGCGCCCGAATTTCCTGTTTCTGATCGCCGATGACTTAACCTACCGGGGCATCCACGCGCTGGGCGACCCACAGATTCATACGCCCAACCTCGATCGCCTGGTGAGCCGCGGCTGCTCTTTCACGCACTGTTTCCACCAAGGCTCCTGGAGCGGAGCCGTGTGCGTACCCAGCCGCACCATGCTGAACACTGGGCTTACGGCTTTCCACGCGCAGCGGCGGGCCGAAGAAACTCCGCTTTGGGGCGAGACCCTGGGCCGCGCCGGCTACGACACTTTCCTCATCGGCAAATGGCATTTGACCGAAGCCAATCTGGCCCGCAGTTTCAAAGCCAAAGGGCCGGTGAGTCCGGGGATGTTTGAGTCCGGTCCGTCGGCCTATCACCGTCCCAGTCCGGGCAACACCTGGACACCCTGGGACCAATCGCTCAAAGGACAGTGGCTGCACACCGCCCAGTGGCAGAAGGCACCGAAGGACGAGATCAAGCACTCGGCCCAAATCTGGGCGGAGGGTGCTGCCGATTACCTCCTGAAACGGACGGGGCCGAATCCGTTTTTCCTGTATGTCGGCTTCAACTCTCCGCACGACCCCAGGCAAGCGCCCCGGGAATATGTCGATCGGTATCCTCCCGAGCGCATCCAGATTCCCCCGAACTATCTGCCGGAGCATCCGTTCGACCAGGGCGACCGGGAGATCCGCGATGAAATCCTGGCGCCCTTTCCCCGAACCCCGGAGGCAGTCCGGCTGCACCGCGCCGAGTATTACGCCCATATCACTTACATGGATGCTCAAATCGGCCGCATCCTGGACGCGCTGAAAAGGTCCGGCCAAGCCGCCAACACGTACGTCATCTTCACGGCCGATCATGGCCTGGCAGTCGGCCAGCACGGCCTCATGGGTAAGCAGAACTTGTACGATCACAGCATCCGCATGCCGCTGGTGATTTGCGGTCCGGAGGTTGCCAGTGGCCGGCGGGTCAGCCACATGGTCTACCAGCACAGCTTATTCGCCACTGCTTGCCAACTGGCCGGCGTGGAGATTCCCAAATCCGTGGAGTTTCCCAGTCTGGTAGACCTGCTCGGAGCCGAAGGCCGCCCAAAGCACGATGCCATGTTCTGCTATTACCGGCATTTTCAACGCTCCGTGCGCACCACGGACCATAAGCTGATTGTGTATCCGCAAGCCGGCGTCACGCAGTTATTCGACCTGAAGCGCGACCCGTGGGAGACGAACAATCTTTCGGCCCGGAAGGAGTACGCGGTGCTGCAGCGGGACCTTTTGGAGAGGCTGCGGCGGTTTCAGAAAGACCTGGAAGACGATCTGCCGGCCGTTTCCTGACCGCTGCCCGCCCGGATCGGGCGATTCCGTCAAGGCCGCCAGATGGGATTGGTGAATGCGCCATTGCCGGCGACGTCCCAGATCGCCAGGCGGGCCCACTTCCACCCTTTCGCCCCCACTTCCCAGCGGAACTTGCGA
>DATJRE010000188.1:0-23279 GCA_035505095.1 Bryobacteraceae bacterium | reverse complement strand
ACCACCGCCGGCACCATCCCTCTGGGAACGCGCGACGCCATCCAGCAGGGCCGTTTGAAGAAGGGCGACCTGGTGATGTTCGCCGCCGTGGGCGCGGGGTTCACCGTTGGCGCCAGCCTTTGGCGTTGGGCATTCTGAGGCGTGCCGCGCTCCAGGGTCCTGCGACTCCGGGCGCCGCATTCGCAGCCGCGCGCGTCAGCAAGCGCTAAGCGACCGCAACCTAGACCCAGGTCCCCGGCCGCGAGGTTCGCCCGCGCGCGTTTCCAGGCGGGAGAAGCAAATCACGCGGTCGGGGCCCCATCCTCGCTCAACTTCTATCCTCACAGGCCCTCTCGGCAGAACCCTCGGCGGACAATCCACACCGAGGCCGGCTCATGGTAAAATCCGCCCCATGCGCAACCTCGCAATTGGCCTGCTCCTTACTTCGGCCTGCGCTTTCGGCAGCTCTTGCCTATGTAGCCACTCCCTCCGATGAATTCGGCACGATGAACCTTTCGACCGGCGCCTTTACGGAAATTGCCACTGAACCGGACACCCTGATAGGGCTGGCGTGGGGATCCAACGGCTTGTTGTACGCCATGGACAAAGACGGCAATGTCGTAACTATCGACCCCGTAACCGGGGCTGAGACCGTGGTGGGCGCGAGCGGCCTGGGCGCCACCACGAATCTGTTCGCCGGCCTGACGGGTGGTGGGCTGTATGCCTTGGATGGATCCAACAACCTCTATTCCATCAACCCTGTCACGGCAGTCGCCACGCTGATCGGCGCCACCAGCGTCCCGGCAATCGATCCCACCGATTTCTCGGACGGAGCTTATGCCGACTCGCTGATGGCTGACGGCAGCCAGCTTTACGTCACCGAAATAGTCTTTGGAAGCACCGTGGTTCCTGAAACCCTCTACACCGTCAATCCCTCCAACGGCAGCACCACAACGGCAGGAAGTCTGCCGACGGATTATTTCATTGGTTCGGGGTTCATTGACGGTTCGTATTATCTGTTCGGCGGGGGCAATCCAATTCTCACCCTTGACCCCACCACCGCCGCGACCAGTTTCGTGGCGAATGGTTCCGTTCTGGTTTACGGGGCCGTGGGCGTTCCCGATCCCGCTACGTTGGCGCTGGTTCTGGCGGGACTGGCGGCCTTTTTCGCCCTGCGCAGCAGCTCATCCTGGGGTCACCGCGATGCCGCTTTCGCCTCCCGGAAGCGGATCCCCACCTCGTAACCGTGCGGCACGTCCAGCAGTTCCACCGTGCCTCCCGAATCGGCTTCGGCTTCCTGCATCTCCTCGTCGTCCACCTCCACCAGATAGGTGCGGTGCGGCTCCAGGCCGACAATGAAGACAGCCTGCTCTTCGTCCAGCTTCACGGTGATGCGCTGGCCCGCCGGCGCGAACCAGACCATAGCCTCCTTCAGCGAAATGGCCACCGGGGTGTGCGCCAGGTTCACGGGGGCCACGCTGCCATCCTGGAATAGTTGCATCACACCGTCGAACCGGCCAAACCAGGTGGCGTTGTCTTCCCAGGTGGACCGCACGAACAGCGTTCCGAAATCCGGGTTGTAGTAAACCAGCGGGACCAGGTAATAGCTCAGGCCCGGCTGGTAGGGATTGGCCCACAGAAACTCGTAGGGCGCGCCGAACGGGCCGCGCAGCATGTAATGGTCGTGCATCAGGAAGCCCTGCAGCACCTGGGCCTCGTTGGAATTGGAGTCGTAAGCCACCATGGCCATCTCGGCCGCGCGGGAAAGCGTCGCCACCCGCAGGTCGGGTTCGCCCATGTGAGCTTCGGCGCCAATGTAGTAATCGGCGTCCGGACCCTGGTAGGTGGCGGGGTAGTAGCTGACCAGGTGCTGGATGGGGAAGTCCTTGAAAAACTCGGGCACCGGCTCGCGCAAGTCGAGCAGGGTATTGTCGCGCAGGGCGTGAAGCAGTTCGTAGAGGGCGTAGGCGTCGTCGCGGGCAATCACCGAGCGGCCCTGCTTGATCGCGGGCACCAGCTTGCCGAGCCACCATTGGCGCACCACGCGTTCCAGTTCGCGTTGCGGCGCGTCGGGCACATCGTCGAACAGGGCGATGGCCGCGAATACGCGCGAACGCGTGGCAGATACGCTTTCATCGGCGGCGGTCTCCACCATGCGCTTCTGAATGCGCGCGGCCAGGTCGCGCTTCTGCGCTTCGGTGAGCAGGTCCTGGCACCAGTCGAAGACCAGGGCGAGCTGGCGCAGGTCGTCGCCGGGTCCCAGCGCCCAGGCGATGGCTTGCTTGCCGATGGCCTGGTCGCCCGAGATGCGAAAGTAGAGTGCCTGGGCGAACGCCCGTTCGGGCATCGCGGCGCCGCCCGTAATCAGGGTCTCCAACTGCTGCCATCGCGCCGACTTGCGCTGGCGCTCGCGCGTCAACAGGCGCAGCCGCGCGGCGGTGAGCAGCAGCCGCGGGTGCGCCGTGGCCACGGTGACCGGATCCTCTGCGGAGAGCTGCGCGGTGGCCGGCAGGCTCGCGGCCAGCGCCACGAGGGCGGCTGCGAGGATTCTCAGGGGCATTCTTCCTGATTGTGTCATAGCGACACAGGCCTTGCCCGCCCGACTACAGGCCGGATTCCCGGCCCGCACAGAAAATATTTGATTCAGAATGGGTTGAACCGATTGACAGGTGGTTGGAGGATTGCTATTTGTAGTGGTGAATTGGCGAAGTAACCTTTCAAACCTGCCCTCTGCTGCAACAGGCAGGCGGAAGAAGAGTGAGCCGAAGAGACAGCGTGCTTGCGGGAGCCGATGTTTGCAAGAGTTTTAGCTCACTATTCTTCCCTTGTTGGTTGCCGCAGAGGGGTTTTTTGTAGATGGCCTCATTACGATCTCTCCATGGGATCACAGGTAGCGGTAGTTGTCTGGCACTTCTGGAAGGGAAAAAATAGGACGCGGACCTGACCAGGAGTGGGCCGGTTAAGCTGCAACACCAGATAGCCCGACGCCGGATCTCAGCCCAAACCCAGGGCGAGCCGCATCGGATGGAGTCCCGAAGGTCTCAGGGGCACGTCCGGTGCGGTTTTTCTATTTCGGGGCAGAGTGGCTGGGGGCGTGATGGCTGAGGGTGTGTTGGCCAGGCTGGCTCACCGCGGGCACGGGCAGCACCTCGGGACTCAGGATGCGCGCGCCCGCCCAACCCGCCTCGCTGAACTCGCGCGGCGACACCGTGAAGACAATTTGATAGCTGGTATCGTCCCCGGGCGCTTCGGGGCCGTTCAGGGTCTGCGGGTAGACCAGCGCCAGATACTTCAGGATGGTATAGATGTCGCCGTCTTCGGGCTGCCGGAAATCGTACCCCTGCGAGCGGAAATGCACCGAGATGCCGCGGCTCGAAAGGCTCCAGGCCAGAAACGCGCAGCAATCTGCGGCGTGCTCGAACCAGGGGTCGAAGTCGCGCGGCACTTCGCGGTCCAGGAAAATCTCCACGGTCTGCTCCTGCTCCCGCGCGAACTCGCGCACCTGCAGGCTGCCCACGTGCGCCGAAGCCTTCCAATCCACGTGCCGCGCGCTCTCGAAGGCTTCGTACGGGCGGATGCGGTAAAAATCCTTCCCCAAGCCGCGGTAGTGGGTTTCGATTTCGCCCGCGATGCCCGCCAGCAGATCGTCAAAACCCGGCTGCGGGTCGATCGAGGGGTACACGATCATCTCGCGCAGCGGCGTCACCCGCGCCGATTTTTCCAGAAAGCCGAAGGGGAACGTGGTGGAAAAGGCAAAGGTATTCTGCTGATAGACGCCGCGCTTGGGAAAGTACATTTCGACGGTCTCTTCCATCACCGCTCCGGCCGCGATCAGCGGAAAGTAGCTGTCCGACCGCAGCATCGGGGTGGAGGGCCCGCGCAAGCCTTCCACGCGGATGGAGAACGACGGAAGGAGCCACTTCTGATTACGCACATACAGCCCGCCCGGCACGCCGCGCTTGGCGGCGATATGTTCGGGCACCCGGAAATCCAGTTGCAACCCGGCCAGGCACAGGCGGCTCACCAGCCCCGAGACCAGCAGCGTGGCCATCATCATGGCCACAATCAGAAATAGCAGGTTGTTAGCCGAAATGATGGCGCACACTCCCACCACCAGGATGGCCACCGAAAATAGCACCCCGCCCCGCGTGATCTTATAGCGGATGCGCCGCGCCACCGCCTGCCGAATCTGAACCCAGCGTATTCTCACGGCCGCTTTGATTGTAGCCCGCGCCGTTCAGTTCGCGGCCGGGGTCTTCTCGGCGCGGTCGATCACCAGCATCTCCACCGGCCCGCGGGCGGGTTGCAGTTTGAGGCCAAGCTGTTCCTCCACCGCCGCGAAAACCGAAGGCTCCTGCGAGTCGTCGCCCCGCGCGTATTCCAGCTCGAAGCTGTAGACCCCGCCAAGGCCGGTCTGGTCCACCACCGGCCGGCCCGCCGGAGCCGCCAGCGCATCCGCCAGTTGCGCCATGGACTGATTGGTGGCGCCCAGCTTCACGGCCAGTTTGCCGCTGGAGGTGCGGATTCCCCCAGGCGCGCCGCTTTCGCCCGCCCGTAGCTTGGGACCGCCCTTCCCCAGGATCAACCGATACAGCGGCCCCACCTTGGTCTCGCGGTGCAGCGCAAGCTGGAAGCGCTCGGCCAGCAGGGTTTGCAGCATCGGCCCGATCTGCTTCTGGTCGATGGGCGCGGCCACTTCCGCCACCACGTCGTAGCGTTCTTCGGAAAGCCAGGCAGGACCGGCAATCTGGAACCCCGCCACCCCGTAGGCTCTCTGGATCAAGTCCTTCAAAGTGTTCGATTGGAAGCTGATTTTGGCGCCGTGCTCGCCGGTGACCACCGAAACGTGCGCGTTGCGGTGGGTGGGGTCGTCCGCCGGCAGCCGCTTGACCGAAGCGGCGTCGAAGGCCGGCGCGGATTGCCCGTGGGCCGCGCCCGCCCCGCAAAAGAAGGCCGCCGCCAGGAGTGCCGTCTTCATACCGGCCTCAGCGCTCCCCCCGCGCGGTGTAACCCGGCGGGATCTGGAACAGCGCCGGATCGGGCGGCGCCTGCACGATGTTGGTCAGCTCGTAGGTGTTCACTCCGAACCGCGGATCGGAATTGACGGTCTTCAGCAGGATTTGCAGCTCGTCGGAATACCAGCGTTCGTTGACGATCTTGAAGTCGCGGTCGTTGCCCACCGCCCCCGTGGGCACGGTCGAGGTGATTCGCGCGCCGCGCGCCGCGATGCCGTTGATGGTCTGGGGAGGCATGTCTTCCGTGACGGTGTTCACCTGGCCCTCGCTGCGATACGGAATCCCCAGGTCGACGTGGCTGGGCCGGTCGCCGCGTGTCGTTCCGGACGTCTGGTTAACCCGCGAGCTTCCACCCGCCACTGCAATCATGACCCTATCGGCGTTGGTGGGCGTTTTCGTATAGGTCTTGCGCTGCGAGTTGAGATCGTAAATGAAGCCCGCCACCGGATCGTATATCTCCACTCGCTCGGCACTTTCCGTGCGCATACGCCCCTGGCTGTCGCGATAGAAGTGGCTGCTGGAAGAGCTTTCCAGCTTGGTGCCGTCGCTGAGCGTCTGCACGCTGTGGCGCACTTCGGTGGCCTGGACCGGTTTGCCGGTAACCGGCCCGGTCTGCCCTTGGATGGCCATGTGGCCGATCACCGCACTCGTCCCCGGGGATGCAACCCACCCGCTTGGCCCCTGCGCCCACGCCGCGGCGCCGGCCAGAAACATCAGAATCCGTCTGCTCATCGATTCGCCTCCGCAATCAGCCGGATCGCATGCGCCCGGCCATCCTGCCCCACCAACACATCCGCCTTCACGGTGCCCGCGGTATCCACCACGTGGACCTCGAAACCGGCTGCGACCAACGCCGCCACCGGCACATCCATACGTTCCACTTCGGCGCGTTCATAGGGCGCCAGGGGAGCCACGAACGGAATTTCCACAAACGGAATTTCCACGGACGGAATTTCCACGGACGGCGCCAGGGCGGCTCGCGCGGGCGGTCCCGAAGCCGGACCGCGCGCCAGGAACACGGCAGCCGCCAGGGAAGCCGCCAGCGCCGCGGCGGCTATGGGGCGCCACAGGGGCCATGCGGCGGGCTGCGCCGGCCACGCCGCCAAGACACGCGCCTCCACGCCCGCCGGCAGGGGCGCCGCGGCGTTCTCCTGCGCAAGGCGCGCCAGGGCCGCGCCCAAGGCCGCCTGCTCGTCAAAAAACCGGCGGCATTCCTCGCACCCCGCCAGGTGCGCTTCCAGTTCCGGACCGGCTTCACCCTGGCCTCTGGCCAGCTCCATCAGCCGCCCATGTTCGTCCTGGCAATTCACCGGCAAGCCCTCCCGATTTCGTTCTTCGGCCCCACCTTGGGCCGCAACTTGCGCGCCAGCAATTCGCGGGCGCGGTGCAGGCGCGACCGCACCGTCCCCACGGCACACCCCAGCAGCTCCGCGGCCTCTTCGTAGCTGCGGCTCTCCAGGTCGCACAGCACCACCGCCTCGCGGTAATGGTCTGGCAGCCGGGCGATGGCCAGGCGCAATGCCTCGGTATCCACGCCCCCGGCGTCGGCCTCATCTGCTTGCCCACCCGCCGCTTCGGCCGTTTCCGCCAGCGGCAGCCAGCGCCGCTCGTCGCGCTCGCGGTGGTAGAGCAGCTTGCGCGCCACGCCCGCCAGGAAAGCCCCCAGATCGCCGCGGGCCGGATCGAACTGGGCAGCGTGGTGGATCAGCCACACGAAAACGTCCTGGGTCAGCTCGCCGGCTTTTCCGCGGTCGGCGGTCATGCCGAGGCCAAACCGGAACAGGGCCGCATGGCGGCGGCGATAGATTTCGGCAAACGCCTCCCGGTCGCCCGCGCGGAACCGCTGCATCAACCAGCCGTCGGAGCTGCTGGAAAAATCCATCCTGGATACGCCCCTATTGCCGCCGGAACCCGGCGCCAGTTCCCGAAAGTTTGGGGAGCCGGCGGCCGATGTCGGCTTCTATACTACCGGCAGCTTTACACCGCGCAGCTTTACACTACCTCGCGGCTCTACGTCGCTGCACGGCTCTATGCCACCGCACGCTCTACACCCCCGGACGGCTCTACATCAGGTGGCCAGAGCCGCTGATGGATACAACAAAATCGTAGGAACCCGCGGGCATCACCGTACGCCTTGCGTGAAAACGCCGCCGGGATTTCCGCTTTGTAGGTTTGTGCCGAAGCACTAACAGCCGCGGGCCGCCCGGAAGCAGCTCCGGCGAATGAAAGCGGAGTTGTGGACGAAACACGGGCATTCCGGAAAGTGGATCGGCCAAGTCCATAACCCAGGGGTAATGTACGGGAAGCCACTCTTCGTCCACTGAGGGCGCCGTCCGTCCAGGATGGAGCAGTTCCGCCGACTCGCCGTCGCCGCCCCATCTGACCGGGTGACCGGGTTGTAGACCTAAGGCGCCGCCACAACTCTACCCGCCGCACGCCTCGCGATTCCCTCCTGAAGCAGCCTCCCCTGATCCCGCGTGAAGTGCAGCGCGCTCGTGCCGATCCGAATGAATTCGGGCTTGCTCCAGTGTGCCGACATCACCCCGTTGGCTGAGTGCGCGTTCGCCCCCAGGATCAGATGACCGACCTCGTGCGCAATGGCCGCTGCCAGAATCTCACCGATGGTGGCCGGCCACTTCTTCGCCATCTCCACGGCCGCCGGGTAGTAGACCCCGGCTGCCCCGTGTGTCCAGCGTTCATCCAGATGGGTAAAACCGAGCATGTCTCCGGTAGTGGCCGGCGGTCTTCGGGTCACGATTCGCATCCAGAATTCGACCGGTCCGAGGCTCCGCTGGCAGGGACTGCCGTTGCCCCACTCCGCCTGTCCGGACTCGCAGTCCAGCCACGCCAAATTGATCCCGGAGTGGTCGAAGATCCGGGTGGCCTCTTTCCTGGCCTGTACCAGGGACTGTGAATCGACGCCCCCTTCGTTGACCACGCGAAGCGTGATGGTGGGCCGCATTCCTTTGGTTGTTGTGGAGCGGCTCGCGCCGGGCGCCGCGCCTAAGATGAAGGCCATCTCCAGCGCCATGGCCAGCACATAAGTCTGAATCTTCACCTCGTCCTCCCGCCGCGGCCCGCGCGGCTGGAGGGCAGTGTGTGGTTTTGCGGCGGGTGCCTCGATGCACCGGATCGGGCATTTGGGTGACTTCGAGGTGACTAGCTAACCGATTGAACAACTGGCACTTCAGGGTGTAGACTGGTCCGAAAGCTATGCCCGGAGGGATGCCAACGGCTCAGGTGCTGCAGTTCGGGCCGTTCGAACTGGGTGTTCGCTCGGGCCAACTGCGGAAGCACGGAATCCGCATACGCCTGCAGGAGCAATCCTTCCAAATCCTGCTGATGTTGTTGGATCACCCCGGCGAGGTGGTGCAGCGCGAAGACATCCGTTTGCGGCTGTGGCCCAACAACACCATTGTCGAGTTCGATCACAGCATCAACGCCGCGATCAAGCGGTTGCGCAACGCTCTCGGCGAAACGGCGGAGGCGCCGCGGTACATCGAGACATTGGCGAAGCGCGGTTATCGGTTCGTGGGTGAGGTCGCTCGTGTGGGTGAGCCGCCTGGCGGAGCGCGGTTGGATGCCGATCCCGAACCCGATGGAGCCGACCTGCCCGCAGCAGGCGATCTCAACGGCAAAGCAATCTCCCACTACCAGATCCTCGACAAACTCGGGGAAGGCGGCATGGGGACGGTCTACCGCGCCGAGGATTTGAATCTCCGCCGCAAGGTGGCCGTGAAGTTCCTGCCGCTGACCGACGGCCCTCTTCCCGAGCCGGCGCTCCGGCGGTTCGAGCGGGAAGCTCGCGCGGCTTCTGCGTTGAACCATCCCAACATTTGCACGGTCTATGGCCTCGAAGAGTTCGACGGCAAGCCGGCCATCGTGATGGAGTTGGTGGAGGGCGAAACATTGGCCGCGCGGCTCTCCAAAGGACCGCTGCCACCGGAGATCGCCGTGGGACTTGCGGTGCAAATCGCCGGCGCGCTGGCGGAAGCGCATCGCCGCGGGGTGATCCATCGCGACCTCAAGCCCGGCAACATCATGCTGACCGGCCCGAAGTCGCGGCCGAACGTGAAGGTGCTGGATTTCGGGCTGGCGAAGTTCGAGCGTCCGGCAGCCGGTTCGTCGCCCGATGCCGAGACGGTGACGGAGCGCGGCGCGCTGGTGGGCACCCTGCACTACATGTCACCCGAGCAGGTGGAAGGCAAGGACGCGGACGCACGCAGCGACATTTTTTCGTTCGGCTTGGTGCTATACGAAATCGTGACGGGCCAACGGGCGTTCGAAGCGGAGAGCCGCGCCAGCGTGATCGCGGCGATCCTGGAGAAAGAGCCGCCGCCAATCGAGCCGGCGTGGCTGAACCGGGTGATCCACGCGTGCGTGGCGAAGGATCCCAACGAGCGCTTTCAGACCGCGCGTGATGTGAAGCGGGCGCTTGAATGGGGTGAAGCCACTGCTGCACCAGTGGCACCACGGGAGTCCCGCAGTTGGATTCCCTGGGCCGCGGCGGCTCTCTTCGCAGCACTTGCCCTTCTGGTCTGGCTGCGCACCGGCCCTTTCGCCTCACGGGCACCCCGGCTGGCCGTCACTATCATGTCTCCTGGAGCCAATCGGGGGAACTGGTTGTCGGCGCCGGTGATCTCGCCTGACGGTTCCTCGGTGCTATACGGAGCGAATAACCAGCTATGGCTGCGGCGTTTGGATTCTCTGGAACCGCGCTCACTCGGCGTGCTGGGCAACGATCCCATTCTCTGGTCCCCGGATTCCCGGATGGCCGCATTTCGACAAGGCGGAGCGCTCGTTCGGGTCCGGCTGCCTGACGGCGCTCCGGAACTGGTTGCGCCGTTCAAGGGGCCGACCCGTGGAGGAAGCTGGAGCGAGACGGGAACCATTCTGATCAGCGGCGATGTGAACGGTTCCGAGCTGTGCGCGGCTCCCGCGTCAGGTGGCGAATTCAAGCCCGTCGAGACCGCCGGGATGAAAGAGGGCTATTATCTATGGCCCGAGTTTCTTCCGGGCGGAGAGGACTTCCTGTTTTTGCTCGTCCCGACGGGTGAACAGATGGGAGAGGTATACTTGGCGACGCTGCGGAACGGGAAGGCGATGAATCCCGTCCTGTTGACAAAAAATGAAACCGCGGCCAGTTATACGCCCGCCGGCGGCGGACGGCTGCTGTTCGTCCGGAACGGCAACCTCTACTCGCAGAAACTGGACCGCAGGGCCCGGAAGCTCGTTGGTGAAGCCGGGTTGGTCCAGGCAGGCATATTTTCCATCCCGGTAGCGAGCGTCTCCCACGCCAGTTTTTCCGTCTCCCGCACCGGGGTTGTCGCATCGCGTCCCGGAAGAGCCGCGCTCAACCAAGTGACGATCTTCGACCGCCAGGGCAAGGAGCTTGGCACAGCGGGCCCGCCGATGTCCGTCGGTTGGATCGCGCTCTCGCCCGACGAGAAGCGGTTACTGGCCGCCGGGAACGGGTCATGGCTGCTCGAAGCGGGCCAACCCGGGAGCGTCAAGCTCCCGGCCGGACGCTGGGGCTTCTGGTCTCCCGACGGATCGCGCTGGATCGGAATCCTCGGCAGCGGGCGCTGGCTGGCAGAGAGACCCGCCGATCTCACCAGCGAGCCGCGGGAGATCCGCCCGACTCCCGATGGGATGGCCTCCCTCCAGGACGTTTCACCGGACGGTAAAGAGGTCTTGGCTGCGGTAGGTTCCGGCGGACTCATTGCGGCGCCACTCCAAAGACCGGATCGGGATGGAAATCCCAAGCCGAAACTCGTCGTGGCGGATGCTTTCCCGAGCGCGCGCTTTTCCCCCGATGGGCGCTGGGTTCTTTATGGAACTCGCGGTGGTTCATATGTCCAGCCGTATCCCGGTCCCGGATTGCGGACGCAGATTGCACGGGTGGACGGTTTTCCTGTCTGGCGAAAGGATGGCAAGGAAATTCTGATTGCAGACCGTTGGAATATGGAGGTCTGGTCGGTGCAGGTGGCCGCCTCTGGCGGCCGACTGAGCTTCGGCCATCCGGAACTGCTGCTCTCCGGGCTCCGCTGGCCGAACGGCCTCAATGGCGGCTCACTCCCAATAGCCGTTTCGCGCGACGGCTCGCGCATCTACTACGCCCAGGCAGTCGAGCAGCCTGCGGACTCCAACGTCATCCATATCCTCACCGGCTGGGCGGGCAGGTAGAACCCGCCTCGATCCGACGGGAGGGCCCGTTGAGTGCCCCGTATGGCTGGCTCAACGCAAGCGGCCACCGGCTCGGGAAGGAGAAGTTTTCGATGACGCTGCCGGCAACCGCTGCGGTAACGCGTCCTTCCATGGTGTCCGAAGCGGCGAACAATATCAGCAGGGTGGCCGCCGGCCGGTAGATATTTTCAGTCGGTTTTGAGCAACCCGAAAGTAAGATGCGCCCGACGGAATGTCGCGTGTCCAGATCTTCCGGTAACCCCAGGAAAACGGGCTCGTCGGAAACTGGCTTTTGCGCGCGTCGTCGCCTTTTTCGGCACAGGCAGGACTTTCGACCAAAAGCCTTATTCCCTCGACACTTGGGGAGACAGGCCGCACGGGATGAGGAGACGAAATCACGCGGGTTCAGGTCACCGCGCCGCTTCTACACCACTGCATACACTAAGGATACGATGCCGACCGGATAGACCTTGTGGCCGGTGAGCGAAAGCTTGATCTGCCTCCGGCCTCCCGAAGCCGGCCGCAGCGGCACGCCGCCACCCAGCAGGATGGGGACCACCGAAACTTCAACCGTATCCACAAGACCGGCTTCCGCCAGGCTGCCGAACAGCGACCCGCCGCCGAACAGCCAGATGTCCTTTCCCGGAGCGGCCTTGAGGGCGGTCACGGTTTCGTTGGCGCCGTGCGCGGCAATTGTAAAATCCGGATAATCCTCCGGCCGCAGCGTGCGCGAAAAGACGATGGTCCGCATGCCGGGAGTCCTGGCTCGGCCGGCATCGACCATCCGCTCGAACGTGCGGCGGCCTACCAGCAGGGTGTCGAATTGAGCGAACACTGCCGCGAAATCCACGCCCGGGTTCCTGGGAATCCAGTCGGCTTCCCCATTCGGCCCGGCGATGTAGCCATCCAGGCTCATCGCCACCGCGTAGCGCACGAGACGCATCGGCACCTCCGCTTGTTCCCGGATTATAGCCCGCGCTCCCGGCGTTGCATCCGGCCCCGCTCCTCGCCGGTATATGGTCGACGGGTCCCCCCGTCCTTTCGGCGGCGCCTTTGGCCGCCAACTGGCGCCTGGGGCGCCGCCTCCCCTCGTTGTGCCGGGCTGCGGATTAGCCTATGATGAGCTAAACAATGCCTTACCGCTGCGGTCTCGGGTTTCTGGTAGCCGGTCTGGCAAGCTTGGCCGCGCAGCAGAGTGGCGTCACGGTGGCCCCCGTCGGAGGCTACACCGCGGCTCCCGCGCAGAATGCCCCCGAAACCAAGGCCACCGAGGAACCCGCCACTTTTCACACCCGCGTCAACCTGGTGATGGTGCCGGTGGTGGTACGCGATAAATACGATAAGGTGATCGGCAACCTCAAGCAGGATGATTTCCGCCTGATGGATCGCGGTAAGCCCCAGGAAATCATCAAGTTCTCTATAGAAACGCCGACCCGGCCTCCGGCCTACCGGAGTTCCACTCCGGCGTCCGAAGAAATTGCCATCGGCGCGCCCGCCCCCGGCGAGGTTCCCGCGCCGCTGCCCGACCGCTTCGTGGCCTATCTCTTCGACGACGTCCACACCGCCTTCGCGGATCTGGCGCGGGTGCGCGATGCCGCCATCCGCCACCTGGACAGTCTGGGTCCCAAGGAGCGCGCCGCGGTGTACACCGTTTCGGGGCAGGTCGAGCATGAATTTACCGATGACCACGACGCTTTGAAGGCGACTCTCCAGCGTCTCATTCCGCACCCCATCGCGCGCCCCGCCGTGGCCGAGTGCCCGGACATCAGCTACTACCAGGCCGACCTGATCGTGAATAAGAACGACCCCATCGCCTTGCAGGCAGCGGTGGTCGAGACCATGGCCTGCCAGAACCTGGATTCCACCATGGCCAGCACGGCGCAGAGTGAAGTGCAGGGACTGGCGATGCGCCGGTTGACCGAAGGGGAACAGGAATCGCGCGCGGCCCTGTACAGCCTGACGGCGCTGGTGCGCCGCATGGCCACCATGCCCGGGCAGCGCATCATTCTTTTGGCTTCGGCCGGTTTCATCACCCCGCTCATGGAGCAGGAGAAGACCGAGCTGATGGACCGCGCCATCAAGGCCAACGTGGTAATCGGCGCCCTGGATGCGCGCGGCCTCTATACCGATATGCCGGATGCCAGCCGCACCATTAACACGACCGCGGCCCTGGGGTTGAGAATGCGGTATGACCGCGAAGCGGCGCGCGCGCAGGCCGACGTGCTGGCGGAACTGGCGGCGGGGACGGGCGGCACCTTCTTCGAGAACAACAACGACCTCTACGCGGGCTTCGAGCGCATTGCCGCGGCCCCCGATTGCGTCTACATGCTGGGATTTTCGCCCCAGAATCTGAAGCTGGACGGCAGCTTTCACTCCTTGAAGGTCACCGTAAAAAATGGCCTGAGCCTCAGCATCCAGGCGCGCAAGGGCTACTACGCGCCGCGGCACATGAGCGATCCCAAGGAAACCGCCAAAGAAGAGATTTCGGAGGCCCTGTTCTCGCGCGAGGAAATGACCGATTTGCCGGTGGCCTTGACCACCCAGTATTTTAAGTCCGGCGAAACTAGCGCGCGGGTGACGGTGCTCATGAAAGTGGATGCCAAAAAGCTGCGGTTCCACCGCGAGAACGACCGCAATTGCAACGTATTGACAATCGCCACGGCGCTCTTCGACCGCAACGGCAATTTCGTCGTGGGCAACGAGAAGCTGCTGGAAATGAAACTGCGCGACGAGACCCTGGCCAAGCGGCTGGATAATGGCCTGACGGTGCGCAGCAGTTTCGACGTGAAGCCGGGCGCTTATATGGTCCGGCTGGTGGTGCGGGATGCCGAGGGAGAATTGATGTCGGCTTCCAACGGCGCTTTGGACATTCGGTAAGGAGGATCGAAATGCAGTTTCGGGGAATGGTTTTTCTGATTGGGGCGGGTCTGGCGGGCTGGACGGCGCTGGCGCTGGCGCAGGATCAGACCGCGCCGCCGCAGCCGCCGCAAGGAACCGAGCCGGCCACCACATTCAAAACCGAGACTCGCCTGGTTCCGGTGGACGTGGTGGTGAGGGATAAGAAGGATAATTACGTCCGCGACCTTGCCAGGAAGGATTTCAAAGTCTACGAGGACGGCAAAGAGCAGCAGATCACCACGTTTTCCTTCGGCGCCGATCCCAACGCTCCGGCCAGCGAGCGGCAGCGCTACCTGGTTCTGTTTTTCGACAACTCCACGATGAACTACGGCGACCAGATGCGCGCGCGGACGGAGGCGGCCAAATTTATCGACGCCAACGTCAATACCGACCGGCTGATGGCGGTGGTCAATTACGGCGGCTCGCTGGTGATCAGCCAGAATTTTACGGCCAATGCCGACCGGCTCAAAGCCGCGGTCACGGGCGCCCACTTCTCGGCGGTATCGCCCAATATGGGCGGCGGCGGACCCGGCGGCGGCGGTGGGCGCACCATGGGCGGCGCGGCCGGGTACGGAGCCCGCGATGTGCTTCTGGCGCTCCACAGCATGGCCGAAAACCTGCAAAGTATTCCCGGCCGCAAGATCCTGATCCTATTCACCTCCGGCTTCCCGCTGGGCAACAATTCCGAATTGATGTCGGAGCTCACCGCCACCATCGATATCTGCAACCGGTGGAACGTGGCGATTTATCCGATCGATGTGCGGGGCTTGATCTCGGGGCCGCTGCGCATGGGAGGCCCGACCATGAATCCACCGGCCGGCCCTATACCGCTGTTGCCGCGGGCCCTCGGAATCGCCCTGGCCCTCAACCCGGTAATGCGCATTGCCGCGTTTCAGGCCCGCGGGGGTGGCAGCACGGGCGGTTCGGTGGGGAGCGGCAGCGGCGGTGCAGGAGGCGCCCGTAGCGGTTCGCCGAGTGGATCCACAGGCAGTTCCTCCGGCGGGTCCTCGCGTGGAACCGGCGCAGGCACCGGCACCGGCCCCAGCGGGTCGCGCGGAACCACCGGGACCAGCGGATCGACAGGCAGAACGGCAGGCGGAGGCGGCGCGACTCAGCCCGCGCCGCAGGGGTCTCCACGTACCATCATTCCCCGCATTCCGCAGGGCGTATCGGCCAACCAGGACATGATGTACGCGCTGGCCAACGGCACCGGCGGCTTCGTGATTGCCAATACCAACGATTTGCTCAAGGGCATGGAATCCATCGGCAAGGAGCAAAACGAATATTACTTCCTGGGCTACGAACCGCCGGAATCCAAGGAGGGAAGCTGCCACACCATTCATGTGAAGGTGGACCGCGGCGGCACCAACGTGCGCGCGCGCAGCGGTTACTGCAACGTCAAATCCAAGGACGAGCTGGCGGGCAAGCCGATCGAGACGCAACTGGAGACCCGCGTCACCAGTTCCGAGCCGGGCACCGTAGCCGCACCGTTACAGGCGGCCTATTTCTACAGCGGCGCCAATACTGCGCGGGTGGATGTCTCGCTGGCCATTCCAGCATCGGCGGTGAAATTCGAAAAGGTGAAGGGCAAGTACCACGGCGAGATCAACGTGCTGGGAATCGCCTACCGCACGGCCAACGAAGTGGGGGCGCGCTTCAGCGACACCGTCAAGCTGGACTACGACAAGAAGGAAGAGGTGGAGGAGTTCGCCGCCAAGCCTTATCACTATGAAAACCAGTTCGAGGTTTCGCCCGGCAAGTACGACTTGAAGGTTGTGTTCAATTCCGGCGGCCAGAACTTCGGCAAGCAGGAAATGCCCCTTTCGATCGACACCTATGACGGCAACCAGTACAGCATGAGCGCGCTGGTGCCCACCACGGAATTTCACCAACTGGGCCAGGAGGACCCGTTGATGAGTTCCAAGACCGACGCGGATCTGATCGAGGGCAAGACTCCCCTGATCGCGGGGCCTTTCGAATTCACCGCCCCGGCGGCCTACCACTTTAAAACCGATTCCAGGGTAGCGGTATATTTCGAAATTTACGATTCGCTGCTGGCCGCGGAGGACACCCCCGCCGAACCCCCGCCGGCCGCGGGTCCCGCTGCCCCGGCCGATCCGCTGGGTCTGCACAAAACCGAAGCGCCCGCCGCTTCGGACAAGAAGGTGCTGGCGGAGTTGCGCATCCTCGACCGCCAGACCGGCGAAACCAAGCTGGATTCGGGCGGCGTGGATATCTCCAACTTCATCCACAAGGGAAACCCGGTGATGCCGGTGGCGCTCAACCTCCCGGTTAAGGACTTGAAACCCGGCGGGTACCGTCTGGAGATCCGCAGCGCCGACTGGGAAAAGCGGGGCTTCACGCGGACCGTGGATTTCGATATCCAGTAGTGAGGCCGGCCAAACCGGACGCGGAGGGGCCTAAAGAAAAAAGCCCTTCCCGCCGATGATCCGGTTGTATGCGCCTCATCCTCGCAGCACTGCTGCCGGTCGCCCAAGCGATCATTCCCTTGGCCGCCGGAACCACTCGCTCCGCCCTGTCCATCGGTGTCCACTGTGCCGGGTACCGCGGCGGATCACGATGAGCCACCACAATCCGGGTATCGCGATTGCCGCTGAAGGCAGGATGGCGGAGGCCATCGCTCACTTCGAACACGCCCTCGCCCTCAACCCTGACGATGCCCATGCCCACAGCAACCTGGGCACCATACTCAAAATGGAGGGCAGATTCGATGAAGCCATGGCGCATTTCGAAAGGGCCCTCGCAATCAGGCCAGACTACGGGGAGGCTCACTTCCACCGCTCGGAGATCAAATCCTTCCATCCGGGCGATGCCGATCTGGCGGTGCTCGAAGCGCTGGCCGCCAGGGATGATTTGTCCGCCGCCGCGGCGCTGCCCGTCGAGTTTGCGCTGGCGAAAGCCCTCGAAGACACCGGAGATTATGCCCGGGCCTTTGAGCATCTGCGCAAAGGGAACGCCCTGAAACGCCGGCATGGTCCGGGTAGTCGCTAGTCCAGGGTTTTGTGGAAGCGGACGGCGCTGAGGCCCAGGACGGTTACGCCGTAGATGGCCAGGGCCAGCATGTCGGGCCAGAGGGCGGCGACGCCAACTCCTTTCAGGAAGAGGCCGCGGACGATCTCGATGAAGTAGCGCAGGGGATTGAGGTAGGTCAGCCACTGGACCACTTGGGGCATGTTGTGGATCGGGAAGGCGAATCCGCTGAGCATGAAGGCCGGGGTGGTGAAGAAGAAGTTGGCCATCATGGCCTGCTGCTGGGTCTGCGCGATGGTGGAGAGGAATAAGCCGGCGCCGAGCGAGGTCATCAGAAACAGGACCGCACAGGCGAACAGCAGCAGGATGCTGCCGCGCAGCGGGATGCGGAAAACCAGGAGGGCGACGCTGGTGACCAGGGCCACGTCGAGAATGCCCACCAGCGCGAAGGGCAGCGTCTTGCCCAGCATCAGCTCTATGGGGCGGATGGGGGTGACCATCAACTGTTCCATGGTGCCGATCTCTTTTTCGCGGACGATGGCGAGCGCGGTCAGCATGACCGTGACGATCATAATAATGTTGGCAATCACGCCGGGGACGAAGTAGTTGCGGCTGTGCAGGTCGGGGTTGAACCAGACGCGGGTGCGCGCGTCGATTTGGGGCACCTGGAGATTCACTGCGGCGTTGGCGCTGTGGGTCAGCACGCGGACGTTTTGCTGCCCGGCGAGCACGTCCTGCGAGAAAGTGGCGATGATGTCGGCGGCATAACCGGAGACCAGCGAGGCGGTGTTGGAGTTAGTGCCATCGATCAGCACCTGGACTTCGGTGGGGCGGCCGCGGAGGACGTCGCGCTCGAATTCGGGCAGCACGCGGACGACGGCTTGCGCGGTACCGTGGTCGAGGATCTGCTGCACGTCCTCTTCGCTCGCGGGCAAGGCCACCACGTCAAAGCGGCCGGAGCCTTCGAAGCGCGCGCACAGATCGCGGCTGAGCGGGGTGCGGTCCATATCCATCCAGGCGATCTTGGTGTGATCCACGTCGAGGTTCACGGCGAAGCCGAAGATGAGTAGTTGGACCAGCGGCGGCACGAAGAGGAAGACGCGCATGCGTGGTTCGCGCATGGCCTGGATCAGCTCTTTTCGCAGAATGACAACAATTCGTTCCCACATAGTTACACCAGTTTCTGACTCATTTTCCGGGTGGCCCAGAAGAACACCAGCAAGGCGTAGAGCGCCAGGAAACCTAACTGTCCCCACAACACGTTGAGGCCGACGCCTTTCAGGAAGACGCCCTTCATGATGGTCACCACGTAGCGTGCGGGGACGATGTAGGTGATGGCCTGGATGACCGGGGGCATGGTTTCGATGGCGTAGACGAATCCGGAAAGCAGGAAGGCCGGCAGGAAGGAGCTCAAGAGGCCCATCTGGTAGGCCACCAGTTGCGATTTGGCGGCGGCCGAAATGAAGATGCCCCAGCACAACGCGCCGAACAGGAACGTGCAAATGGAGACGGCCAGCAGCACGATGCTGCCGCGCAGCGGAACGCCGAAGACGAACAGGCCCACCAGCAGGGCCACGATGGCATCCAGCAATCCGACCACGAAATAGGCCATCATCTTGCCCAGCACGATTTCGGTGGGGCGGACGGGGGTGGAGAGTAACTGCTCCATGGTGCCCATCTCCCATTCGCGGGCAATGGTGAGGGAGGTAAGGAGCGCGGCGATGATCTGGAGGATCACCGCGATGAGGCCGGGGACGACGTAGTTTTTGGATTCGAGTGAGCTGTTGTACCAGACGCGCAGGCGTGCATCCACGGGCGGGGCGGAGTGCTCGCCCCCGCGCTGGTTCAACATGCTGGTGCGCAGATCCACGGAATAATCGCGCAGCACGGATTCGGCGTAGCCGAGGACGATGGAGGCGGTGTTGGAATCGCTGCCATCGAGGAGGATCTGCACGGGGGCATTGCGGCCCTCGGCGACATCGCGCGAGTAGTCTTTGGAAATGACCACGCCCATGAGGATGTCGTTGGTATCGATGGCATGTTCGATGGGGGCGTAGCTATCGACGAATCCGCGCACGGTGAAATACTTCGAGCCTTGGAACTGGCGGATGAGGTCGCGGCTGGCCTGGGTGCCATCTTGATCGTAGATGAGGGTGGGTACGCGGTCCACATCCAGGCTGAGGGCGTATCCGTAGAGGAGCAGCATCATCACGGGGACGGCCAGGGCCATGCCGAGGCTGAGGCCGTCGCGGGTGATGTGGTGGAGTTCCTTGATGAAGATGGCGTGCAAGCGGCGGTAGCTCATGACGCTTTCCTCTCGGTTTTGCGTTCCTCGGTTTCGATCATGGCGACGAAGACGTCTTCCATGGAGGGCTGGATGGGATCGAGGCGATGGACGGCGATGCCGGCGGCGGCGAGTTTTTCGCGAATGCGGGCGGCGGTTTCGAGGGCCGCAGCACCGATCGACTCCAGGGTGACGTGCAGGCCGCCGCCGAACACGGCGACATCGCGGACGCCCTCCAGACCCTCCAGCGCGCGCATGGTTTCGAGCGGCTGCCCGGTTTCGAGCTGGAACAAGCTGTGTTCGGTGAGCGAGCGCTTCAATTCGGCGGGCGTGCCGAGGGCGATGACTTTGCCGCGATACATCAGCGCCAGGCGATTGCAGTACTCGGCCTCATCCATGTAATGGGTGCTGACGAAGATGGTGTGGCCGGTTTCGGCGAGGTCGTGGATGAGGCTCCAGAAGGCGCCGCGGGCGATGGGATCGACGCCGGAGGTGGGCTCGTCGAGGAACAATACCGGCGGATCGTGTAGGATGGCGCAGCCCAGCGCGAGGCGCTGTTTCCATCCGCCGGCGAGGGTGTGGGTGAGAGCGCCGCGGCGTTCGGCGAGGCTGGCCATGCCGAGGACGTAATCCTTGCGGGACTTGCGGCGGTCTTTGGGGACGCCGTAAATGCCGGTGAAGAAGTCGATGTTCTCTTCCACGGTGAGGTCGTCATAGAGGGAGAACTTTTGCGACATATAGCCGATGCTGCGGCGGATATCTTCGGGCTGGGTGGCGACGTCGAAACCGTTCACCGAGCCGCGGCCGGAGGTGGGCGTCAAGAGGCCGCAGAGCATACGGATGGTGGTGGATTTGCCTGCGCCGTTGGGTCCCAGGAAGCCGAAGATTTCGCCTTTGGGGACGGCCAGCGAGACGTGGTCAACGGCCACGAATGCGCCGAAGGTTTTGACCATGTCGTCGATTTCAACTGCCCAGTGGTTGTTGTTCATGCGGGCAATCCTTCCACCTCGCGAATGGTCTTGATGAAGGCGCCTTCGAGGTTGGCCGAGGCCGTGGAGCGCTTCATCTCCTCCGGGGTTTCGCAGCGGATGAGCTGGCCTTTGTGGAGCAGGCCCACGCGGTTGCAGCGTTCGGCTTCATCGAGGTAGGCAGTAGTCATGAAGATGGTGATGCCGTCGTGCAGAAGCTGGTAGAGGATGGCCCAGAAATCGCGGCGCGAAACGGGGTCGACGCCGTTGGTCGGCTCATCGAGGAAGAGGATGCGGGGGTGGTGCAGGAGGGTACACATGAGGGCCAGCTTCTGTTTCATGCCGCCGGAGAGACGGCCGGCCTGGCGATTGGTGAACGGCTCCATGCGGGTCATGCGGAGGAGTTGGGCGCTGAGGCGGTCGCGCTCGGCGCCCAGGATGCCGAAGAGGTCGGCGTAGAAGTTCATGTTTTCGCGGACGGTGAGGTCGGTGTAGAGGCCGAAGCGCTGGGCCATGTAACCGATTTGATCCTTGACCGCCTGGGACTGGCGGGCGACATCGTGGCCGGCGACGCGGGCAGTGCCTTCGGTGGGGTCCATGAGGCCGCAGAGCATGCGGACGGTGGTGGTTTTGCCGGCGCCATCGGGGCCAACCAGGCCGAAGATCTCACCTTGCGCCACGGCGAGGTTCAGGTGGTCCACAGCAGTGAGCGCGGCGAAGCGCTTGGTGAGGTCGCGGGTTTCGATGATGGGTTCCATGGGGATCACGGGAGGGAAGATTATTAGCCGAGGGGTTATTAGCCACTGATGAACGCCGATGAACGCTGATGAAAACCTAAATCAAAACCAAATCCAAATTTTGTGTTATCAGCGTTCATCGGCGTTCATCAGCGGCTAAAAATTATTTTGCTCCCTCCAACAGAATCTCTGCATCCGCGGGCATGTTGGATTTCAGGGCGCGGCCGGGGTTTTCCACGTCGATTTTGATGCGGTAGACCAGTTTGACGCGCTCCTGCTGGGTTTGGATTTGCTTGGGGGTGAACTCGGCTTCGGAGGCTATGAAACTGACGCGGCCGTGAAAGACTTTGCCGGGATAGGAATCGGTGGTGACGCGCGCTTGGGAGCCGATACGGACTTTGCCCAAGTCAGTTTCGTTGATGTAGCCGCGGAGCCAGGGATGGTCGATATCGCCGATGGTGACGACGGTGGTGCCGGGCGCCAGGATTTCGCCGACGTCGGCGGACTTCACCAGCACCACGCCATCCACCGGGGAGGCGGCCACGGTGTCGGAGAGCTGCCAATCGATGAGGGCGACGCTGGCCCGCGAGTGGGCGATATCGGCGCGGCGGGCAGCCAGGTCCTCTTCGCGCTGCTTGACCTGGAGGGCGCTGGCTTCGGCGGTTTTCAGAGCGGCGCGGGCGTGGGCGACCTGGGCGATTTGGCCGTCAATGTCCTCGATGCGCGGGCCGGCCAGCACTAGGGATTCGCGCTCGGTTGCGGATTTGAGAGTGGCGGTGGCGCTCTCCCAATTCCTGCGGTATTGGTCGTATTGCGCGCGGGAGATGTCGTCGTTCTTATATAAGGTCTGGGCGCGGTCCCAGTCGGCTTTAGAGCGCACCGCCTCGGATTGGGCGGAATCGACGGCGGCCTTGGCGTCCTGCTTCTCCTGGGGGCGGGAGCCGTTCTGCAACTCGGCGAGCTTGGCTTCGGCGGCCGCTAGATCGGCGCGGCGCGCGTCCACGTCGGAGGCCAGGGTGGCCTTCTGGTAGTCGAGGGTGGTGAGCGCTTCGGCCAGTTGGGCTTCGGCGGAATTGAGGCCGGCGCCTTCCCGGGTACGCTGGGCGGCAAGCTGGTCGCGATCGAGTCGGGCGACGATCTCGCCCTTCTTGACGGAGTCGCCTTCATCGACATCGCGTTCGATCAGGCGGCCGGCGGTTTTGAAACCGATGTTGATTTCGGTCAGCTCGATATTGCCGGAAACCACGATGCGGTTGTCGGGGCCGCGTCCGTTTTCGTGAATGGCGTAGACCCCGGCGCCCGCCGCGGCCACTGCCAGAAAAATCAGAAGGGTTCGTTTGCGCATGGCTTTCTCCGCTTCCGCTGGTATCGATTACTGCACCACTTCTCTGACGCGTCCCATGGCCTGGGCCAACTGAATGCGCGCCACGTTGTAGTTGTAGAGCGCCTCGATCTGGTTGTCGCGAGCCCGCTCCAGGCGGGTCTGCGCGTCGGTGACCTCAAGGCTGATGGCGACGCCGGCTGCGTAGCGGCGGCGCGCCTGGGTGAGCTCGTTCTCGGAAAGGCCCAAGCCTTCGCGGGCCACTTTCACCTGGTCGTCGGCCGACTTCAGGGCGTCGAGCGCCAGGCGCACATCCAGCTCGATCTGTTCTTCCAGGTCGCCACTGCGCACGCGTTCGGCGCGGTATTGGGAGGCCGCTTCCGCGCGGCGGGCATCGCGGCGGCCGCCATCGAAGAGCGGGACGCTGACGGAAATTCCCACCGTGCGGGTGGGCAGCGAGCTGTCGAGGCCCGTGCCGATGGCGCCGTAATCGCCGAACGCGTGAATGGTGGGCAGGCGCTCCATTTTGGTGGCGCTGGCGGAGAGGCGGGCGTTGGCCTCGCGCTCGCGCTGGGCCTGCAGATCGGGCCGCTCCTCAAGGGCCTGCGCCTTGGCTTGGGCGACGGTGACGGCGTCGACGGGGATGTATCGCAGCTTGTCGGTGAGGTTGACATCGGTATCGAGGCGCATGTTCATGGCGCGCAGCAGTTGCAGGTGGGCGCTGTGACGGGCGTTTTCGACCACCAGGAGGTGCTGGCGGTCGTCGGCAAGCTGAACTTTGGCACGGGTGATTTCGATGCCCGTGCCGGTGCCGGCCTCTTTCTGTATTTCGGCCTGCCGCTCCAGGGCCTCCGACAGGGTGACGTTGGCCTGGGCGCTTTCCACGTCGGCATCGCCCTT
>DATJRE010000187.1:0-6958 GCA_035505095.1 Bryobacteraceae bacterium | reverse complement strand
GCGGTTCCCCGGATCGCAACCGATTGCCCTGTAAAGGGATAGGAGTCAGCGACCGCGGCCCCGCCGGGAAAAACCTGTGCGCTGGTGAAATTGGTTGTTCAAAAGCGGACAACTGCGCACGACAAAAGCAGGCACCCGGCCGGGCTCCTTGTAGTCATTGACCTGGGTGGCTCATTTCCGGTTCGCGCAACCGCCGCCTACTTCTGGCCCACCACCACGATCATGAAGCTGTCCGGCTTCATCCTGGGGCGGTCGGGCGCTTCTCCGGGTGCGGGAGGCTCGATTTCCGCCGTGGGCAGATCAATGGTGCGGGTTCTTGCGTCCAGGCCCAGGGTGCGCGCGCCGTCGCGCGTCTCCACCACCTGCTCCACCCCCCACTTGCCGTCCTCCCAAGCGGGGAATTCTTACGGCGGTTCTCACGATAAATCACGCCGCCTTCACGATAAATTTCGCCGCCGCAAACCCATTCCCATTTAAACTTTTCCCAGGTTTCCGCCGATATACGTTCCTTGGAAGGTGCGCGCCGGAGTGCGCAAGGAGGGGGTGGTTGCGGTGGATGCGGTCGGCAGCGTGACTGATCCCGGGCGCTTCTGCGGCCATTCCGCAAGGCGACGGCGCCGGGCCACGGAGGGCCGGCTTTGGAGCCTCATCCTGCTCGCGGCCTGCCTCCCGTTGAGCGCTCACGCTACCGGCTCCCTCCCCGTTCTCCACACCGCGCGCCAGGCCCACATCCTGTCCGCGGCGGAGGCCGGCCGCGGCTATCCGGTTCACATCGCCAGAGCCCAGGTTACTTTTTACGACCCCGCCATTAGCTGCCTGTTTATCACCGACTCCACCGACGGTATCTTTGTCGACGTGCGCGGCCAGTCTCCACCCCAACTGCAAGCAGGCGATCTGGTCTCTGTGGATGCAACCAGTGGTCCGGGCAAGGTGAATAGCGTCCTCGTCCATGCCAGGATTCACGTTCTGGGCCATGCCGCTCTGCCTGAAGCTCCTCTGGTCAGCTTCGATCGCATTCTTTCCGGCGCCTGGGACTCGCGCTGGATTTCGCTCGAGGGCATTGTCCGCGCCGTTCGCAGACCCGCCGACATCACGGCTTATGCCAACGAGCCGGCCTTCGGGAGCACCGACCTCATCCTCACACTCGCTTCCGGCCCCGATCTCATCGACGTTATCACCGTCGCTCCCGGCGCGGTTGACGGCCGATCGCTGATCGACGCCCGCGTTCGCCTCAGCGCGGCCGTAGGTAGCCGCTTCAATCAGAGGCTGCAACTTATCGGGGTGCACGTCTACGCACCCGATCTTTCCGGCGTCAGGATTCTTGAGCCGCCGCCCGCCAATCCGTTTTCTCTTCCCGTCACCGGAACCGCCGGAGTCATGCGCCGCTCGCTTTTCGCGCCCGGGCATCGCACCCACGTGCGGGGCGTGGTTACCTCTTCGTTCGGGACCCGGTTTTCGCTCATGGATGCCGAGCACGGAATCTTCGTTTACAGCGATGCTCCCGCGGACGTGAGGGTGGGCGATTTGCTCGACGTGGTGGGTTTTCCTACCATGGGCGGCGGTACCGCAGTGCTTCAAGACGCCATTTACCGCAAGCTGGGCGTCGCCCGCCCGCCGCCTCCGGTCGCCGTCACCGCGGCCGAAGCACTCAACGGCGACCACGATGCCGAGCCGATTCAGGTCGTGGGCCGGTTACTTTACACGTCGCGCACCGCCGCCGAAAAATCCCTTGTCCTCTTCGATAACGGCGTCACCTTCTCCGCCTCCTTTCCCGCGGATTCTCCCCTGGACTTCGATAATCTTGAGCCGGGTAGCCTGCTCCGCGTGACCGGGATCTGCCTCATCCGCGTCACCGCGAGCAAGATTCCCCAGGACTTCAGCGTTCTTGTCCAGTCCCCATCCGGCATAGCCGTTCTCGCGCAGCCCTCCTGGTGGACATCTCGCAATACCGTCATCCTGCTCTCAGTCCTTCTGGCCGCGATCTCTGTTGTTCTGGGCTGGAACCTGCTCCTTCGCCGCGTCGTTCGCCGCCAGACGCGCGTCATCCGCGCCCAACTGGAGGAAGCACAAACCCTGCGCCTCCAGGCCGAAGCCGCTCATCGCGAAAAAAGCGAGTCGCTGGCCAAGGTCCTCTCGCTGCAGCGCGATCTTCTCGCCGCCCAGGAAACCCTCCGCTACCAGGCGACGCACGACATGCTCACCGGGCTCTGGAATCGCGCCGCCCTGCTGGATCTGTTCGGCAAGGAGATCGACCGCGCCATCCGGTCGCACACCTCGACAGGCGTTCTGCTTCTCGATGTCGATCACTTCAAGCATGTCAACGACTCTCTGGGGCATCTTTCCGGCGATGCGGTGCTGAAGGAAATCGCCTGCCGCATCAGCCAGGCTACGCGAACCTACGATATGACGGGCCGCTACGGAGGAGAGGAATTCCTGGTCATCCTCCCGGGCTGCAATCGCGAACAAACCGAATCCAGCGCGGAGCGCATTCGCAGCGCGATCGCATCGCCACCCGTCCAGGTCGGCGGATCGGAAATCTCGGTCACCATCAGCATAGGAGGAACCGTGGCTCCCGACTGCGGTTCCGCGGAGTCTGAGATTCTCGGCCTCGCCGACCTGGCTCTCTACCAGGCCAAGAGAGCTGGACGAAACTGCACCGTGGTTCGGAAGTCATTTCACGGACAACTGGCTGAATCCGCGTAAACCGCGCAGCACAGGCGAGAGCGGGCAGCAACACTTGGCGATGGCCCCAAAAATCCATCCCGTTGCCGGGGCGCCCGTTTCGCCCGGGCGCGCCTTTGTTCTTACCGCCGGCCTGGCGCGCGTGAAACCGCCCTTGGTCCACGTAAACTGAACGAGCATGAGCCTGGTCCTGCTGCTCGCCGCGCCTCTGCCTGTGCACTCCGGCCCGCTTGCCCACTGGCAGGTGGCGGCGGGATATCTCGTCTTCGCGGTCAGCTACGTGGTCTTCGCGCTGGGCAAGCTGCCGGGCATGAAGATCGACCGGCCGGGGATGGCGATCATCGGCGCGGTGCTGATGGTTGCCTTCGGCATCGTCGGGGCGCGCGAGGCCCTCGGCTTCATCGATTTCGGGACGCTGGTACTGCTGTTCTCGATGATGATGGTGGTGGGCTGCCTGCACCTGGCGGGATTCTTCGAGTGGATCACAGGGCAGATCGTGGCGCGGCTCAAGCCAAAGCATCTGCTGCCTACGGTGGTCTTCCTCACCGGCGTGCTGTCGGCCTTTTTTGTGAACGACATTATCTGCCTGGTGATGGTTCCGTTTGCGCTTTCGGCGACGCGGCGAATGGGATTGAAGCCGCTGCCCTGCCTTCTGGCTGTTGCGACGGCCTCCAACATCGGCAGCGTGGCCACCATCACCGGCAATCCCCAGAACATCCTCATCGGGTCGGTTTCGGGGCTGAGCTACCGTGAGTTTCTGGGGCGGCTGGGGCCGGTGGCGCTGATCGGGCTGATCGTAGACTGGCTGATCATCCGGTGGCTGTTCGGCAATGACGCGGTTCCCGAAGGGACGCGGGGGTTTGCGGAGGAGATGCCGGCCGTTCGCGTGAGCGACCTGCGCAAGCCTGCGATCGTGGTGGGGCTGGTGCTGGCTGGGTTTCTCGGCGGAGTTCCGCCGGCGATGATGGCGGCCATCGGCGCGGCGCTCATGCTGGTGACGCGAACGCGGAACCCTCGGCTCGTCTACGACGAGGTGGATTGGGGATTGCTGGTGTTTTTTGTCGGGCTGTTCCTGATCGTGGGCGGTGCGGAGAATGCCGGGCTGACGCGCTACCTGTTCGACATTGCCGGCCGGCTCAATCTGCAGAATACCGGAATCTTTACGGCGGTGACGGCGGCTCTCTCGAATGTGGTGAGCAATGTGCCAGCAGTGATGCTGCTCAAGCCGCTGGTGCCCGGGTTCCATGACGCGCGGAACGGCTGGATGGTGCTGGCCATGGCGAGCACGCTGGCCGGCAACCTGACGATTACCGGCTCTGTAGCCAACCTGATCGTGGTGGAGCGGGCGCACGACGAGGTGCACATCGGGTTCTGGGATTACTCGCGGGTGGGCATCCCGGTGACGCTGGCTACGCTGGCGGTGGGATGGGCATGGCTTACGTGGGTCAAATGACGCAGTGCAAGCCGATCCTCTCCGCGGAATCATCTCCATGGGCGAAGACCTGTGATGTGGACCCCGACAACGCGGAAAACCTGCGCCGCGCAGGGAAACGGATGAGATACCCGGTGCGGAGCGCTGAAAGATCCGGCTTCCCGCTCACGGTGACCGTCCTCCGGCGGCTAGAGCGGTTCTACAATTTCTATGAGGTGTTTCTGGCGTCAATCAAGGTGGCTTTTACTTCCACCCCGGCGAGCAAAGGCCGCTCGATGGGGACCCTGGAAGGAAAAGCCACTTAGCGATAGCCCTTCGCTATACACCAATTGGAGAACCAGTTTACCTGGCTCGAGGCGCATGCAGGTAACGGCTGGCGAACTCGATGAAGTAGGGCCAGTTGGGCGCCGGCGTGTGGCCGTCGGACTGCTGGCGAAACGCCAAGTCGCCACTGAGCAGCGAGGTTTCGATGGGCGGGAAAACCGCCGTCCCCAGGCCCGCTTTGCCGAGCAGCGTGTAGACGCGGCTGGCCCCGGCCTCGGCCAGGAACATGCCTTTGGCGTCGGCCCAGCCGTCGCCCTTGGTGGCCCCGCCACCAACGAACACCGGGCGCGGCGCGCAGAGGGAGATGAGCTCGTTGGCGTCCACGGGCAGGTCGGCGACGGTGAGCGGGCCGTCGTAGCGCAGGAAGTTGCCATCGAACCAGTGGTATTCGCTGGCCGAGGCCAGGTTGCCGATCTGTTCGCCGAAGACGTGCCGGTAGAGCTTGGCGCCGCCTTCGCCCGAGGAGCTGATGTAGGCGATGGCAAAGCGGGAATCGTATGCCATGGCCACCAGCGATGCCTTCCCGTAACGGGAGTGGCCCATGATGCCGACCTCGTTGGCGTTTACGGCCGGGTCGGTCTCGAAATAGTCGAGTGCGCGACTGGCTCCCCAGGCCCATGCCCGCAGAGCTCCCCAGTCATCGGGCGAGCGGGCCCGGCCCTTGTTCGCCAACCCGATTATGCCCTGCGTGAGGCCGGCGCCGTTATCCGGCTGCACGCTGGTGGGGATGTAGACCGCATAACCCCAGCCATGGGCCAGAAGCTGCTCCTGCCAGGTGGGGCCCTGCGGCTTGGCCGTCATTTCGGGAATCATGCGGGCTATGGCGGCCATGAACTGTTGACTGAAAGCCAGCTCCAGGATGACGGGAACCGGGCCATGCGCGTCGGCGGGGGTGGTCAGCGTGAGGTCGATTTCGACCGAAATAGCCGGATCAAGGGAGTTGTCCACGTGGCCGTCCAGCTTCTTGGTTACCACCGGGTAGTCGCCGACCTTCTCCCGCGTGGTGCTCACCACCTTCCAGGTCACCTTGGGCACATCGGTGGGAACATCGCCCAGGATGTCGTGATTGAAGAGCGCGACGAGCTGGGGGCGGCGCTCGGTCCACCAGACCCTGGCCGAGTCTACGGGATCTCCGTCGGAAAGCACGAGCGGATTTGGAATGTTGGGGTAGACGTCGGCCCTGGCCTCGTCGTAGTTAGCCGCGTTGGGTGCATTCGGGTTGCCGCTGGCGCCGGGCCGCAGCGTTTTGATGCCCAGCAGGTCCATCATGCGCTGCCGGTCTTTCTCTGAGGCCGCCTGAATGGCGAGCTGTTCCGGCGTGGGCCCGGGCCGGCGAGCGGGCGGCGGCTGAAGAACAGGCGCTGCCTGGCTGGCCAGCGGTAGCGGCGCGCAGGCAAGGAAAGCCAGCGCGATGACGGCAGGATTGAAGCGCGCTGGCGCGGGCGGCAACTGCATAGGGAACCTCGCTTCCTAGCTTGTTTCAAACGTGTTTGCGGCGGGAATTGCAAACGGGGCAAGTTTAACGAGCCGGGCGGGCGGGGGCAAGGAGCGGGCCAGGGATCGGCCGTCGGCTGCCGGAGCGCAATACGCTTCCAGCGGCGCGGTGAAAATGATTCAAGATCGCCGTTTTTTCGCCGATGAAGTCAGCGACTCAACTCGGAAAGGGTTATCCCATGCAGCAATGGCTTCGCAATCTTCCTGTGGCACGCAAGTTCACGCTTGCTTTTGGCATCGTTTGCAGTTTGTGTATCGTGCTCGGCGGCTACACGTTCCTCACTTTTCATGACATCAGCGTCAAAAGTCTCGACGTGAGCGGAAATGCATTTCCCTCGGTGGTTCATCTCGCTGCCGCCAGGAGTGCAATGAATGTGATACGCCGTAACGACCTGGACCTGCTGCTTTGCCAGACGCCGGACTGCACGGCCAGTCACACCAGGCAGCGTCAGGAGGCCGTTGAGGACTTCCAGTCTCACCTCAAGGCATATGAGTCTTTTATCTCCTATCCGGGAGAGCGGGAGATCTACGAGAAGGTCGCAGCGAACTACGCGCAGTATTTGGAATTGAGCAATCGGGGCGTGGGACTGCTTGCTGCCGGCAAGGCCGGTGACGGGCTTGATCTGATGGGAGGGGACGCGACCATTGCCGTATTCAACAACGCTCAGGCGGCGTTCAATGCCGACATCGATCTAAACGTGAAAAAGGGGACAGAAAGCGCTCAAAGCGCGACGCGTGCCAGCCGCCGCGCCACCTGGGTCGGCAGCGGAGTCACTGTGCTGATCATCCTGCTTTGCGCGCTGATCGGCGTGGTTCTGACCAGGGAGGTTGCGCCGCGGCTGGGCAGGCTGAGGAACGCCGTGGAAGCGATGGCGGACAAAGACCTGACGATCCATGTTCGGGTGACGGGTACAGACGAGATCGGGCAGTTGGGCGAGGCGCTCAACAGCAGCACGGCCTCCATTCGCGGGGTTTTGGAAAAGGTGGCACAGAGCGCGGAGACGCTCTCCTCGGCGACCACCGAGA
>DATJRE010000186.1:0-9794 GCA_035505095.1 Bryobacteraceae bacterium | reverse complement strand
CGGCTCGGTGATCACCGATTGCCGGGTGACTTTCCCCTCGCGCGCCTCGGCGAGCGACACGTGGTTGTCGGAGAGAAGCTCACCGGTGGTACGCTCCAGGGCGATGCGCGCCGTGATGTAGGCAACCTTCGCGGCCACTTCCGAGGACTGCGCCGCGATCAGGTCGCGCTGCTGCTGGCTCACATTGTAGGCAATCGACGCGCCCAGCTCGAAGCGCCTCCGCTCGGCTTTGTAGAGGTCTTCCTGGAGGATGCGGTTTTGCACGGTGGCCTCATAGCGGGCCCGCGCCTGGCGCAGGGCGATCACGTAATTGGCCACATCCACCTGGACCTGGTTCACGTCTTTGCGATCGCTCAATTGCGTCTGGCGGAGGGAGAGAAGATCGATCGAATAGTCGGCCAGCGCCTGCCGGTTGCGCAAGGGGGTGAAGAAAGCGGCCCCTCCGCTCTCGGATGGGTAGTCGCGGCGAAACACCTGGCCGAGGGCCGTGCCCAGCCCACCCACCAGGGCCGCGGGAGGCGTCCCGGCGGCGCCGAGAATGGGCAGCGGCTTGGCCGTCCCGGCCAGACCGGTCTGGCTCATACTGGCAAAGCCGACTCCGGTAGGCAGCACGGCGCTCTTGGTTCCAAGACTGCTGATGACGGCGGTGGTCTCGCTCTCTCTTTCGGATGCCAGGTCGGTGCGGTTGGCCAGGGCCCTCTTAACCAATTCCTCCACCGGAGGGATCTCGTCGCGATCGGGGATCCGGATGGGATCGACGGGCAGAATGCGGACGCCGCGGATGAGCGGGTCCGCCGTGCCATCGCGGCTCAGCAGGTTTTTCAATTGAAGCTCCTGCTGCCTGAGGGCCGTTTCGGAGTCCACGCGCGCCTGCTCGGTGGTGACCGCCTGGCTCTCCGCGGCAATAGTCTCGGAACCAGCCGAGGTTCCCACGCGCACCTGCTCTTTCACGTCGCGAAGAAAGGACGCCGCGGTGGCCGCCGCGCTGGTCTTGGCGCTCAGATCTTCGTAGTCGGCGGCGAGCGAATAGTACATATCCAACACCTGGGCGATGATGCCGGCCACCGTGGTCTGAAAACCCAGGCCGGCGGTGTCGCGGTTCATTCGGGCCACCGTGATGGTGCGCGCGTTGACCGCGATGCCGAAGCCCTGCAACAGATTGTGTTGCAGGGAGAGCGACAGGGACGGAGCGGAAGACGGATTGAGAATGTCGGTGGGGGAATTCTCATTGAGATAGTGATCGCTGTAGCTGAGCGTGAAGCTGCCGCCCGTGAGCAGCCCTTGCTGAAGGCTGGCGGTGTGCGCGCGAGTTTCGGAGACCAGGACGGGCGTGATGCTCTGCTGCGAATCCGGCTCGACGGTGGTGGTGTGGCTGATGGTGCTGGACTCTTGCACGAGGGGGTCGAGAGTCTGGGTGACCGTCCCGATTTGCGAGATGCTGGCGTTGGTGGAGAGCGCGCGGCCGGAAGTGGACCCGGGGATGCTCACCCCGGCGGCCTGCTGGCTGCCCAACACGCCTTGGCCGGACGCCACCGTTCCGGCCTGCGAGGCGTTGCTCGGAACGCCGGGCAGCAAGCCGCCGGCCTCAGCGCGGGTGAGGTTCCACTCCAGAATCGGGAAATTGTAGCGGACGATCTCGATATCGATGTTGTTTTCGAGGGCCAGGGCAATGGCGTCCTGGGCGGTCAGATACAGCGTTCCGGCGCGGACCAGGCTGGCCAGGCGGGAGGTGTTGCCGAGAGGCGCGGGCGGAACTTGGGGAGCGAGATAAGGCCGCAAGAACGACGGCGCGGGCGCAGGGACCGGGTTGATGGAAGCCTGTTGGGCCCACCCGATGGATGCCGGGCAGACCAGGGAGAGCCAAACTGCCAGGAATGGGCGCAGGGCGTTCATCGGCCTTCCTCCTTAGGTGATTGCGCGGGGGGTAACTGCGCAGGGGGTAATTGGGCGGGCAACACGGAGGGCCGCGAAATCTGCCCCTGTAAGGCCTCCGAGACCGAAATATGGTTTACCTCCAGGGTGGTGCCCAGGGCCTGGTCGAGGGCGATGCGGGCGTGTGTGTAGTTCGCCATACTTTGCACCTCGGCGCTTTCGGCGGAAGCCAGGTCGCGTTGGTCGGTCTCCACCTGGAACACCACCGTGGCGCCCAACTGGTACCTGCGCCGGTCGCCGGACAAGGTCTGCTCCTGAAGAATCCTTGCTTTCACGGAGGCATCGTAGCGGGCCCGCGCCTGCTGAAGTCCCACCAGGGCGTTTTGCACGTCTACGCGGATCTGGTTGACATTCTTGCGCAGGTTCAACTGGTTTTGACGGATTTCCAGAAGGCTGGTGACGTAGTCCGCCTGGGCGGCCCGGTTGCGCAGCGGGATGTTGAGGCTGATGCCGGCCGAATAGTTGGGATAGTCCCGGCCGGCGATCTGCGAAAGCAGGTTGCCATACCCGCCGGCAAGCGGGCCAATGCCCGGCTGCAGCACGCCGAGCGCGGTGAGATCTCCCGATAAACCGTTGTTGGTCAGCTCACCAAAGGCCTGCAGGGTAGGTTTCAGGGAACTCTTGATCCCGACCAGGTTGATCTGGTTGCTTTCCAGGTTCAGGCGGGCCTGTTGAAGCTCGACACGATTGTCCATCGCCTCGCTGACCCAGTCGTCGATGGGCCGGACTTCCTCTTTGGCCGGGATTTCGAAATTGTCGAGGGGAACGATGTGTAAGTTGGTCAGGCCGGCTTCGGCAATGCCATTGCGGCTGAGATAGTTTTTCAGGAGCGTCTCCTGTTGCAGCAGGTTGGTCTGGGAGGTAACCAGGTCCTGCTGGCTGGTGTATAGCTGGGATTCCGCGCGAGTGATTTCGATGGGCGCCAGGGAGCCGAGCGCGACCTGCTTCCGGTTGTCATCCAGAAGCTGCTGCGCGGTGGCCACTTCGCGCATGCGGGCATTCAGGTCGGCGCGGAAGCTGACCAGGTCCCAGTAGAGATTGAGCGCCGCGGAGACCGTCTCAATCAATTGCTGCTGGAACTGCAGCATGCTCACCTTCACGTTATTGCGCTGCACCCGGATGTTACGCCCGATGACGGCGCGCCCGAAGTTCTGCAACAGATTCTGGGTGACCTGCAAGTCCAAAAATCCTTGCGTGTATGGATTGAGGTTGAATAACTGGCTGTTCAGGCCGATCCGCGTACTGGAGTAAGTCAATTGAGCGGTGAGTCCGAAATCGAAATTCTGTATAAACTGGCCTTCGTACGCCCTGGTGCTGGACACCAGCGCGGTGGTTCCGGTAAGGAGGGTATTGCTCTGTACCGCGGTGGTGTGCGCAAAACTGGTGTACACGAGGACGGTGGGATCGAGCGAAGGAATGGCGGGGCCCAATTGCGTGACGATGCCCCCACCCGAAGTGACGCCGCTGGCCGTGCTGATGCCGGTGCCGGCCTGGTTGACGGTGACTCCCTGCAAGCTCACGCTCTGAGGGCCGGCGGCCACGCCCTGGCCGACGCTGCGCAGCGCGCCGCCACCGTTGGCGCGCAGCAGGACCTGCTGGGCCAACAGCGGACCGTAACGCTGGATTTCGACGTCGATGTTGTTCTCGATCGCCAGGGCCACGACATCGCGGGCCGACAGGTACAGATTGCCCGCCCGGATGAGTGCAGCGAAGCGGCTGGAATTTTCGAGCCGCACGGCGGGCACGCCGCGGGTACGGTAGGGGTTTACCAGGAAGCCCAGTTTCCCGGCGGGCTGCTGGATATCGATGGCCTGCTGCCCCGGAGCGCACGCGCACAACGCCAGAAGGCTCCCCGATACTTGTAGAATCCTACGAAATAGCTTCACGAAAGAATTACCCTCCTGATATGTGGGCGAGCACCGGCGAACCGTCTCATAGCCGGCCGCGCGAACGATGCTCCCCAAGAAGAGTGTAGTAGGATACGCGGGCTTTTAGGGATGGAAAGTCGAATGCGCGCAGGTTAGCCAGGCATAACGGCCCAGGACTGCCCAGGAACAGGGAGAAGTTACCGCGATTTTCCCAGGAGCAGCCCGTCGAGCGGAGCTACGCGGCGGATGGCTGCCGCCGTGGACTGCCCGGGCGCGCCGGGCGCCCGACGAACGGAAGCCGATCAGTGCCCGTATTTCTTTTCGCCGGCTTCGATGCGGATGGCGAGGCGGTTTTCCGGCGGAGGCAGCGGGCAAGTGGCATAGGGCGTAAAGGCGCAGGGCGGATTGTAAGCCTTGTTGAAATCCAGCACCACCTGGCCCTCCTTGGGCAGATCGGTATACAGGAACCGCCCCGCGCCGTAGGTCTCTTTCCCGCTGGTCTGGTCGCGGAAAATGAAGAAGAGTTGGCGGTCGCCCGGTTCCTCGATAATTGGGCGGAGGCGCAACTCCCGGCCCGCCAGCCGGAATTCGGCATAGCCCGGCGAATCGGAAGGCTCGGTTTGGCCCAAAACGTTCAGGATGGGGATCTTACGAGCCTCCGGCACGAATTTGGCGGTGACCCTCCAGGCCTCGCTGGCAGGGAAACTCTGGATCCCATGGAACTCGCGGCGGGCCTGGCTTTGGGGATCCTTGAGCCGAATGCCGAAGCGGCCGCCGCGCTGGATGACGAACAGATTCAGGCGGCCGGCCTTCACCACATCCGCCGAATCGGGAACCAGGGCACGAGTGCTGCCGTTCGTGGTGACGGTCACCTTCCCCTGATGGAGATCGAAGACACCGGCTTTCGGGGGTCCATCGGGCAGGACAATCTGGTTCGAACCATCCATGCCGAAGGGGTTGGCTCCCTCATGCAGCCAGAAGAGGCCGGCGAGGCTGAGCCAGCCGTTTTCGGCCTTGAGCGCGGCCTCGCGTTGGGCGTGCCAAGCCGCGATTTCGGATTGGTATGCAGACACTGCCGCCATGGCCGTGACAGCCACGCAAACGCCCGAAAGCGCCCGCGCGATCATTGCCGGTCGGCCTCCGCCGCCATGACCTGTTCGAGCATGCCGGCGAATTCCAGGCTCTTGCGGTCCACGCGGGCCTTGAGTCCCTGAAATTCCCGTTCCAGGGTGCGCAGCCGGTCGGCCAGGTGCAGGCAGGCAAGCACGGCAATGCGCGTGGAATCGGCGTTAGGCGCCCGCGAGGCGATGGAAAGCATTAACTCGTCGACGCTGGCGGCCACTTCTTCCACCTCGCGGGGATCGCCGGTGGCCAACAAGGTATAAGGCCGGCTCAGAATGGTCACTCGGACCGGCTGTTTTTCGGGGGTGCTGCCATCCATTCCCGGGCCTCACTAGGGACCGCTAGGCGCTCAACTGATCGATCTGGCCGAGCAACTTCTCGATGCGGGTGCGCACCTGTTTGCGCTCGGATTGGAGATGCCGCACCTCTTCCTGGAGTTTGGCCACTTCGGCCTTGGCCGCGGCGGCATCCTCCAGCGCGGCGTCTTTTTCCTTGCGCAGCCGGGCCACCACCTGGATTGCCTGCTGAATGCGCTCTTCCAGGCTGCTGAGAGAATCGCTTTCCTCTTCGATCGGCGTCATGGCGGATCTCACGCTTTCTCAAGGGCGGCTTTCGCCGACGCCACCAGTTGATGGAATGCCGCCTCGTCGTGCAAAGCGACATCCGCCAGGACCTTGCGGTTCAGATCCAAACCCGCGGCCTTCAGGCCATGTAGAAATTTGCTGTAGGAAATATCTGCGTTACGGCAGGCGGCATTGATGCGGACGATCCACAGGGCGCGATACTCGCGCTTCTTGTTCTTGCGGCCGACATAGGCGAACTTCAGGCCGCGCTCGACGGCTTCCTGCGCTGCACGGTACAGCTTGCTCTTGGTAAGAAAATAACCGGAAGCCTGGGCCAGTGTTTTTTTCCGGGAGGCTCTCCGGTGGACGCCACGTTTTACTCTGGGCACGTTTCGATCTCCTTCAATTCAGATTTACGATGCAGGCCTGGCGGAACGGGCACGTGCCACGCGCACCGTCCGCGCAAGCGGCTCCCGCGCTTAATAGGGGAGCATGCGCTTCAGAGCGGGCTGATCGGCCGCATCGGCCACCACGCTCTGATGCAGTTTCTTCTTGCGCTTGTGCGGCTTGGAAGTCAGGATATGACGGCCAAAAGCGTGATTGCGAACCACTTTGCCCGTACCCGTCTTCTTGAACCGCTTGGACGCACCTTTGTGAGTCTTCAGCTTAGGCATAGATATTCCCTGGATTCCTACAGGAAAGAACTCTCCGAGTATAACACGCGGCAGGCCCGTGGCGTGGCCGCTGGGGACGCCGCGTGACGCGTCGGGCGCGATTTCCGGCCGAACGCCTCGGGGCGGTGGGCACCGTGGCCGCGCGGTGGGCTGCGTCGGCATGGGACACCGTGGCCGACTCTTTCTGCTTCTCCCAGGGCTTGGCCTATGCCGCGAGCTATACTGGCGATGAAATGGCTCCCGATGGCGTTGTTGACCCTGCTTCGATCCCGCAGCATCGGCTCTCGACGGGCGCCCGGATGCCGGCCATCGGCCTGGGCACATTCGGCTCCGACCACGTGAGCGCCGAGGAGGTCGCCAGGGCAGTGCGCGGCGCGGCGCGGGTGGGCTATCGGCACTTCGATTGCGCGGCCGTGTACTGCAATGAGGACCGCATCGGATTCGCCCTGCGCGCAATCCTCGCCGGCGGCGTGCGGCGCGAGGATCTGTGGATCACCTCGAAGTTGTGGAATGACAGCCACAGCCCGGAGGCGGTGATTTCGACCTGCCGGAAGACCCTGGCGGACCTGCAACTCGACTATCTGGACCTTTACCTGGTGCATTGGCCGTTTCCCAACCACCATCCTCCGGGGTGCGACGTGACTGCCCGCAGCCCCGCTTCGCAGCCTTACATTCACGCCAACTACCGGGCCACCTGGCGGGAGATGGAGCGGCTGGTGGACCTGGGCCTGGTGCGGCACATCGGCACGTCGAATATGACCATTCCGAAGCTCAAGCTGCTGCTGGCCGATGCGCGCACCCCTCCGGTGGTGAACCAGATGGAATTGCACCCGCATTTTCAGCAGCCCGAGCTATTCCGGTTCGTGGTGGAGCAGGGCATTCACCCGGTGGGCTATTCGCCCATCGGATCGCCCGGCCGGCCTGCGCGCGACCGGACGCCGGAAGACACCGCCCCCACCGAAGACCCGGTGATCGTGGGAATTGCGGAGCGGCTGGGCATTCCAGCGGCGGTGGTGTGCCTGAAGTGGGGCATCCAGCGCGGCCAGTCGGTGATTCCGTTTTCCACTAATCCGCGGAATTACCTGGCCAACCTGCGTGGAGCGGCCGGGCCACCGCTTGCGGACGCGGACATGCGCGCCATCGCGGCCATCGACCGCAACTGCCGGCTCATCAAAGGCCAGGTTTTCCTCTGGGACAGCGCCGCCGGATGGGAAGATTTGTGGGACCTGAACGGCCGGATCACGGCCGGCTAACGAGGAGAGAACATGCCAGAGACCATGCTCGGCGCTTTTCTGCCGGGCAACAGCACCACCGAACTGCGCGAAATCGCGGTGCCCACGCCGGGGCACGGCGAAGTGCTGGTGCGCATGAAGGCATCCACCATTTGCGGATCGGATATCCGCTGCATCTATCACGAGCACCTGGGCAAGGGACCGGAGGGATATCAGGGCGTCGTCGCCGGGCACGAGCCCAGCGGCCAGATCGTGCGGGCGGGGCCGGGGTGCCGGCGCTTCCGCGAGGGCGACCGCGTGATCGTCTACCACATCTCGGGGTGCGGCCTGTGCAACGACTGCCGGCGCGGGTACATGATTTCCTGCACCAGCCCGGTCTACCGCCGGGCGTACGGCTGGCAGCGCGATGGCGGCATGGCCGGCTACCTCCTGGCGGAGGAGAAGGACCTGGTGGCGCTGCCTGCAGATCTCACCTATGCCGATGGCGCGCAGGTGGCCTGCGGGTTCGGCACGGTCTACGAGGGCCTGGAAAAAGTCGGCATTTCGGGCGACCATGCGGTGCTCATTACGGGCCTCGGGCCGGTGGGGCTTGCCGCGGGTGCGCTTTGCGGGAAACTGGGCGCGGAGCGCATTATCGGGATCGACGTGCTGGCCGAGCGCCGCGACCTGGCGCTAAAGCTGGGCGTCTGCCACCATGTGCTGGCGGCCGGGCCGGGCAACCTGGCCGAGGTGCTCGACTTGACCGGCGGGCGAGGCGTGGAGCGGGCCGTGGATTGCTCCGCCAACGATGCCGCGCGCGCCACCGCCATCCGCGCCACGCGGAAATGGGGGCGCGTAGTGTTTCTGGGCGAGGGCGGGCGGGTCGAATTCAATCCCTCGCCCGATATCATCCACGACCAGAAGACCATCTACGGCTCATGGGTCACTTCGATCTGGCTGATGGAGGATCTGGTGGAGCGGCTGGTGCGCTGGAAGCTGCACCCGGCGGATTTGATCACGCACCGCTTTCCGCTGGAAAAGGTGGGCGAGGCCTATAGCCTGATGAGTTCGGGCCGCTGTGGCAAGGTGGCAGTCTGCTTCGACGAGGAGTTGTAGCGGGCGGCGCAGGGCGGAGGTGCGTCGGGGATCGTGGGCTGGCGGGGGTGCTTTTGAGCCGCACCGCCGCCCTGCCACTCCACCACCGCGACTGGCGGGAGGTCGCTGCCGATGATGAGGGAAAGGTTCGTGCCGCCGCTTCTTGTGGCAGGCTGCACACGTAGAAGTTGGGGGCGTCGGACGGCCGTCCGGCTTGGCGTCCGACTTTGCCCCGCGCTTCGCCGGCCTCACCGTTTTCACCCGTAGCAGAGGCTATCCGCTGGCCTGGCGGATGCGCCGTTATTCTGCTTATAGGCGCTTTGTTTTTGGAAGGGATGAGTTGGAGGCGCGGGTCGGAATTGAACCGACGAATAAAGGTTTTGCAGACCTTTGCCTTACCGGCGCAAGCTGTTTCATATCAGCCGGCGAACGGAGGCTTCACACATACTATGCCAGTTTCATGGCAGTCGGAATAATGTCGCCTGGAACATTCCAGGCCTTCCCGATCTCTGTTCAGGATGGCCAAGTGCAGTGCCAGGCCGGAGCAGACGGGCAGTTTCGCCGTAGTCAGTTCCGCTCTTAGGTGGGGAGGCTGACCGAGGAAATAGGGGGCTAGTGCAAGTGCTGGCGACGGACGTTTAGGCGTCGTCCATCGCCACATTTGACCCATGTCGGCATCGGAACCGTCCGAACGCGGCCATGCTGCCCGAGAAGATCCAGGATGCACTCATCCCAGTGCTGGACGTGGCGCATAGCGAGGGCCGCCACATGAGACCGGCGGAGCCCACAGCCAAAGAGCACCGCCGGAATTGCCCAGTAGCGGATGAGCGTGGTGGTGGAAACATCCGGAGCGTTCATCAGCTCCTGGGCCTGCTGAACCTAAAGCCAATTCCCGAGCGGACGCCCTTCGAAGCAACGCCTTTCACGCGGATGATGCCGTTGGCCATCTCTGGCGCTAGCAGCCCGCGGCCTCGGCGGCCAGTGTCCGACGGAAATGATCCGCACGTTGATCGGAACGGCGCCGAGGCGGGCCTCCGGCGCCATGCGCTCACTGTGGCCTTGGTAAATCCGGCGCAAGGCTTTCCGCCAGAGCGCGTTGACGAATGCGGAGAATACAACTCCGGCAGCATCCGCTTGCGCGTCGTTCTCTGGCTGATTCACCCAATAAGGTCGGCCCTCAGGTCTGGCTGCCAACAGCCGGTCCTCGGCAACAACAGTCCCTCGGGCGAGTACCTCTTTGGTAGAGTCGTCGGCGGCTCTGATCTCCGCGTGTTCTTCTGGATCGAATTGATCGAAAAGTTCGGTGAGAAAATCACCCATCGCACCCTC
>DATJRE010000185.1:0-37811 GCA_035505095.1 Bryobacteraceae bacterium | reverse complement strand
GCCTGTATCAGGACAAATGAAGAGGGCCGACGGCACCCACGCATCCGACCCGCGCTCCGCGCTACTCTCTCCGCGGCCGGCAGTTCCTTGCGCCGCACCCGCACCGCTCGTGCCGGGCCGCACAGTCCCTTGCGCCGCAGCCGCACCGCTCAGCCGCCGATAACCCGCTCGCGCCCGCCCGCAACCCGTTCGGGCCAGTCCCTCGCCACCACAGCCCGCCCCCGTGCGCCCTCGCCGCCAAACCCTCGCCGCCAAACCCGCTCTCCGCGCTCCAACCTATGCTACGCTTGCAAAGCGGAGGGGCACTTTGAGACGCTCGTTCACCGTACTAATCGCGCCGCTGGCCACTACCGTGGCCGCCATCACCCTGGTCGCCCAGAATGCACCGAAAAAGGCTTCCGGCCGATCCGGAATCCTGCATCCCGAAATGGCCGTGGAGCATGGCACCTACGACAAGCCCATGACTACCATCGGAACCCGTCCCACCGAGCCTTGGTCGGCCACCACGATCGCGGCTGGCGTGGACAAGAAACCGGAACCCGGCCGGCCCATCACCCTGGTCGGCGAAATCGTGGACTTCTCGTGCTACGCACAGCTTGGCAAGCACGGCGAAAAGCACCGCTCCTGCGGCCAGAAGTGCGTGCAAAACGGACAGCCCATCGGCCTGCTCACGCGCGAGGGCACGGTCTACATGCTGATGCCCGAGGAACACGATCCGCGCCGCGATGGTGGCGTGGACGCTAAAACCGTAGCCTCCGAAAACATGGGCTACATCGTGGAAGTGAACGGCACCGAAGCGTCGGTCGGCCCCTATCGCGCCATCTACGTGGCGGGGCTCACCAAGTAGCGGCGCACCGCTCTCTCCACGATGGGCAGTCGCTTTACGGCCGGCGCGGTGGTGTTGCCGGCCGTTCTCTTATGGACCGCTGGACAGCCTCCCGAAGCGCCCCTGGGGCTTCCGCCGCTTCCCTGGCCGCCCGGCAATCCCTACTCCGCCGCGAAGGTCGAATTGGGCCGCTACTTATTCTTCGACCGGCGGCTTTCGGCGGATGACACCATCTCCTGCGCCTCGTGCCACAATCCCCGCTACGCTTTCACCGATGGCGCCGCGGTTTCCACCGGCATCCGCGGACAGAAGGGTGTCCGCAGCGCTCCCACCCTCATCAATCGCGCCTACTCCCTGGCGCAGTTCTGGGACGGCCGCGCCGGCTCGCTCGAAGAGCAGGCCAAGGCGCCCATGGCCGACCCCACCGAGATGGGCAACACCCATCAGGCCGTCGTCGCGCGCATTCGGGCGGTGGCGGGTTACCGCGACCTGTTCGCCCAGGCCTTCGGCGCCCCGCAAATCACCATCGACCGCGTCGCCATGGCCATCGCCTGCTTCGAGCGGACGATTCTCTCCGGCGACGCTCCCTACGACCGCTACAAGCGCGGCGACCGCTCCGCGATGTCCCCGGAGCAGGTGCGCGGCATGGCCGTCTTCTTCGACAAGGCCAATTGCGGGCGCTGCCACCAGGGATCCAACCTCACCGACAACGCCTACGCCAATGAGGGCATCGGAACCGATAAGCCCGTTCCCGATGTGGGCCGCTTCGCAGTGTCCCACGACCCGCGCGACTGGGGCGCGTTCAAAGTTCCCACGCTCCGCGAGATCGAGCACACCGCCCCTTACATGCACGATGGCAGCTTGAAAACCCTGGAAGAGGTGGTCGAGTTCTACAACCGCGGCGGAATTCCCAACCGCAATCTCGATCCCAACATCCGCCCGCTGCACCTCACCGATGCCGATAAGCTTGCGCTGGTGGCGTTCCTAAAAGCGCTGAGCGGAGAAGGCTGGCAAACCGTGCAGGCGCCTGCGGAGTTCCCACGGTAGGGCGCCCGTAACCATCCTCCGCCAGGGCCGAGGCTTTCGGTTGCGGTCCCCGCCCAACCGCGTAAGACCGTGTGCGGAGGTCGCATAGCGCCGATTTCTCGCGTGGCCACTTCCGGCGCCGCGGAAGGCACATTGCTGGATTCGTCAAAATTAGTGCGCGGCCGCTGCGCCGGCCTCGGCGATCACCGGAGGTTTGGCCCCGGCCGGCACGGGCGCCAGCATGTCCTCTTTCCGCTTGATCAGGGTGGAGGTGTTGAAGCTCGCAATCTCGAATCCGTGGCCGTGGGTAATGGCGTCGGTCGGGCAGGCTTCCACGCAATAGCCGCAGAAGATGCAGCGGTTGTAGTCGATGTTATAGACCTTGGCGTAGCGCTCGCCGCCCGAAATCCGCACCTTCTCGGTATTCTCGGCAGCTTCGATGTAGATGCAATCGGCCGGGCACGCCGCGGCGCACAGAAAACACGCCACGCACTTCTCCATCCCGTTGGCGTCCCGTTGCAGCACGTGCGCCCCGCGGTAACGCTCCTCGAATTTGGGCGGCTCGTCGGGATAATATTCCGTCACCGTGGGCGACATCATCTCTTTGAAGGTGACGCTCATCCCCTTGGCGATGGCGGCCGCGGTGCCGAAAATGTCTTCGATCTTGTTGGGCATTCGAGTCTGCTCTCATTCTACCAGCCCAGTCAATCCGGACGGATGCACGCTACGTCCGCACTTTCACCGCGTCCTGGCGGGCGCCGTCGAGCGCCACCGGCGTCGCGGCCTTGGAAAGATCGCCGCCATCGATGGTGATGCCCTGGCTCGCGGCGCCCTCCACCGCCAGGAATGCCGCCGCCGGGGTCAGCACACGCGCGGCGGTGACCAGCACATCGTGCGTGTCCACGAACCGCAACAACGATTTCGCCTGCGGATTGCCCTGCGCGCTGAAGCCATTCATGGCCGCATCCGAGACGTGCTCCAGCACCACCGCCGGCCGCAGGTCGGGATTCACCACCTCGAAGCGCACGTTGTGGAGCGACAGGCCGCGCACGTTGCGGGCGTACAGGCCGTAAGCCGGCGGTGTGCCGATTTCGAAATACTCGCCGGCCACCTGCGGCACCTGGACCTCCGCCTCCGCGGCCGTGCCGCCCCCGCCGTAAGTCACCCGCACATCGTCCAGCACGATGTCCTCCAGGAAGCAATCGCCGATGGCGTTGAGCACGATGCACTGGCGGGTCTCGCCCGGACGGTAATTCTGTGGAAAGGCGATATCGGCGAACTGTCCGCCGTGTGCGACCACCTCGGCGCGGATGCCCTGGAAGGAAATACCGCGCAGGAAGCCCTTTTGGCCCGGGGCGGTGTTGGCCGCCGGATCGCCGCGCCCGCGGTTGTTCAGGTCGATCGAAATCGGCCCCGTCACATCCCGCAGCACCAGGTTGGAAAAAACAAGGTTCCGCACCTGCGATTCCGGCCCGAAGTGCATCTTGATGGGGCAGCCGTAGGTTTCGTAGAGGATGCAGTTGGAGACCGTGACATCCTGCGGATTGCCGCCTCCGAAGCGGAACACCGACCAGCGCGTGCTGAAAGTGCTGTTGGTCACCGTGATGAACCGGCAACTGCCGAACAGCGCGCAGGCGTCGTCCTGCGATTGCACATCGCAGTTGCTGATGTGGACATACTGGCTGCTGATGAAGTGGAAGCCGTCGTTATTGCCGTTGACGCGGTTGTGGATGTGAATGCCGTCGATCCAGACGTAATTGCTCTGGATTATGCGGATGGAGTGAAACGCGCTGGCCACCAGGAACAGATCGCGAATCCGCACATTCCGGCAGCGGTGCAGCAGCAGGTGGTACGGGCGCTGGGCGCCGCCGCGCCCGGAAGGCGGCGGCACTCCGCGGGTGGGGCTGCGGAATTGGGCGCCCTGGCCGTCGATGGTTCCCGGCCCTTCGATGGCGATGTTCTCGGCCTCGACGGCAAAAATCAGGCCGACGTTGCCGTCTTCCAAGGTCGAGTCGCCGTGCAGTGGAATGGCGTCGGCGGCGTGATACTGATGGCCATCCGCGCTGCCCAGCAATTTGCCCTGCGCGGCGATGTGCAGGGTCACGTTGCTCTTCATCTCTACGGTGCCGATGACGAAGACGCCGGCGGGAACCAGCACCGTCCCGCCCTGGTCTTTGTGGCAGGCGTCGATGGCCGCCTGAAGGGCTTGGGTGGCCAGAGTCTTGCCATCGCCCTTGGCGCCGAAATCGGTGATGTTGTAGGTGCGCGTTCCGGCGGTGGACCCCTCGGCGGGCGCCGCCGCGGCCGGCAGCAGACCCGCGCCCACGGTAGCCCCGGAAATCCATCCCAGCCAGCGGCGCCGCGACGCCGGATCGTTCGAGTGGAGCATGACTCCCCTACTTTAGCGCTATTCCCGGCGCTGCGGGAGAGGGAGAGCGCACCGTATTGCGGCAGCAGCCACGGTGCGGGAATCGCCCGCGGTCGCACTGCCGCAACGGACTCTGAGCCGGCGGTGCGGGGAAAGCCCTAAAGCCCCAAGCGTAACGCGTGGGTTGCGGCAAGCGCGCTGGCGCCATGCGGACGGCAGGGACCGGCGCCGGCGAGCCAGGTTAACGGGCCTGGATGGCTTCGCGGGTCAACTGCGCCTGCTGCGTCACGATCTGCCGGATCCCTGGTATGGGCCGCGTGAAGCGGTCCACGGCCTCCAGGTCGGGCGGCTGGCCCACCAGGTAGAGCGCCCGCAGGGCCTCCCACACGTGGTTCTCGTCCGGGGACAACTCCACCAGCGGATCGCCGGCCCGCACCGCGGCGCCTTCCTGGCGGTCAAGCGAGCGCACTTCGCCGGGGACCGCCGCGCGCACTTCGGTGTCGCCGATGCGGGCCACCATGGTTCCGGGATTCACATACTCGTCCAGCTTCAAACGCAGGTGCACGGCGCCGGCCACCGGCGCCGTAACGGTATAGGGCTGGAGCATGGCGACCAGTTCGGGCCGGGCCGCGGGATCGCCGAAAGCCGCCAGCGCGGTGGCGGCGTTGCGGCGCACCATGGGTTCGGGGTCGTGCACTAGGCGCAGCAGCACCTCATGGAATGGGGCGTACTTGCGGTCCTGGCCCATAATCCAGGCGGCCGTCTGGCGCAATTCGCGGTTGGGGCTGGCGGCCTGCCGCATGACCGCCGGATACCAGCGCGAAACATTCTGCCCCTGGGACAACCGTTCGCCCACCTGCACCAGGGCATGCTGCGCGTGCCGCGGCTTGGAGACATCGGCGAAATAGTCATCGAGCTGCGCGTCAGAAAGCTTGCGCCCGAACCACGTCCAATACCAGAAGAGGAACGGTAGCAGGACCAGCAGAACGGCGAAGCCGGCCACCAGCAGATAGGCTTTGCGGCCGGGACGGGAATACGTACGCATGGTGTGGTAACCCTCCTAGTCTAACGCCTCGCGGAGGGACCAAACGGCTGCTGCGCCGCTGCGCTGGAATGGGAGCACAATACCTGAAGAGGTGACTGGATGAAACGCGGTGAGTTCCTGACACGAGTTGTGGGAGGCGCGCTGGCGGTTTCTGCCGCGAGTGCCGCGCCGGACGAGGGGCCGTTTGCCGCCACCGAAGTGCAGATTGAGCGCGCCCAGCCCGGCAAGCCGCACGCCGGGAAAGTGCTGGCGGCCATTCAACCGCATGCCGACGATCTGCCCCTCTTCGCCGGCGGGCTGGTGCTGAAGCTGATCCAGGAAGGCTACACCGGCTACCTGATCCGCACCACCAATGACGACCACACCGGTCCGGGAACCGTGGCCGAAGGGGTGCTGGCCAACGAGCGCGACAACCTGGCGGTGGCCCGCGCGTTCGGGCTGGCGAAAACCTACGACCTCTACTACCGCAACCACATGTTGGACGGGGTATCGCCGCTCGAACTGCGCTTGCGGCTGATTTTTCTATTCCGGCTGCTGAAGGTGGATACGGTGGTCTGCTACGACCCGTGGTCGCACTACGAGGAGAATCCCGACCACTACGCCACCGCCAGCGCGGTGGAAGCGGCCTGCTGGATGAGCGCCGGGAGCAAGGACTATCCGGAGCACTTCGATGCGGGCCTCGCGCCGCATTTGGTGCGCGAGAAGTATTACTTCGCGCGCGGCCCTCAGTATGTCAACCGGGTGGTGGATATCGGCAGCTTCATGGACCGGAAGATCGCCGTGAACCTGCTCAACACGGCGCAGGGACCGGCCGGGCAGCGCGGTGCGCAACTGCGGCAGCGCCTGGCGCAGCAGGGACTGCGGCTGGCCCTGCTGGGCGACAATGACGAAACCGCCAATCGGGAATATACCCGCCAGTTTGTGCTGGACCGCGACGCGGAAATCGGCAAGCGCTTCGGCCTGAGCTATGCGGAGGCCTACCATTACATCGGGCCGGATCCGGCCAAGGTGGACGATTACGTCTCAAAGAATGCCGTGAAGCTGTGAGGCGGCGATGGCCGCACCGGCGCGGCTCGCGGCACTGGGACACCGCACCCCGCGTTCTTTTAGGGCGTTCCCCTCCTTTATGGGTATTCCCCTGAGGGGGAAAACCTGATGTACTCGGATGAGGAACCGATTGCGGATGGTTTCCTCTAAAATTCGAAATGAGACCTGAGCGTCCTTTTAACCGGGAGATCGCCAGCGAGCTTCGCTATCTCCACTATCGCCGCAGCCGTCTGGAAGCTGCTATTCATCTCCTGGAACAGGTGATCCGGCTTCGCAAGAAGCGCCCGCCGATGATTGAGCGAGAGTTTCACCGCAGAATCCGGACCGCCGCCTGAACGGTCTATAGGCCTCCCGCCGTTCCCCAGGCTTTGGGGTCGTCCTCATGACTGGTCATGAGAACGGCGGAATCGATCTCGAAGCAGTCCCCCGTTTTGGACAGCCAGCAACTGCCGGCCAGTTCGAGTTCGACGGTATCGCTCCGGCCCCGGAAGATCGCCCGCAACTGCCGCGGACCGGCAGCCAGAACGATCGCTTCGATCCGCCGCCCGACGCCGTCGCACAGAGTCAGATACATGTAGCGCCTCCATCGACCCGTATCTGGCCCAGGCCGCGAGCCGTTTGTCCTCATTGTGTAGCTCCGGCCGCACCGGCACAAGGCTGGCTTTGGATATGGGTCGGCTGATTCAGTACGATGGAGAGTTTTGGTTTAACAGTTGTCAGAGATGGGCTGATACGCGCCGGGAAATCCCTGATGGCACGCGAAGTGCTACCTCCGATGCGGGGGAAATAAGCCAATGCTTTGGACGATCTTCGTGATTTTGCTGGTGCTATGGTTGTTGGGCTTGGTGACTTCTTATACACTCGGCGGATTTATCCATATCTTGTTGCTCGTCGCGTTGGCGGTTCTCGTCATCCAACTCATCACCGGCCGGCGCGCGGTGTAGGCGCGGCGGATTACACCAAACCGCGCAGCAGGCGGGCGGGCAAGGTGACGATGGCCCACACCAGTTCCAACGCTCCGCCCACCGCGATGCCCACAATCCGGAACGGCAACAGCAGCAGCCAGACCAGCGGATAGAGCACTAGGGCGGCCACGGCCAGGGGCCAGCAGAAGACCAGCAGCAGACACCACAGCAGGAACTTCATCGAACAAGCACTCCTTCCACCAATCATACGAACAAATCCCGTGAAATGTTCGAGTCTGTTACGATAAGAGATCCTGTCCGATGCTGCGATTTGAGACGGCCGGGGAATCCCACGGCGAATGCCTGGTCGCCACCCTCAGCGGGCTTCCGGCCGGCATACCAATATCCGTAAACGCGATCAACCGCGAGCTATGGCGCCGCCAGCAAGGCTACGGGCGCGGCGGGCGCATGAAGATCGAGACCGATCGGGCTCAGGTTGTGTCCGGCGTGCGCTACTCCCAGACCATCGGCTCGCCGGTGGCCATGATTATCACCAACCGCGATTGGGCCAACTGGTCCGAGGCGCTGCCGGTGGAGGCGCCAGTCACCGCAGGCGCTCCCGAGCCCGGGGAGGACAAGCACAGGCCGGTGACCCGTCCGCGCCCCGGACATGCAGATTTGGCGGGCGCTCTGAAGTACAATTTGCACGATGCCAGGTACATTTTGGAACGTGCCAGCGCCCGCGAGACGGCCGCGCGGGTGGCCGTGGGGGCGGTGGCCAAGGCGCTGCTGGGCCAATTCGGCATCCAGGTGCTCAGCCACGTGATCGCGGTGGGTCCGGTGCGTTTGGGCCGCCCGGCACAATGGGAAGAACTGTTAGCTCTGAGCCAGCGCGACGAGGTGCTGCTGGGCTGCGTGGATGCCGCCATGGAAGCCTCCATGAAGGAAGTGGTGGACGAGGCCTACCGCACCGGCGATACCGTGGGCGGCGTGTTTGAAGTGGTGGCGCGCGGAGTCCCGGTGGGCCTCGGTTCGCACATCACCTGGGATTCGCGGCTGGACGGGCGGCTCGCGCAAGCCATCGTCTCCATCCAGGCGGTGAAAGGCGTGGAGGTGGGATTCGCCGCCGAGGGCGCGGCCAGCTTCGGATCGCAGGTGCAGGATACCATCCACTATGACCGGCCGGCGCACCGCTTCACCCGCGGCGCCAACCGCGCGGGCGGCCTGGAAGGTGGCATGACCAACGGCCAGGATGTTCTGGTGCGCGGCATGTTGAAGCCCATTTCCACACTGCGCCGGCCGTTGGAATCGGTGGACCTGGGAACCCGCGAGCCGGCCCTGGCGGCTTATGAGCGCTCCGATGTGTGCGTGGTTCCGGCGGCCGGAGTGATTGGCGAGGCGATGGTGGCAATTGTCCTGGCCGGCGCCTTCCTGGAAAAGTTCGGCGGCGATTCGCTGGAAGAAACCAGGAGGAATTACCTGGGATACTTGCAACAGGTGGAAAGTTACTGACTAAGTTATGGTCTATCCGATAGTCAAGTTCGGCAATCCGGTGTTGGAACGCGAAGCCGACGATGTGGCCGAGTTCGACACTCCGGAGTTGCGTAAGTTTCTCGATGACATGTTCGAGTCGATGTACGCCGCCAAGGGCGTGGGCCTGGCGGCGCCGCAGATCGGGGTGGGAAAGAAGATCGCGGTGATCGATGTTTCCAACGGCGAGAAGCCCGAGGAGAAGCTCGTGCTGATCAATCCCACCATCGTCAAGGTGGAAGGCAGGCAGGAGGGCGAAGAGGGCTGCCTGAGCATTCCCGGCTTTCGCGAGCAGGTGCGCCGCGCCAAGCGCGTCACCGTGCGGGCGCAGGATGCCAAGGGCCAGCAGTTTGAAAAGACCGGCGAAGACCTGCTGGCGCGGGCCTTCCTGCACGAAACCGATCATCTGTACGGCCGGCTCTACATCCTGCATCTGAGCGCCCTGAAACGCGACCTGATGAAGCGCAAGATCAAAAGGCTGCAGCGCGCCGGGGATTGGGATTGAGAACACCTTGAGACTGACGGAGCCCATGCGGCTGGTGTTTCTGGGAACGCCCGCCTTCGCGGTTCCCACGCTGGAACGCCTGGTGGAAGCCGGCCACCGGGTGCTGGCGGTGCTCACCCAGCCGGATCGCCCGCGCGGCCGCGGCCGCGAAACGGCCGCCGCGCCGGCGAAGCAGGCTGCCCTGCAGCAAGGACTGACGGTCTATCAGCCGGAGCGCGTGCGCCGTCCGGAGGCCGTGGAATACCTGCGCGGCCTGGCGCCCGACGCCATGGTGGTGGTGGGCTACGGGCAGATCATCCCGCAGAGCGTGATTGACATTCCGCCGCTGGGCATTTTGAATGTGCATGCCTCGCTGCTGCCGAAATACCGCGGCGCCGCGCCGGTGCAATGGGCAGTGACGCGAGGCGAGACGCGCACGGGTGTCACCATTATGCGGATCGACGCGGGCCTGGATACGGGCGACATTCTGCGCACCGCGGAAACCGAGATCGGCCCGGAAGAGAACGCTATCGAATTGGGCGAGCGGCTGTCCGCCATGGGCGCCGGCCTGTTGGTGGAGACGCTGGAAGATTGGGCCGCGGGCGCGATTCAGCCGCAAAAGCAGGAAACCGCCCAGGCGACCTATGCACCCATCCTGAAGAAAGAGGACGGGCGGATCGACTGGGGGTTACCGGCCGCGGCGATCCACAATCGGGTGCGCGGCTTTCAGCCCTGGCCGGGCGCCTATACCAGCTTCCGCAGGCAGACGCTGAACATCTGGCGCTCGCGGGTGTCCGCCGGGCCGGGCACGGTGGGCATCGCATCGCCGGGCAGTTTTGTGAGCCTGAAGCCGCCGATGGTGGCCGCGGGCGAGGGCGCTCTGGAACTGGTGGAGGTGCAACTGGAAGGCCGCAAGCGCCTCTCCGCGGCCGATTTCGCCAACGGGCAGCGATTGAAAGAGAATGAAATTTTAGGAGAACCGCCTCGTTGAATGCGCCCCTTGGATTTGCCTTCTCGGCCGTGTACGCCGGCATTCGCCAGACCGCCAAAGACGACCTGGCCCTGATTGTCAGCGCGCTGCCCGCCAATGCCGCGGGCGTATTCACCCAGAACCGCGTGCAAGCCGCGCCGGTGAAACTCAGCCGCCGGCATTTGAAGCTATCGCACGGCCTGGTGGGCGCGGTAGTGATCAACGCGGGCAACGCCAACTGCGCCACGCGCACGGGCGACCGGGTGGCCGCGGCCACCTGCGCCGCCGCCGGCAAGCTGCTGAAGTTGCCGCCCCGGCAGGTGCTACCGGCTTCCACCGGGGTGATCGGGGTGGAACTGGACGCGGCCAAAATTGTGGATGCGCTGCCGCCCCTGATCGCGGGCTTGAGCGCCGCCCGCTTCGAGGATGCCGCCAACGCCATCCTGACCACCGACCTGGTGCCGAAGACCGCTTTCGCCGAAATCCGCCTGCGCCGCGGCGCCGTGCGAGTGGCCGGATTCACCAAAGGCTCCGGCATGATTCATCCGCAAATGGCCACCACCCTGGGATTCGTGATGACCGACGCGCAGATTCCGCTGCCGGCTCTGCGTACGATGCTCAAGCGGGGCGTAGAGCGCAGCTACAACCGCATCTCGGTGGATGGCGACACTTCCACCAACGACACCCTGCTGCTGCTGGCCAACGGCGCTTCGGGCGTGCGCCCCGACCCCAAGGAGTTCCCCAAGATGGAAGCGGCCATCGCCGAAGTGATGGAGACGCTGGCGAAGGCCATCGCGCGCGACGGCGAGGGCGCTTCGAAGCTGATTACGATTGAGGTTTCGGGAGCCGCGACGGATGCCGCGGCGGCCCGGCTGGCGCGCGCGATTGCCAATTCGCCGCTGGTGAAAACCGCGGTGGCCGGCTCCGACCCCAACTGGGGCCGCATTCTTTCGGCGGCCGGCAACGCCGGGGTGGCCTTCGACCCCGCCAAGGCCGACATTTCCATGCAGGGCGTGGCGGTGTGCCGCGGCGGCCTGGCGGCGCCCTTCGACGAACCGGAGCTGAAGGCCCGTCTGGATGCCCGCGAGTGCGCGATCCGCCTGGCGCTGCGCGGCAAGGCAAAAGGGGCGGCGCGCTTCTGGACCTGCGACTTCACCGAGGGGTATATTCGAATCAACGCCAGCTATCGGACGTGACCCTGGACATGACACCCGAGCGCCTATGACCCGCCGCATGGTTCTGCTCAGCTCGCTGGCGCCCCTGTTGCGGGCCGATTCCGCGCAGCAGGTGTGGGACCTGTTCGGCAGCATGGCCGGAGCGCTGAGCGCCGCCAACCCGCAGATTTTCCTCAGCGCCTTCGACAAAGCCATGCCGGGATACAACCAATTGAGCGTGGACGTGACGGCCCTGCTGAATGAGTTCGAAGTGCAATCGAGCGTGGACTTCAACAAGAACGACGGCGACGATCAGAAGCGCACCGTAGAGGCGGATTGGCTGATGATCCTGCGCCCGGTGGAGAACACCAACTTCAAGATGCCCAATGTGGAGGTGCTGGCCACCGTGCAGCGCGAGCAGGTGCTGAAGTGTACGGTAGTGAAGCAGGGGCGTAAATGGAAGATTGTGGCGTTGGAGCCGCTGACGTTTTTCGCTCCGCCGCCGGCGTAACTAATTGGCCGACGGCTTTTCCGCGTGGTCAACCACGAGCACTTCCATGATGGCCTTTTGCGGCTCCAGCTTAAGGCCGAGCTGCTGCTGGAGCGCCTGAACGATGCTGATGTCATTCGAGTCGGGGTTCTGGCGGTTGGACCGGATATCGGGCGTGTAAGTCAGCTTCAAGCCGTAAGTTCCGGTGAGGCCGGTCTTGTCCACCACCATGCGGTCCAGGAAACCGCTGTTCTCGATCATCCCGGCCAGGTCGGCCATGGTTCCCTTCGGCAGAACGAGCTGATAATTGCGGCCCATCACGTGGACCTGCGCGGTGGCGCCGGCGTTGGGCGCGCTCTCTTGGAATTTGGGGCCGTTTCTGCCCACCACCAGCGCGTACACGGGCGTTTCGCGCTGTTCGCGGTGGACCTGGAGATGGAACCGCTCGGCCAGCAGCGCTTGCAGCATTTGGCGGAACTCGTCATGGGCAGGAGGGCGGTCGCCATCGGCCTTGGCCGCCACATCGTAGAACGTGTCGCCAACCGCCGCGGCCGGAGCGCCGGTAAGCGAAACCTGGCGGTTCTTCAGGTTGTAGGCGTACATGATGTAACCCAACACGGTGTAGACGCCATCCAGCCGCAGCCCCTCGGTGTAAACGCCCACGCGGGGCATGGGTCCCTCATGCGGTTTGACGGAGGCCACTTCGAAGGTGCGGACCGGCGGCGTGGATTGGCCCGCTAACGGGAATACGGCCAGGGTTACGAGGATGGCTGCCCGCACGTACCTACGCTACCCTGACCGAATTAAGGAGTCAATCGCAGGACCGCTCGTCCCGCCGACCCGCTCGCGCGGGCCTTCGGCAATCGGCGATGATAGAACCATATGAGTTACAGAACGCTGACGGCTCTTGCCGCGCTTGCCTGCGCGCCGTGGGCAAGCGCGGCCGAAACCCGGTTTGAGATCTCGTTCCCCTCATCGGCGCATGCCGGCCCCATCACCGGCCGTGTGTTCGTGGCGATTGCCAAAAGCGAACGCCCCGAACCCATCCAGCAGATCGGATCGTACACCGGGCAGACGGCCTTCTTCGGCGCCGATATCGACCAGCTTGCGCCCGGCCGGGCCGCCCGCATCGATGGCGGCACACTGGGCTATCCCGCCGACCATCTGCAATCCATCCCCGCGGGCGATTACTACGTGCAGGCGCTGGTGAATGTCTATACGCAGTTCCACCGCGCCGACGGCCACACCATCTGGGCGCACATGGACCAATGGGACGGGCAGCATTTCAACCGCGCGCCAGGCAATCTGTACGGCCCGGTGCAGAAAGTCCATCTGGACCCGGCGGCCGGGTATGACATTAAGCTGGAGACCGGCGGGGTGTTTCCGCCCGTGCAGGTTCCGCCGGATACCCAATGGGTGAAGCGCGTGAAGATCGAAAGCAAGCTGCTGACGGCCTTCTGGGGCCACCCGTTTTATATCGGCGCCACGGTGCTGTTGCCGAAGGGCTACGACGAGCACCCCGGCGAACGCTATCCGACCATCTACAGCCAGGGGCACTTCGGGCTCGGCAATCCGCTGGGGTTTAACGACCCGGAACGTCCCATGCCGGGGCGCGGCGGAAGAGCCGGAAGAGGCGCAGGCCGGGGCGGGCGCGCCAACCTCTATACAGACTGGAATTCGGACGATTTTCCGCGCGTGATCGCCGTGACCTTCCAGCACCCCACGCCGTACTTCGACGATTCCTACGCCGTCAATTCCGCCAACAACGGCCCTTATGGCGATGCCCTGCTGAAGGAACTGATTCCTTACCTGGAGAGCCATTTCCGGATGATCGCGGCGCCGTATGCCCGGGTGCTGACGGGGGGTTCGACCGGCGGATGGGAATCTCTGGCGCTGGAGGTGCTGCATCCCGATTTCTTCGGCGGAACGTGGACCTTCTACCCCGACCCGATCGATTTCCGGCGCTGGCAGATGGTCAATATTTACGACGACGATAATGCTTTCTACGCGCCGGGTTACACCTACATGATTCCGGAGCGGCCTATGATGCGCACGGCGGAAGGACAGGTGACCCAGACGATGCGGCAGATGAGCCAACTGGAAGACGTGCTGGGAAGCAAGGGCCGTTCGGCGCAGCAGTTCGAAGCGTGGGAGGCGGTCTACGGGCCGGTGGGCGAAGACGGCTATCCGCAGCCGCTGTTCGATAAGCGCACCGGTAAGATTGACCACCAGGTGGCGCTGTATATGCGCGACCACGGCTACGACCTGACGTATTATATGAGGGCCAACTGGGCGAAACTGGGACCGCAGTTACAAGGCAAGTTACATCTGTATGTGGGCGACATGGACAATTACTATCTGAACCTGGCGGTGTATCTGTTGCAGGATTTTCTGAAGACCACCGATTCGGACGCCACCTTCGAATATGGCCGCCCGAAACAGGGCCACGGGTGGCAACCGATGTCCAACGGCGAGCTGGTGAAGATGATGGCCGCGCAGGTTCAGAAGAACGGGCGGTAGGGCGGCGCGGCGGCCAGAGAGTAACGATCCGCCGGCAGAGTTGGAGGCTTTTCGGTTGGTGGCCCGTCAAAGGGGCCTGATCCCGCGTGCGCCGGCCCGCACAGTGCCGTTGGTCGCGTGCCGTCTCCGGGCGCAATGGAAAGCGCGGGAAACGTTAAACTTCTACTGCCTCCACGGCAGGGCCGGGGGCCTCCCGCCCGATTAGCCGCTGATGAACGATGATTAACGCTGATAAGAAGAACTCTTAGAATCTGTCAAACAGCGGGGCACGGGCCCCATGCCGCGTCCCGGTGCTCAAGTTGACGGCGTGGCGCTTTGGAAGCTACAGTAGGAGTGTTCCTCTTCGCACGGCCTGCCCGTCCCCATCGTCTAGCCCGGCCTAGGACATCGCCCTTTCACGGCGGTAACGGGGGTTCGAATCCCCCTGGGGACGCCAGATTCCTGAAGCTCTACGGTTGCTTCAGAATCGCGGTGAGACGGTCAATCACTTCGCTCATCTTCGTCTCGGAGACGGGGCCTGCGCAGTAAAGGATGATCCCCGGACGGCGCCTGGCTCGTGATCTGACCTTTCAGATCCGCAGCACCATGCCAGGGCGCCGCCTGCCGCCGCATCCTGCTCTGGCAAGGGATCTAACTCGCGTGCGATGAGTCCGCGCTTCCGATACGCCTGCTATGTTATGCCAACCGTCAAGCCAGATTCCAATCGCCCATCGCGCACGGCGTCAAGGCGCTACAACCACACCGTGAGCTGGTGCAACTCCGAGTGGTCTTCGGGCGCAATTTGCCACGGCGTTCACTCCCGGTAGCTACGCCGTTCAGAGCAGACGCTCCAGAATGTTGTCTCAAACTTGCGAAGCGTCGGGCGTTCGGAAATGTTGACGGGCGTGGACCACGGCAGCGATGCCGGCAATCTGAAGGGTGGGGGCCATCCAGTCAACTTGTCGCACGGCTAAAGTAAAGCTACCTCCGTTTGAACCTATGCGCCGGCCTGGACGCGCCGCCGCACCAGCAGCAACACCGCGCCGCCCAGCACCGCCAAACCGATGGTGGAGGGTTCAGGAATCGACGCCGGCGGATCCCCGGCGATGGTCAGAATGGAGGAGATGGCGTACAGGTTGTGATCGGTCGAATTGGTGGTCGACGTGCCGTCGGCAATCCACAGGCTCGACGTGTCGCTGTCGATCCCGTACTCCGGCGTACCCGATCCCAACGGGTCGGACCCAATGCCGCCGCTGGAGGTGCTGCCGGTCCACACCTTCGAGCCGCTGGGCAGGGTCTTGCCGTTCTCATCGATATCGATGGGGTTGAGCAGCGTCCCGGTAAACAGGCCGGCTGTTCCGGTGGCCACTTCATCCCCGTCGAGGAGAAAGATGGGCACATTGGAATCGCCGCCGATATTGGTCAGGGCGCTCTCCGTGGACGTCGAGACGATGGCGGTCCAAGTCGCGGGAAAATCCAGTAACGCGGAGACCGAGTCCGCCACCGAGGTGACGAAGTTGTTGTAATCCGAGATGCTGGAACTGCTGGCGGAATCGGTGGTGGAAGTGATGAACACCAGCCGGTACTGGTCGCCGGGGCTGAGACTCGGCGGCAGCGTGATGATGGAAGCGGAACACTGCGAAACACACCCCAAAACGGCCAGCGACAGGAACCCGAACACTCTCGTGGCAGATAGCACGCGAACCATGCGCATGTTCCTTTTGTAGCTTGCATCTCTATGATTTGCAACAATTTTCGCGTTCCGGTACGGTTGGAACTTTTTCTCTCATTGAGCGCCAAGTAGCTGCCGGGAAAAGCTTAAGGCGTATCTGCAAAATTGCGGCTTTCTTCCAGCAGCAGCAGGCGTTCAGGCTCCAGCCGGAGATGCCACGGCTGCGCCTGGCTGCGCAGTGCCTCCCAGGCGTCACGGGATAATTCGGCTTCCAGGTAAGGTGGATCGCCCGCCGCGGGCGTCTGCCCCAACCGCAGATACAGGATGGTCTCGAAGGGCGAATCGATCGAGCCGGCCAGCCAGCACGGAAACGTGTTTTCGCCGTCCTGGCCTTCGGCGAAGCGCACGTCGTGGGAGCGGATGCCCACGTGGGTCATGCCGATGAGCGGCCCGGCCACCCGCAGCCGGCAGTTCCACTGGTCCACCTGGATGCGCCCCGGCCCCACCACGCGCAGCGGAGCGATGTTCTTGCAGCCGGTCAGCCGCGCCACTTCCACCGATCCCGGGCGCTCGAAGAGTTCCGGCCCGGTTCCGCTGGCGGCCACGCGTCCGGAAGCCAGCGCCAGCAGATGGCCGGAGAGGCGGTAGGCTTCGTTGCGGTCGTGGGTGACGAAAACCGTGACGCCGCCGAAGCCGGCCAGGATGGCGCGCATCTGCTCTTCAAGCTGGTGGCGCAGGTGGGTGTCCAGCGCGGAAAACGGCTCATCCAGCAGGAGCGCTTCCGGCTCCATGGCCAGGGCGCGCGCCAGGGCCACGCGCTGCCGCTGGCCGCCGGAAAGCTCGGAGGGGTAGCGGGCCAGAAGCGGCGCGATTCCGGCCAGGCTCGCCCATTCGCCCACCCGCCGGACGCGCTCTTCGGCGGGACGATGGAACAGCCCGAAGGCGATGTTCTGCTCCACGGTGAGGTGCGGGAAGAGAGCGTAATCCTGAAACACCATGCCTACGCGCCGTTCGGCCGCGCGCACGCGAATGCCCTTGCGGGAATCGAACAGCACCCGCCCATTGAGCACGATGCGGCCCTCGCGCAGGGTCTCCAGGCCGCAAAGGGCGCGCAGCGTGAGGCTCTTGCCGGAGCCCGATGCGCCCAGCACCCCCAGCACTCCGCCGCCCGCGCGCAGCTCCACGTGCAGGGTAAAGCCGGGCAGAGTCTTGTGGATCTCGGCTTCCAGGTGGCCGCGCGCGCCGGGTATTTGCGCCCGCCGCGTAAGGGCGATGCCGGCGGCGGGGGCGGCCGCAATGCCTGAGCCGGATTCCAGCGTGGAGCCGGACCCCACCGCGCTGCGCCGGGCCCACCCGGCGTCCTTCCAGTAGTTCATGGCGGCGATGCCGGCCAGGGACATGGCCACCAAGGCAGCCACCCATGCCAACGCGCGCCCGTTCTCGTCGCCCTCCACCGCGAAGAAAACCGCCAGCGGCATGGTCTGGGTGCGGCCGGGGATGTTGCCGGCCAGCATGAGCGTGGCTCCGAACTCACCCATGGCGCGGGCGAAGGCCAGCACCGTCCCGGCCATCACACCGGGCCAGGCCAGCGGCAGCAGCACCCGGCGGAAGGTGCGCCACTCCCCTGCCCCCAGCGTGCGGGCCGCATCCAGCAGATTGGGATTCACCTGTTCGAAGGCTCCCAGGGTGGTGCGGTACATCAGTGGAAACGCCACCACCGTGGCCGCGATCACCGTGGCCGGCCAGGAAAACGCAATGGCGATGCCGGCCTGGGCCAGCAGATGTCCCAGCCAGCTTCGCCGCCCGAACAGCAGCAGCAGAAAGAAGCCCACCACCGTGGGAGGCAGCACCAGCGGCAGGATCAGCAGCCCATCCAGCAGACCGCGCGCGCGGCCGTGGTAGGCGCTCATCAGGCGCGCGGCGGCAATGCCGGCCACAAACGCCAGCGCGGTGGCGACCGCCGCGGTGCGCAGCGAAATCCACAGCGGCGAAAGATCGGCGGGCATCAGGGCGCGGCCACGGGAAAGCCGGGGACGGTGAATCCGTGCGCGGCGAAGATGCCGCCCGCCTCCGGGCCCTCCAAATACCGCAGAAACTCGCGCGCCTCGGCTGGTGCGTGGCTGCCCTTGATCATCGCCACGGGGTAAATAACCGGCTGGTGGGTGGATTCCGGCGCCACCGCCGCCACGCGCACCTGGTGCGATTCGCGCGCATCGGTGGAGTACACGATTCCGGCATCCGCGTTGCCCGTTTCCACGTATTGGAGCACCTGCTCCACATCCTTAGCCAGCACCAGCTTGGAGCGCACGGCGTCCAGCAGGTTGAGGTGCTGGAGCACCTGGCGGCCGTACTCGCCGGCGGGGACACTGGCCGGATCGCCCAGCCCGATCAGCTTCACCGAGGGCGTGGCGAGGTCCTGAAAGGAGGCCGGCTGGGTGCTCCCCTTGGGAGCGATCAGCACAATGGAATTGCGCAGCAGGTCGCGGCGGGTGGCCTCGTCAATCAGGCCCACGGCCGCGAGCTTGTTCATGGGACCGGGCGCGGCGGAGATGAACACGTCGGCCGGCGCACCGTTTTCAATCTGCTGCTCCAGCATGCCTGAACCGCCGTAATTGAACGCCAGTTTCACACGGGGATGCTCTGCCTGATAGCGCGCGGCGATTTCGCCGATGGCCTTTTGCAGGCTGGCGGCTACCGACACCGTGAGCGTAACCGGACCGTGCGCGCAGGCGCCCAGCCAAAGCGCCAGCGCCGCCGCCGGCCAGAGCGAATGCGGCGGTCTCATGCCCGCCAGTTGATTCCCACGTTGAGCTTCTTCTTGCAGTATTCGAAGCTGCGTTCCAGGTCGATGCGCTGCTGCTCTTTGAGCGCGCTGGTCATAATCTCCGGATGAGTGCCGGGAACGTCTTCCACCACCATGGCGCCCATGAAGGGATGGCCGCTCTTGGCCAGCGCCACGAAGCGCGCGAACTCCCAGGCAGGCATCTTCGGAAAGACCTTCCAGAAATCGGTCTCCAGGTAGGGCAGCCGCGTGGGCGGACGCCCGGTGATGATTTCCAGGTGCATCGAGATATTCGGGCACAGCCGGCGGAACTCGGCCACGAACTTCACGTAATCGATGTTGCCGTCGCCCATGGCCACCCACTGCCCGGCCGCGCCGTTCGCCGTTTCGAAGACCGCCGAGTCGCGCATGTGCGAAGTGACCACGTAAGGCGCCAGCGTCTCCAGCGTCACGAAGGGGTCTTCCACCACCCAGATAGGATTGCCGGTATCGAGGTTCGACCCCACGAAATCTTTGCCGGATTCCTCGATGATGGTTTTGACTTCGCGCGCCTGCATGTCGCCGGAGTGGTTTTCGAGCGCGATTTTGACCCCGTAATCGAGCGCCTGGTTCCGCACGGACTGGAACAGCTTGATGGTGTTCTCCATGTGGACCTCGATACCCGGCAGCCCGATGCGGTCGGCACTGGTGCCCATGTAGCAGCGCATGACCTTGGCGCCCACATCGTGCGCGATGCGCAGCCCCTCGATCAACTGCTCGCGCGCCGGCGGGCCGTTCTTGCGGAAGGCCTTGCTGGAGGGGCAGATGCAGCCCATACCGGAATCCACGGCGAGGTTCAGCCGCGCCGCCTGGTCTTTGACTTTTTGCAGGTAGGCGCGGTCGTGGCTTTCGTAATCCGCCAGGTCGGAGAACTGGATGGCATCCAGCTTAAGGCCGGCCGCATATTCCAGGAACTGCGGCGCCTTCCATCTGAAGGCGCGGATGGAATAGGTGTCGAACCCCAACCTCACCGGCGTGACATCGGGCGCCGGCGCAGGTGCGGCTGGCGCGGCAACCGCCGTAGCCGCGGCGGCGGAAATAGTCTGGAGAAATCTGCGGCGCAGCATGCTGCCTCCTCGGTGGAGATCTACATCTAGCGTAGCGTAATCGTGCCGGAGCCGGGCAAGACGGCGGAGGTTCCGCGGAGGGCCACCTTTGCGAATGCGGCTGCGCCCCATCCTCATGGCCGTGCTGGCGGCCGGCGTTGGGCATGTCGGCAGCGCCGGCCGCAGGCCGCCGGTCCGGTCTGCGACAGGCCCGCGCGAAAAGGCCGCGTCACCTGGCGAAGCAAGGTGGTTCCCGCCAATTTCCGGCTGGCGCATGATCCGGGCGGCGCCTCCCAGAACCGGACTTCGGATGCCTAGCGCCGCCGCCGGGCGGCCATTGGTTTCCAGCGGGTCGAGCGGGCAATAGCTCTATCGGAATTTGACTCTCCGAAACGCCAAATGTATAGTAACGCATGGCTCTCTGTAACCGGTTTCTGCGCTTCCCGCTTCTGTTACTGAGCGCGATGGCGGCGCCTGCGCAGCAAACCGCTCCCATCGTGCAACCCGGCGCTCCTGGCCAGCCCAGCAAACTCCTCACCGGGTCCAGCGTCTGGATTCAGCCCAAGGCTCCTTTCAAGGCCGACGTGGAATTCATGCAGGGCATGATCATGCACCACCAGCAAGCGGTCGACATGGTTGCGCTTCTGCGCATCCACGGCAAAAGCCCCGCTTTGCAAGCCTTTGGGGAAAAAATCTCCATCTCTCAAACCGACGAGATCGGCTTTATGAAGCGCTGGCTGGAAAGCCGCGGCAAACCCACCACCATGGAAATGGATCATAGCCACATGAGTGCGGCCGGCATGAAAAACATGAAGATGAACATGCTCATGCCGGGAATGCTGACGCCTGCGCAGATGGCGGCCCTTACAAAAGCGCGCGGCGCGCGGTTCGACCACCTGTTCCTTACCGGAATGATCCAGCATCATGGCGGCGCGCTCACCATGGTGGACGAACTCTTCAAGACCCCCGGCGCGGCCCAGGATCCGGTCCTGTTCGACTTTGCCACCGACATCGACGCCACCCAGAGCGCGGAAATCAAAATCATGCGCGGCATGCTTGACAAGGAGAAGAAATGACCCCAACACCAAATTCCCGCCGTTTTCGCGCGGGCTTTGCATTCGCAGCGTCCCTAGCGGTACCCACGCTCTGCATGGCGCAACGGGGACCGCAGCCCGACCCGAGCAAGGCTGCGCCGCCTACCGTCTATTCCAACCCGCGCGCCGGCGCAGACGATCCGCGCATCGGCCTCAAGGCCGGCCTCTATGACGCCGGCGAAGCGATTTTCGGATTGCAGAAAGTCGCCAGCCTGCCGAAGCCGCCGGGGTTCGCGCCCGATCCGAACGCGCCCGAACCCCCTCCGCCGCCGACTCCTCCCGCGGGCGGCCGCCGCGGCCGGGGTCCGACGCTCAACACCGGTTCGGTCAATTCGGACCTCGCTTTCAGCGGCAATCACCTGTTCGTCGGCAACTACAACGGCATCAACTTCTACGACATCGACGCCCCGGCGCACATCAAACTGGGCACCTCGCTGGTCTGCCCTGGCGGGCAAGGCGACGTATCCGTCTATGGCCATTTGCTTTTCATGTCGGCCGAGGCCATGAACGGACGCATCGATTGCGGCACGCAGGGCATCCCCGTTCCCGCCAATGCCACTCCGCCGCCCGCGCCTGTTGAACCGCCCGCTGAGCCGACCGCCGCCGCCGGTGCCGCGCCCGGCCAACCCGCGGCAGGCGCCGGCCGTGGCCGCCGTCCCCCGCCCCCCAGTCCCGATCGTTTCCGCGGCGTGCGCATTTTCGATATCAGCGATATCCAGAACCCCAGGCAGGTGGCCGCTGTGCAAAGCTGCCGCGGCTCTCATACCCACACGCTCCTGATCGACCCCAAAGATAAAGACAATATCTACGTCTACATCTCCGGCACCGGCCCGGTACGGCAAGCCGAAGAACTTGCCGGCTGCTCCGGGGGCGATCCCAAGGCCAACCCCGAAACCGCGCTCTTCCGCATCGACATCATCAAGGTGCCCCTGGCTCACCCCGAGCTGGCCAAGATCGTCTCCAGCCCACGGATTTTCACCGACACGCAGACCGGCAACATCGATGGCCTCTGGAAGGGCGGCACGCACGGCGAAGGAACGCAGGCCACTTCCACCACCAATCAGTGCCACGACATCACCATCTATTCCGACATCGGCCTGGCCGCCGGCGCCTGCTCCGGCAACGGCATCCTGCTGGATGTGTCCGACCCGGTGAACCCCAAGCGCATCGACGCCGTCAGCGATCCGAACTACGCCTATTGGCACTCCGCCACTTTCAGCAACGACGGTTCCAAGGTGCTCTACACCGACGAATGGGGTGGCGGCTCCCAGCCTCGCTGCCGCGCCACCGACCCGATGTACTGGGGCGCCGACGCCATCTTCTCGCTCTCCAACCGCAAGCTGGCCTTGTCGTCCTATTACAAGATGCCGGCGCCGCAGACCGACCTCGAAAACTGCGTCGCGCACAACGGCTCGCTGGTGCCGATACCCGGCCGCGACGTTTTCGTGCAGGCGTGGTATCAAGGCGGCGTCTCGCTGGTGGATTTCACCGACCCCTCGCATCCATTCGAAATCGGCTACTTCGATCGCGGACCGCTCGACGCCGTCAAGCACGGCTTGGGCGGCTTCTGGTCGGTCTATTGGTACAACGGCTACATCTATGGCTCGGAGATCGCGCGCGGCGTGGATGTCTTCCGCTTGCAGCCGACTAAGTTCCTCACCCAGGAGGAGATCGATGCCTCGAACCAGGTGCATTTTGATACTCTCAACGTGCAGAGCCAGCCGAAGATCGTATGGCCGCAGAATCTGATCGTGGGCAAGGCCTACCTCGTTCAACTGGAGCGCAGCGGGTCGCTGCCGGCTTCGCGGATTGCTTCTCTGAGGGCTGCCATCGCCGAGGTTGAAAAACCGGGGGCCAGCCGGAAAGACTCGGCGGCTCTCCAGAAAATGGGCGAAACTCTCGACAAAGACGCTGGCAAGGCGAAGTCCTCAACCGATGCCACCCGGATGCGCGCATTGGCGGCCATCCTCAAACACTGATTTCGCGGCCGTGCACGGTGAGCGCAAGCGATGACCAAAACTGAGGATCAGGCGGAGCGCCGCTCACCGCAGAAACGGCGTGCCGCCCTCAGGGCCGTACCAGTCATATTCCACGGTTTGCCCCTGGATGCGCCAGCGGCCGGGCGTGTTGGTTTCCATCCAGTCGAGCGGCTCGGCCGTTTCGCGCGGTAGGGCCGCCGCGGCGAATGCCCGCTGGATGGCCTGCTTCGAGCCGGCATTCAGCGCCGCGGGGTCGGGCGAAACAAACAGGGCCGTGCCGCTGCGCGCCACCAGGTCCAGCCAACGGGACGTCAGGTCCCAGGGCACCTGCGGGGTGATCGCCGCGCAGTCGGCATCCAGGTCGAAAAACGCCCGGTGCTGCGGCCCGCGGAAGGCCAGCGTGTTGACGCCCATGCGACGGGTCCGGTTGAATTCTCTGCCGCTGGTATCGTCGCCGGTACGCTGCAGTTCGAACAGGCCGGCGCCCAGGTGCCCGAAGGTGTTGCAGCCCAGCACCAGCGCGCTGCCGGCGGCCTCGCGAATGCTGCGGTAGAGCGCCAGCGCCACCTCGGCGGTGGTCCGGCTGCGGTCGGAAAAATGCCAGCCCTCGCTGGTCAGTTCGGCGCCCATGGTGGACCCCCAGCGGCCCAGCAGGTCGAAGCTGGAGTAATCGTGTTTGATCAGCTCGAAACCCCAGGAGGCCATGCGGCCGATGTCCTGGCGCACGGTCTCCCGCATCTCGGGCACGGTGGGGTCGAGCGTGCGGCCGCGCCCACCCGGCCGAGCCCGCAGCCGGGCGCTCTCCGGAATATCCGCGGTGGTCACCAGAGGGCGCAGCCAGATGCCCGGCCGCACCCCCTGCTTCTTCATCGCGGCAGCCAAGCCGGGCATATCGGGAAACCGGTCGTTGCCGCTCTCCCAGGGCCCGCTGGTATTGGTAAGCGACCAGCCGTCGTCGATCACCATAAACGGCCGGTTGCGCCCCGCCGGCGCCAGCTCGGCAATCAGCCCGCTATCGCGCTGGATGTCCGCCGCCGAGCAATTGCGCCCGTAGGCGTAATACCAATTGTTGCCGCCATAGACCGGCGCGGCGGTCAGGCGCGGCTTCTCGCAAAGCGCGCGGCAGAAGCGGCGCGCGGATTCATAGGCGGTCTCGCCGGCCGCGCCGCGCCGCACACGCACCGTGGCAGCCTCCAGCGTGCGCTGGCCCAGCCGCACCGCGCCGCCGCCGTTGCGTACGTCGATCCACAGCGAAATGCCGTCCGGGTCCACCTGCCAGAAAGCGAACGCCGCAGCGCCCGTCGCCACGCCGTAGCCATGCGTCGCCTGGCCATCGAAGGCCAGAAAATACCACGGCAGCACGCGCTCGCCCAGCAGGCAGCGCCATTCCAGGTCGCCGTAGCTGCGCTCCCACTGGTCGTTCAGGATGCGCCAACGCTCCGGCACCGGCGCGTGCCAGCGCAGCCGGATGCGCAGCAGCGGGGCATCCGGAGCCTCGATTCGCACCGGCAGCGCGGACCCACGCGGCTCGGCTTCCACGGAGATCCCTTGCGCCGTCCAGCGCGCACCCTGGCGCGTCAGCGGCAGTGTATCGTGTTCCAGAAAGGCGGTCGCCAGATCCGGCGGCCGCAGGATATCGACGTACCCATCGGCGCGGCGCGCCTGCGCCCTGGCCACTACCGGAAGCCCTGCCGCGGAGGCCAGCAGATTCCGCCGGGAGAATCCATTCTTGTGCACGAACCTATTCTCCCAAGTTCCCGAAAGCCGTGCGCTACATGTGGTACAGCATCAGGTACACCACCACGCCCGTCACGCTGACGTACATCCAGATGGGCAGAGTCCATCTGGCGATCCGCCGGTGCATCACGTAGCGCTTGCCCAAGCCGCGGCGCAGGGTGATGATGGCCAGCACCGGAACCGTGGCCGCCAGGATCGTGTGGGTGGTCAGGATGCTTAGATACACCGTGCGAATCGCGCCCGGATGCCGGAACCGCACGCTGCCCACCTGGACGTGGTAGACGATGTAGCAGACCAGAAACAGGCACGAAGTGATGAACGCCGTGATCATCACCTTGCGGTGCTGGTTAATGCGCTTGTGCAGGATCAACCAATAGCCCCACAGCAGCAGTATGAACGCCGTGCCGTTGAGAATCGCGTTGATGGTGGGCAGCAGCGGGGCGCTCATGAGGATTGCCGCTCCAGTTGCCGGATATCGTGGACCAGGTGCTGAATCATGCCGTCGTCCGAATCGATGTAGTAGCCGCGCACCTGCTCGCGCTGGTCTATCAACACGAAGCGCGTGCTATGCGTGAGCGAGCCATCCACGCTGTTCAGCTTGAAGCCCAAGCCGGCATCGTTCATCCGCGCCTGGTCGCCGGTAAGAAAGAACCAGCGCGCCGGGTCGTATTTGAAATGCCTGGCATACTCGGCCAGCACAGGCGGCGTATCGTGTTTGGGGTCTACCGTGAACGACACCAGCCTGACGTCCGGCGTTTCGGCAGTGAGCGTCTGGATCTGATGCATATGCGAACTCATCATGGGGCACGGCCCGGGGCAGGTGGTGTACACGAAATCCGCCACCCAGACGTGCCCGTTGAGCGACTGGCTGTCGAACGGCTGGCCATCCTCCGCCGTAAGCTGAAACTTGGGCGCGTCGCCCATCACCGGCAGCGGCTTGGGCTGAAGGCAAGCCGACAGCGCAAGCACGGAAACGATCAAAACCAGTCGACGCGGAGAGGCGGCGGCGCGGAGAGAACCAACGCTTGCCCTCTCCGCGGGTTGCTCCGCGCCTCCGCGCCTCCGCGTCAAGTTTTTCTCATGTCTCATGCCGCGCTGCGGGTGGTTTTCTGCGCGGCCATCATGCCCGATGCCACCAACAGCACCAGGCCGAAAACCGCGGTTACCACCAGACTCTCCAATTCCCCCGGCGCCGCGTTGGGCAGCCGCAAGGTGTGGTTCAACAGGGCGATCGAATACGTCAGCGGATTCACCCACATCACGGCCTTCACCCAGCCGTGGGCCGTGGCCATGGGAAACAGCGACCCGGAGACCATCCACATGGGCACCAGCAGCAGATTCATGATGGCGTGAAAGCCAGAAGTGGAATCCATTCTCCAGGCGATCACAAATCCCAGCCCGGTGAGGGTGAACGAAATCAGAAAAATCGATGCCGCCACGGGGATCAGCTCCAGGAAGCCGATACGCACGCCGGCCAGCGGAGCGAAGGCCAGGAAAATCAGCCCCTGGATCCACGCCAGCGTGGCCGCGCCCAGAATTTTGCCCATCACCATGCTGGTGCGCGGCGCGGGCGATACCAGCATGGACAGCAGAAATCCTTCGCGGCGGTCTTCGATGATCGAGATGGTCGAGAAAATCGCCGAAAACATCACTGTAAGCACCAGAGCTCCCGAATAGAACCGCGCCAGGTCGTTCGAGCCGTAGCCGATCAGCAGCCAGAAGACCAGCGGCGAGGCGACCACTCCCAGCACCCGGCTCTTCTGCCTCCAGAACCGCACCAGCTCCCGCTGCCACAAGGTTGCCGCGGGCAATACAAAGCTATTCAATGGATGCTCCTGTTTGTTTCACGAAAACGTCCTCCAGCGTGGGCTTGTGCAGCCCCACCGAGTCGATCGAGCCGGGAAAGGCCTCCACCACTTCGGCAATGAAGCGGTGCCCGTTGGCGATCTCCACGCGCACGTGGCCATCGCTTGCCGAGGGCCGCACGCCGAAGCGTTCGCCAATCCGCCGGGCCAGGTTTTCGCTGTCGGCCGCTTCCAGCACCACCACATCGCCGCCAATCCGCGAGCGCAGCTCTGCGGGACTGCCCTCGGCCACAATCTTGCCCTGGTGCAGCAGCACCAGCCGGTCGCAGCGGCCGGCCTCTTCCAGAATGTGAGTGGTGAGCAGGATGGTCACGCCCTCGGTTGCGCGCAGCGTTTCCACGTGCCGCGAAAGATCGCGCCGCGCCGAAGGGTCGAGGCCCGTGGAGGCTTCATCCATCAGCAGGATCTGCGGCTTGTGCAGCAACGCCTTGGCGATTTCCACACGGCGCCGCAAGCCTCCGGAAAGCGTTTCCACCAAATCTTTGCGGCGATCGGCCAGCCCCAGTTGCTCCATGGCCCGTTCCATGCGGCTCGTGAGCACCGCGCCGCTCAGCCCGTGCAAGTGCCCCTGCGCGCGCAGGTTCTCCTCCACGGTGAGTGCTTTATCCAGGCTTTGCGTTTGAAACACCACCCCTACGTGCCGGCGCACCTGGGCCGCCTGGCGCTGCACATCGAAGCCGGCCAGCGTGGCGCTGCCCTCAGTAGGCGTCATCATGGTGGACAGAATGCGAAACAGCGTCGACTTTCCGCCCCCGTTGGGTCCCAGCAGGCCAAAGATTTCGCCCTTCTGCACCTCGAAACTCACGTGAGATAGGGCGACACGGTCTCCGTAGCGGTGGGTCAGATTTTGGACTTGAATCACAGTGGCCTGTATAAATCCAGGGTACAACAACTCTTTGCGTTTCGAGTAGTTTGCGCCAAACTGCTTGCGGCAAAACGCTGATCGCGGAATTCGGATGCCCGTCGGGCAATTTCGGCCGCGCAGAATCCACACCCGCGTAAGGAAGTAAGCTAACCTGAAAGAAGTTGTGGCAGCCTATGGGCAGCACCACGCCAACTTTAGCTTCTTCGGAGGAATACCTGAACACCACCTACGAACCCGACATGGAGTTCGTGGATGGCGTCCTGGTGAGGCGAAATGCGGGAACACAACTTCATGGCTTATTGCAAACCATCGTCGGGGCATATCTGCGGCAATATCGCCACTCCCATCGCATGAAGGTCTTCACGGAGACCCGGCTCCTGGTGAAGGGCCACTATCGGATCCCTGACGTGATGGTTCTTCAACCGCCCTGGCGCAAGGGCAGGGTTGTCACCGATGTTCCGATCGTCGCCATAGAAATCAAATCGCCCGACGACACCTTCGACGACATTGTGGATAAATGTTTCGAGTACGAGAACCTGGGTGTGGGAAACATTCTGGTGATGGATCCCGACAACAAGCGGGCATTTCTCTTTGAAGAGAGCAATCTTCGGCACCTGTCTGGAACATCCGTTGCCCTGCGCCTGCACGACGACGCCATGCTTGATTTTCCATTCGCCGAAATGTTTGCCGAGTTGGACGAAGACTGAACCTCGCTATCTCTTGAAAATCGCCGCCACTTCCAGGGTGTCGCTCAAGAACGGCATCGGGACCTTATGTCCACAACTGCACACCTGCATGTAGCTTCGCTCCGGCGTCGTGAGCAGAATAGTCTTGCGCTTGGAATCTACTACCCAAAATGCGGTGCAGCCGTTCCTCAGGCAGACGTCCTGGCGGTCCAGAATCTCATCCATTGTGTTGCTTCTGGACAAAACCTCGATGACCAGATCGGGAGCACCCATGAAGTAGTCATTGGTGTCGGCGTCCCACCGCGCCTGCGTAACGAAACCGATGTCCGCGGTCCAGGATTCATACTCCGGGGCCGGTCTAAAGGGAAGCTCTGCCCAAAGAAACCCCAACGCCTCCAGCGGCCTCAGCAAAAAAAGAAGCGTCTGTTGGGTGATCACGTGCGTTTTCCTTCGCGGCGGCATGAGGACAACCTCTCCGTGATGCAATTCCAGATACCCTGACTGGGGATCGGGCAGTTGCTCAAATTCAGCGAAGGTCATCAATCCCGTTTGGGCCTCGCGGAAAGGCGTGCCGCTTACGGCGACTACAGCCCCGGCCGGTCGATGAGCATCAGCCCGTAGATCAGCGGAAGATAAAGAACCGACGTGACCAGCACAGCGCGCGCGCGGGCTATGCTGCGTTCGGCCGCCACGCGCACACCTGAATACAGGAACCACAGGCCCAGCAATAAAGCTCCCACCAGGTAAATGCGTCCGGACATCCCCAGGACGCTGGGAATCAGGCTCACCGGAATCAGCGCCACGCCGTAGAGCAGAATCTGGCGCGCCGTGGAGCGGCAATCCGGCTCCACTACCGGCAGCATGCGAATGCCGGCGCGCGCATAATCCTCTTTGTACATCCAGGCGATGGAATAGAAATGCGGGAACTGCCACAGAAACAGGATCGCGAACAGCACCCAGGATTCGCGCGGCAATGCCCCGGCCGCAGCGGCGTAACCAATCACCGGCGGCATCGCTCCGGGAATCGCGCCCACGGTGGTGGACCACCAGGTGCGCTGCTTCATGGGCGTGTAGACGAACAGGTAGCTGGCCAGCGTGAAGGCGCCCACAAATCCGGCCAGCAGGTTCACCCCCAGCCACAACTCGGCGAAGCCGGCTACCGAAAGCGCCACGCCAAACGCCAGCGCGCGCCCCGCCGGGATCTTGCCGGAGGGCAGCGGACGGGCCGCCGTGCGCCGCATCTTGCGATCGGCCTCCCGCTCGTACCATTGATTGAGCGCAGCGGTGCCGGAAGCCATCAGGGCCGTGCCCAGGATGGTATGCAGCAGCGAAACCAGCGGGATGCTCCGCAGGAACACCCACCAATGGGCCGCGCGGGGCAGTCCGAAGAAATAGCCGATCCCCGTGCTCATCAGGATGAGCCAGGTGATTCGCGGCTTGGTCAATTCGATGTAATCGCGCATCAGGCGAGCGCTACTCCTCCGTGCGCCACTGCGGGCGCCATGGTCAATACGATTGCGGCTCCAAAGGCCAGCGATCCCACGGCGACGTGCGCCGAGGTGAACGCCACAGTTAAAGGCATGGGCTGCGGCATCGTGACGTTTACCACCCGCGCCATGTACGCCCCAAGGCCCAGAAACACCTGCGAAAACGTCAACGTCAACAGGGCCAGCGCGGGCCGCCGCAGCGGAATCCGCAGCCCCGCCCACATTACCAGAATCGTGGCAATCGCCGCCCCGATAATGTGGAAGCCCACTCCGGCCGCGCCATAGCGCACCATGGCGCCCAGAATCGCCTGGCCGAACAGGGCCACCGCGGCCATCAGCGGCGCGGGATCGCTAATCCTGGGGATCTCCGCCAACTGCATGGTCTGCCCCGCCACTACGGCCACCACCAGGCCGAAACAAATCTCCGCCAGGCAGGCGTGCGCAATGGTCAGGGTCTTGGGCGTGACCAGCCGCACCGCCGCGCCGCCCAAACCCGCCTGCAAGAGCACCGCGCCCACCGCCGCCCATCCCAGACGCCGCATCCACCGGCGCGGTTCCGCGCGCTCCAACCACACCGCCAGCACGATAGTCAGCACCGCCACCAGCGCGGCCATCACGCGGTGGGCGAATTCATAACGGATGCCCCCTTCGAGCGGGGGCACCAGGCGGCCGTAGGAAAGCGGCCAATCGGGCACGGACAAAGCCGCATCGTTGCTGGTGACCAGGCTGCCGGCCACGACCAGCAGAAAGGTGCATACGGCAACCACCACCGTGAATCGGTGCAGCCGGGAATTGTCCATACGGAATGATTATTGGCCGCGGGCGAACGCAGACACTTCTCCTTCTTCTGCGCCCTCCTGCGGCCAATGCGTTTTTTCTTAGCCCTTCACCGTGAAATCGGCGGTCTTGCTCTCCTTGGCCCCCACGGTGACCTGCTGATCCTGCTTGCCGTACTTCTCATGAACGATTTCGATCGTGTAGGTCCCCGGGGGCAGACCTTTTATTGTATACGTTCCGTCGTCGCTCGTCACCGCGAAGAAGGGGTGCGAGACCACGCTGATATACGAACGCATCCAATTGTGTACGTTGCATTTCACCGGGATCATGATTTCCTGCCGCGGAAACGTCTTGTCAATGGGGGCAGTTCCGGGCGCTTGCGACTCGTTGAAGTCCTGGTTCACGGTAGGCTGCGGGTGAATATTGTGGTTGGTGGGGTCGCTGTTCTTGATCTCCAGGTTCTGCCCGGCCATCAAAGCGATCACGTGCGGCTTGTACTGGCAGCCATTCTGATCGATGGTCACCGCGGTGGTGGGTACCTGCCAGGTTTTATCCGGCAAGCCTGCGCTCACCCACACGAACACGTTTTTCAAAGTGCCGTTCGGGTTGACCACCACCTCTTCCGCTTTCAATGGCGAAGTGGCGTGCGCCTTGGCGCAAACCGGGTTCGCCGAAGTATCCAGCGTGGCCATCTTGGGCGGCGTTCCATCGAACGTCACCTTGCCCGTGATGGTGCCGCCGTTGTCCATATCCGGCGTGGCGGCCGGTCCCCCCGCAGGAGGCGCTCCGGCATCTGCCGATTTGGGCGCTTCCGTGGGAGTGCTGCTACCGCCGCAACTCGCCAGCGTGAATGCGGTAGCCACCAGCGCGGAAACCAGCCCGCTTCCGATCCAAAATCTCTTCATCGTAGATAAAACCTCCTAAAAATCAAACCGTCGCCCCGGGGGCGGCGCCTCCCTGTCGAGCTTTATGGCAATCCCCCTGCGCTCGCGCCGGCCCGCAGCCGGCTGAGTTCCTCTGGCGTGAACTGGAACATGTAGCGCACCAGCAGGTCCGCGTGGTCCTTGGTGTATCCCTGGAAACTGGCCGGTGTCGGACCGTTAAACACCCACCGGTCGCCCTCCTGCCGGAACAATCCAGACGGCATGGCGGTGCCCGGCGCCATCGACGCCGGCTCCAGAATCCAGCGCCGCGTCCAGCCCGGTTTCAGGCGTTCGCGCGCCACCGTGAAATTCGGCGCGGTGGCCTTGGCATCGTGTTTCGGGTCGCCCGTCATATGGCACTTCAGGCACGGCGCGCCCTCGCTGGTGAACAGCGCGCGGGCCATGCCGCGCTCCTGGTCGGTCAGCGGCTCGGTCGGCTCGGCGATGAACGGCTCGGCTTGCGAGGAAAGCGCCTCGAAGAAGCGCACCAGCTTGCGAATCTCGCCATCGGAGAAATAGAAGGTCGGCATCCGCACCTTCAGGTATTGCCGCACTCCATCGCGATTGGTGTCCGTATCGCTGAGCGACGGATTGGCCAGGAAACCCTCCAGCCACCCCGGCTGCACGCGCGCGCCTTCGCCAATCAGCGTGGGCGGCTTCTGATCCTTCCAATCCGGATCCTGATAGCGCGTCAGCGTGTCGAACGTGGTGGTCTGCCCTACATGCACCTTGTGGCAGCCCATGCAGTTGTACTTGCGCACCACCCACCAGCCGTCGATGATGTCCTGCCGCTGGTCGGTGGGCGCGTAGAAATATCGCGCCGGCACGGTGGCGTCCACGGAGCCTTCCAGGAAGGTGGTGACGGAGTCAATCTCGGGCTTCGACAGGTTGAAGTTCGGCATTTTCAGCCGGTCCTGCTTGGCCTTTTCCTTGCCCTGATCGTAAACCGCCGGGTTGGCCAGCTTGTGCTCGAAGAAGCCCTTGTGGGTGTACCAGCCCTCCGCTTCCGCCTGGTGGCCCAGCAGGGCAAAATCCAGGCGCTCGATGGGCTTGGAACCCTCTTTGGTCAGCTCCGTGCCAATGCGCTGCTCCTCTTCCAGGCCCCCGATTTCGTGGCAGCCCGCGCATCCGTAGAACCGCACCAGCGCCAGCCCCTGGTTCTTCAAACCCGGATCGTCCATGTAGCTGGCGTCGGCGTAGCTGAAATTGTCGCGCTTGCGGGTCATCAGGTAGCTGGCGATGTCGCGGGCCTCGTCGTCCGTCAGCCGCAGGCTGGGCATGGGCGTCTCCTGCTCCACCTGCAGCTCATGCCCGTCGTTGGGGCACTTGGTATGTTGCAGGTCGAAAACGAAGGGCAGGTTGTGCCGCTTGTAATCGTCTTCGGTGATATCTTTCTTTTCGTACGGACAGTACGGCTCGGTGCGCTCGCGCGGATTGTGTACCCAGCGGACCAGGTAATCGTAGTTGGCCTTCTCGCCTTCGCGGCTCAGGTTAGCGGCAAACGTCCCGCCCTGTTTCTGCGCGCCCTCGCCCATGGAATGGCAGGCCATGCACCCGCGCGTTTCGAAAGCCTCCTTGCCCTTCTCCGGGTCGCCCGGCTTCTGCTGCGGCAGGGTGCCCTGCACGCCCGATTGCCAGATGAACGCGGCAATCGCGCGGATTTCGTTATCGTCCAGCCGGAAGGTGGGCATCTTGGTGCCCTCGCGCCACGCGTGCGGGTCCTTCAGCCAGACCGGAATCCATTCCTTGCGCAGCTTCATGCGCACTTCCTTCAGGTCCGGTCCCACCTTCTTCACTTCGCGGATCAGCTCATGCGACCGCATATCGAGCTGCTCCATCTTGGCGTCCAGGCCGCTGCCCCGCACCTTCAAATCGGCGGATTCCTGGAACAGCTTCTTGGCCTCGGCGTCGGTCGTCCGCGGATTGTTGCCCTTCTGCTCGTCGAACCCGGCTTGCCGCAGCCACTCGGCCTTCTGCTGTTCAAGCTGCCGGAGCTGCTGCCCCACCGAGCTCATTTCATCGGCCTCGCGGTCGAAGCCATCGTAGCGGTGGCAGGCCATGCAGCCGCGCAGCCGGAAGAGTTCGCGCCCCGCGTCCAGTGTGGGCGCCATCTCGGTGACAATCTCCCTGGAGTGGCACTGCTGGCAGCCGGCTTCGATGTTTTCCTTATGGTGCAGCGGCCATAGCCAATGCTCGTTGTAGCCGTGCGCCGTCTCCACGCTCGAAACCGCCACGCCGTTTCCCCCATGGCACGGCGTGCAGCCAAACGAATCCGGGTCGTGAATCTTCAGCAGCTCCGGCTCCGGATGGCTCGCAAATACCGCCTGGCCGCCCATGTTGGCCGCCGTCAGCACCACCGGCTCGCGCGTCCCCAAATGGCACGATTCGCAGCGGTCCACCAAGTCGATATCCTTAACATGAATCTGCCGGATGCGGATGTCGAACGTCGATAGCGAATTCTCCACCGCCGAAATGGTGGCCAGGCTGGCGTCGGCGATGCGGTCCGAGAGGTACTTGTCGCGCTGGGTCCGCAGCTCCGTGGCATGCTTCATGATGTCCACGCGCTTCTGCAGCAGCTCCGCCTTGCGGGCCTTCCAGTCCTGAAGCTGCTTGTCCATATCGGCGAACTTCATGGTGCGCTCTTGGCTCTCGCCCGGCAGCGCCACCTGGTGCGTCTCTTCCTTCAACTCCGCGATCTGCTTGCGCAGCGAGTCTTTGCGGCTTTGGCTTTTGGAGATCTCGATTTCGTAGGTGAGCGACCCGATGTGGCTGCGCACGGTTTGAAAAGGATCGTTGAGCGCCAGGACCTTGGGCACGATCTCCTGGTTGACTTCTTTATCGATGGCCATGGCGGCCGGCATAGCGGCCTTTTCGGCCGCCTGCATCTCCGCATCCAGCCGGCGGTATTCGGGTGACGATTTGATCTGCCGCTCGTTGGCCGCCTCCCCCAGTTTCGCCGAGGAAAGGTAACGGCTGTAGAGCTTCTCAAAGCGCGCCTCGTAGCCCTTCCACGGACGGATGCCGTACATCTCGTCCCACAACCCCCAGATCAGAGACAGCACCAGCAGTGCCGACCAGATGAAGAGCTGCTTGCTTAGCGAGGAACTGACTACCGGATCCTTGTCTTGACCTTGATCGCTCATATATTGAACCAGGGTGTGACCCAAACGTATTTAATGCGGAACAACTGCCGGGCCAGAATCTTCACCGGCAGGGACAGCATGATAATCAGGAACGTCTGCATGATGACGTACTGCAGCACGCTCATGCGGGCGTAGATCTTGCGGTTGAACTCGGTCCGCGTAATGAGCTTGTGGATCAGTGTGCCGGCTGCCGCGAAATACAGCCCCAGCACCACCGCTCCGAAAATAATCTTAGGCACCTTCCCGGTAATGCCGAAGAGATCCGGCAGGTCGCGGTTCACTTCGAAAATCAGCCGGTTGTGGTCCCAGGTGGTGCCCGGCCAGAACCACATCCACCCCGGCCCGCGAATCATCGTCCCGATCACAATCATCGAGACCCACAACACGATGAAGCCGAAAATAAAGGTCAGAATGGAATACTTGCGCTGCTTGTAGGTGTAGTATCCGTTGCCCAGCGGATTGGTGTCGATGTACGGAATGACCATCAGGCCGATGATGATCAGCGACGGCATCACCACCCCGGCCATCCACGGATCGAAGTACACCAGCATCTCCTGCAAGCCCAGAAAATACCACGGGGCCTTGGCCGGATTCATCGTCAGGGTCGGATTGGACGGCTCTTCGAGCGGCGCGTTCAGGGTGATCGACCAGACCATCAGCAGCACCGTCACAATGATGGCTGCCAGAAATTCGATGCGCAGCAGATAGGGCCACACCAGCACTTCCTTGGCCCATCCTTGTTTATAAGGCTGCGTCTTGCGGTGGTGCGTCTTGGCCAGGGCCGGATCGGCCTCAAGCTGCGCAATCAGCCGGTCGTTGGCGAATGCCTGCCGCAGCCCGTACCAGGTATAGAACGGCACCACAAACAGCAGCAGCACGATCGGCACATTATCCGGAGTACTGACGATGGTCCAGAGTTGATGGAAATCCATAGGGGCAGCCTCAATAACGACGACGCGGAGACGCGGAGGCGCGGAGAAACACACCGAGAACACCATAACCGGTTTTCTCCGCGTTTTCCTCCGCGTCTCCGCGTCTCCGCGTCAGATTCATACCTTCCTCGGCTCCTTCATCTCGCTCTCGAGCACCACCGGAGCCGGGCCGGAGATGCCGCCGTCCTTGCGGACGCGCCAGAAATGCACCACCATGAACGTCGAGGCGATGATCGGAATCGCCACGCAGTGCCAGATATACGCGCGCAGCAGGGCATTGGAGTCCACAATCGAACCGCCCAAAAGCCCGAATCGCACGTCGTTGAACGGCGTCATGCCGAGCTGCGGTCCGAATGGACCCTGGTGCCCCAACAGCGGCGTCGCCCGCGCCATGTTCGTCCCTACCGTGACCGCCCAGAAACCAAGCTGATCGTCGGGCAGCAGGTAGCCGGTGAAACTCAACAGCAGCGTGAGCACCAGCAGCAGCACGCCCACCACCCAGTTGAACTGCCGCGGCTTCTTATAAGACCCGGTGAGGTACACCCGGAACATGTGCAGCTCCACCATGATCACCATCAGGTGGGCGCCCCAGCGGTGCATGTTGCGCAGCAGCTTGCCGAAAGGCACGTCGTTCTCGAGATACAGAATGTCGCGGAACGCCACCACCTTCGATGGATGGTAGTAGAACATCAGCAGCGTTCCCGTGAATACCAGCGTGATGTACACGTAGAACGTCATGCCGCCCATGCCCCAGGTGTACCTGTAGGCCACCGCGTCGCGGTTGACCTTGGCCGGGTGCAGGTGCAGGAATACGTTGGAGAGCACGCCCAGCGCGCGGCTGCGCGGCGTTTCGTCGTGCTTGACGCGCAGCACCGACTTCCACAGGTCGGTCTTTTCCGGCGCCTTGATGGTTTCCTTGAATTCCTCCACCGCGCGCGCCTGCGTGGCTTTGGCGCTGGCCACCAGGGCGGCTACTTTGCTGGCGCCATTGCCCCCGTTTCCGCCGCCGTTTCCACCCCCGGAGGCCGCTCCATTGCCCGGGGCGCCGCCCGTTGAGACGGGTTTACCGTTGTGTCCGTTGCTTTCCGCCATGTTTCAACCTCACACCCGGAGGATCGCGCCGGGATCGCCGAATTGTGACCGCTCGCCCTTGGGCCAGGAGTACAGGTGGCTCAAGTCCACCAGAATCTGGCCCGATGGGTCCAACTCTACGTGCGCGCGGTCCATCGGGCGTGGCGCCGGTCCTTCGAAGTTGATCCCTTCGGAGTCGTAGCCGCTGCCGTGACACGGGCACTTGAACTTGTTTTCGGCGGGTTTCCAGTCAGGTGTGCAGCCCAGGTGGGTGCAGATGGCCGAGATCACGAAAATCCCCTCGGTGTTGCGCACTACCCAGATGCGGTACTGGTTTTGGAATTTGGTGTCCACGCCAAAACCGAAATCCGACGGATAGCCGATTCGGAATTTGGTCTTGGGTTCGTACAAAGCGCGCGGGAAGAAGAACCGCAGGAACATCAGAAGGTTGACGATCAGCGTTCCTAATACCGCCGCCATCACAAACTTACGGCGGCGGGCGATAATCTTGGCTTCGTCCGCGCCTTCATCTTTAGAGAAAAATATCTTCTTGAGCGCTTGGGCCAGGGTAGGCTTAGCCGCTCGCGGCGGGGCTTCTTTAGGCCCCGCAGGCTCTAACGTAGTATTCGCCATTGTGTCCCCATGGCCGGAAGTCCGGCCGTTTCCCAGTCAGCACCTGGCGAAGTCAGAGCCTTGGGCCACCTGATGCCGAAACCCAAGCGAGAAGGTCAGAGCAGTGAAACCATCCACACACAACAACTAAAAAAGAATGACCTGCTAATGAAACTTTATTTTCCCAGGGCCGTTCTTCTGACCGAATCCTCGCTCCAGCATCCCAGAATCTCTGTGCTCCGCTTAACTCAGGGACTATATTACACTCGAATCCGTTTTGCAAGCGTCCCCTCCAACAAGCTCCGAAATATCTTCTCGCGGTCCGCCGAAGCCGATTTCCATGCCTGAAACTACGAAATTGCCATACCCGTTCCACGCGTCTGGACGCGATTTTCCGGCCTCCCCGCTGCGGGGTGTTCTAGAATAGCATTCATCATGCCCCTCATAGACCAGGTGCAGAAGGATATGGTCGCCGCCATGAAAAGCCGCGAAGAGGCCCGCCTCGGCGCCCTTCGGCTGATCAAGGCCGCGCTCATGAAACAGAAGGTGGATTCCCCCAAGCCGCTCGATGAAGCAGCCGAAATGCAGGTGCTGAAGTCCCTCATCAAGCAGCGCATCGATGCCGCCGCGGCCTTCCGCCAGGCCGGCCGCGAGGAACAAGCCGGCAAGGAAGACGCCGAGCGCGTGCTCATCGAATCCTATCTGCCGGCCGCCGCCACTGAGGCCGAAATCGAAGCCGCCATCGCCGCGGCCCTGG